>NZ_JASGDQ010000058.1:0-32499 GCF_047607185.1 Nocardioides sp. | reverse complement strand
GTACAGGGCCCGAGTCGGCAGAAGTGCTGGTGAGCGACCTGCACTTCTGCCGACTCGGCACCTCTCAGACCTGCACTTCTGCCGACTCGGCACCTCTCAGACCTGCACTTCTGCCGAGTCGCGCCGCTAGACCAGGCCGTGCTCGTGGGCGAAGACCACGATCTGCACCCGGTCGCGCAGCCCGAGCTTGCGCAGGATCGAGCCGACGTGGGTCTTCACGGTCGACTCGCCGGCGAAGACCAGCGCGGCGATCTCGGTGTTGGACAGCCCGCGTGCGACGGCGGTGAAGACCTCGCGCTCCTTCTCCGTCAGCGAGAGGTACGACGCCGGGGGCTGGACGGGCGCCCGGAACTGCTGATCCAGCAGCGTGGCCAGGTCGCCGGGTGCCGACCTCGAGGCGGAGACCCTCGTATTGATAATGATTGTCATTTTGTGTTAGCTTGCAAGGACGCCGCGTCGAAGAAAGGAGGCAGCCGTGTCAGTCACCGTCGACCACCCGACGTCCCGACCCGCCCAGGGCGCCCGCCTGGCCTACCGCCGCATCGTGCGGCGCAAGCGACTGCTGTTGGGCGCCATGCTGGCCGTCTGCATCGCGGCCTGCCTGGCGGACGTCTTCGTCGGGGTGTCCGGGATGAGCCCGGTACACGTCCTCCGCGTCGTCTTCCGTCCTTCCGAGGCGGACCCCGCGGACTATGTGATCGTCTGGAGCTTCCGACTGCCGATAGCGGCGATGGCGCTGCTGGTCGGCATGTCGCTGGCCATCGCCGGAGCCCAGATGCAGACGGTCCTGGACAACCCGCTCGCGAGCCCTTACACGATGGGCATCTCGGCCGCCGCGGGGTTCGGCGCCGCCTTGGCGATCGTCGGCGGCTGGGCCGTCCTCCCCTTTCTCGGCAGCTACGCCGTCGCCGCGAACGCGTTCGTCTTCTGCGTCGCCGCCTGCTTCGTGATCCTGCTGGTCGGCCACCGTCTCGGCGCCAGCGGAGACTCGCTGGTCCTGGCCGGGATCGCACTGATGTTCACCTTCCAGGCACTGCTCTCCCTCGTTCAATACCGCGCCTCCCCAGAAGCCCTCCAGCAGGTGGTGTTCTGGCTCTTCGGGAGCTTGCAGCGCGCCACTTGGAGCAAGGTGCTGCTCGTCGGAGGCGTCCTGCTGGTGGTCGCCGCGCTGCTAGCCAAGGACGCCTGGCGGCTGACCGCTCTGCGCCTTGGCGACGACCGGGCTGCCGGGCTCGGCATCAACGTCGTGGCACTGAAGTGGCGCACGCTGGTGCTGATCTCCCTGCTGACCGCCGTCGCCGTCAGCTTCGTCGGCACGATCGGCTTCGTCGGGCTGGTCGGCCCCCATCTCGCCCGGATGCTGGTAGGCGAGGATCAGCGCTACTTCGTGCCGATGTCGGCGTTGTGCGGAGCAACGCTGCTGTCGACCGCCTCGATCGCGAGCAAGGTGATCGTCCCCGGCACCGTCTATCCCGTCGGCGTCGTCACCTCGATCATCGGCCTGCCCTTCTTCATCTCTCTCATCCTCTCCCGCCGGACGGCGAGGCGATGAGGGTCGAACTGGACCGCGTCGGCTGCCGCTACGGCGCCAGGACCGTCCTCGCCGACGTCAGCGCCAGCATCCATCCCGGCCAAGTGACCGTGCTGCTCGGGCCCAACGGCTCCGGCAAGTCGACCTTGCTCAGGGCGATCTCCGGGATCGGCCGGTATCAGGGCCGGATCCTCTTCGACGACGTCGACACCGCCGGCTGGTCGCTGTCGCGGCGCGCCGGTCGGGTCGGCTACGTCGCCCAGGACACGGCTCAGGGCCCGGCGCTCTCGGTGTTCGAGGCGACTCTCCTCGGCCGCGTCCACTCGCTGCGCTGGTCGGTGCACGAGAAGCATCTCGAAGCCGTCTGGGGAGCGCTTCACGCGGTGGGCATCGAGCCTCTGGCCAACGAGCCGGTCGCCACCCTCAGCGGAGGCCAGCGCCAGCTCGCCGCGATCGCCCAGGCGCTGGTCCGCGATCCGCAGATCCTGCTGTTCGACGAACCGATCAGCAGCCTTGATCTGGCCTACCAGCTGGAGACCCTGGAGTTGATCGCCGACCTCACCCGGGAGCGCGGCATCTGCACCCTTGTCTCACTGCATCACCTCGACCTCGCGGGTCGCTACGCCGACCAGCTGCTGGTGCTGCACCGCGGCGGCCTGCACGTCGCCGGCGCCCCGGCGGCGGTGCTGACCGAGGACCTGGTGCGCGAGGTTTTCCAGGTGCAGGCCCGGATCGTGAGCGAAGCGGACAGCCTGCACGTCAACGCCCTCTCCTCGCTGCGTCGGGTCACTCGGACGCACACACATTCCTGACGAGACACCCCCTCGAGCACAACCATGGAAGGAACCTCTATGAGAGCCATCAGGCTCATCACGACCGCGGCGACCTCCGCCGCATTGCTCTTGACGGCCGCCGGCTGCGGTGGGCAGTCGACAACGCCCGAGGCCAGCGGCTCGGAGCAGATCAGCTTCACCGACGTACGCGGCGACACCGTGACGCTGCCGCGGCCGGCGAAGACGGCCAGCGTGGTCTACAGCGGCTTCGGTGGCCCGTTCCTCACGATGTTCGCGCTGTTCGGCGAGGACGTCGACGAGCACCTGGCGAGTTGGGACGACGGCCTGAAGACCCGCGCCGACCTCTACCCCCACTTCCTCGACGTCGATCCTGGCCTCGACGACGTACCGGTGGTGACGGGGTCCGGCAGCGACCTCAACGCCGAGGGGATCATCGCGGCCAAGCCCGACATCTATCTCATCCCCGAACTCGCCTACGAGGGCGCGCCCGAGGAGGTCCAGCGGATCAAGGACGCCGGCATCCCGGTGGCGACCATCGACTTCCACTCCTCGGAGCTGGACAAGAGCCTGCTGAGCATCGAGATCATCGCCAAGGTCTTCGGGGCCGACGCCCGCGGCAAGGAGCTGACCGACTTCTACCGGGAGCAGGTCGAGCCGGTCTACGAGCGGGCTCAGGCAGCGGCGGCCGCCGAGGCCGACCGGCCCAAGGTCTACGTCGAGCTGGCCAGGGACCCCGCGGAATATGGCAACAGCTATGACAAGCTGCTGTGGGGCGGCATCCTCGAGAGCCTCGGCGCGAGGAATATCGCCACCGACAAGGGCGTCGAGATGGCGCCCTTGGACCGTGAGTACGTCCTCTCCCAGAAGCCGGACGTGGTCTTGCTCGTAAGCGGCGGCGGCTCGCTGGACGGGTCAACCATGAAGCTGGGCTACGACATCACCCCGGAGGTAGCGCGCGCGTCGGCCAAGCCCTACGTGGAGCGGCCCGGCTGGGAGGCCTTCCCTGCGGTGCAGAACCATCGCGTCTACCTGCTGAGCCACAGCAACGTGCGCGAGGTATGGGACTTCTACGCGATCCAGAGCGTGGCCAAGGACCTCTATCCCGAGGAGTTCGCCGACCTCGATCCCGACAAGACCTGGCAGGAGTTCCACTCCCGGTTCCTGACGGTCGCTCCCCAGGGCGTCTGGGCTCTGGACTACTTCGCCTGAGCGCGCCACCGACAGGAGACAGAGATGAACCAGTTGATCGAGGCCGGCACGATGCCACCCCGCTGCGGGCTGCCGGAGGCTCGCGAGATCTTCGCCGAGTACGGCGCCGTCGTCATGCCCAGTCCGTCCGAGCGGTCCGACACCCTGGTCGAGGTGGCCGCCCTGCTGCTGGGATCGCGGCTGCGGAGGCTGTTCCCGATCCGACGACAGGACGGCGAGAGCGGCGACTACCTGGGCCCGCACGCGGACGGGGCCTGGGCGCTCGCCGACGTCCACGGCCAGACCGTGCGACTCCGTGACCCCGACGACGACTACGTCCTGCAGCGGTGTCTCAAGCCGGCGGCGCAGGGCGGCGAGTCGTTCGTTCTCGACGGGTATCGGCTCGCGGATCGGATCCGGGAGACCGACACCGAGCTCCACGAGTTCCTCACCGGGGTCGACGTCGATTTCCTCGCCGGCTGGACCAACCCCTCCCGCGGCGTGCCCGCCACGCCGCTGCTGCGGCGCATGATCGAGCACACCCGAGGCGGGCGCCGCGTGGTGCGGACCGGCTCCCAGGCACGGCCGGCACCGCGCGAGCCGGACGCCGTACGACACCAGGTCATGCTGGACCGCTACGCCGCGGTCGTCGAGGCCATGGCTGCTCGGGCGCCGCGCTTCAGGCTCGATGCCGGCGACGTACTCGTCCTCGACAACTACCGCTACCTGCACGGCCGCGATGCGTTCGTCGGGGCCCGGTCGCTCCAGGTGACGACGGTCGTGTCTACTGACGCCTGGTCGGTGTGGTGATCGGTGCGCTGAACCAGGCCGCGACGTCGCGGCGCAGCAGCATCGCGAGGGTCGCCCCGCAGGCCGCGGCGGGGATCAGCATGACCGGGTTGACGAGCACGCAGAGCAGCATCAACAGCCCGGCGCCGGCGGTGGAGACGGCGAGCAGGACGCGCGCCCACGGCTTGCCGCGGAGCACGAAGAAGGCGACCACGCAGGCGCTCAGCGCCCACCCGGTGACGGCGACCGCCATCACGACGAACATCACCTGGACCATCTCGACGGTGACGCCCTGCTCGGCGAAGGTGGGGTTCTTGTCGAGCTCGGTCCGGATGATCTCGGGGTCGGTGCCGGTGACGATCGAGCCGATCACGAACAGGACGGCGACCAGGCCTGAGAACACCCAGGTGAGCACGGCCGCGGCCAGCACCGCGCCGGGGCGCCGGGCGGGCGCCACGAGGGGGTACGACGCCGGGGGGAGGTAGGGCGTCGAGCCGGGCTGGCCGAAGGGCTGCTGCCAGGCCGGCGGCTGGCTCGCCGGCTGCCCGACCGGCGCCTCGGCCGACGGCGCTGCGGGCTGCTCGGGAGCCTGTCCGGCCTGTCCGGCCTGTCCGGTGGGCGGCACGGCGAACGGGTTCCGCGGCCAGCTCTCCCTGCCCTGGCCTTCCGGCGCCGGGTTCCAGCGACCGTCGAACCAGTCCCGAGCCGGCTGTAGCCACAGCAGCGCGACCGCTGCCGCGACCGCCGAGGAGAGCACTCCCCCGCTGACCAGGCCGGTAACGAAGAGCGGCACCGCCAGCACGCTCAGCACGACGCGCGACGACTTGGACCGCTGCAGCACGTGCCAACCGAGCACCGCCGTCGCGGCCGCGCAGACGCCGGCGATCGTGGCCAGCACCCGCACCAGACCGAGCGCCTCGCCGACGCTGAGGCCCAGCACGTCGAAGGGCGGCGCGGCCAGCATCTCCGCGGTCGCCTCGCGGGTGTCGAGGGTGTGCAGCGAGGCGATCTGGTCGTAGACGGTGAGGACCATCGCCGCCGAGCCAAGGATGATCAGCCAGCCGGCGAGTGTCACCTGCCGCGGTCGGGGAAGAGCCTCCATGCCCCTATTGTGCCGAGTCGGCAGAAGTGCAGGCCACCAGACCGCCGAGTCGGCAGAAGTGTGAGTCCCACAACGGCCGAGTCGGCAGAAGTGCAGGTCCTTGACCCGCACTTCTGCCGACTCGAGCCTTCTCAGAGCCGCACTTCTGCCGACTCGGGCCATTTCAGACCCGCACTTCTGCCGACTCGCGCCCCCGGGGGTCAGGTGGTCAGGGTCAGACCCGACTCCGAGCGGTCGACGGTGACGGTGGCGCCGTCAACCACCTGGCCGCCGATGAGCAGCTTGGCGAGCGGGTCGCCGATGGCGGTCTGGATCAGCCGGCGCAGCGGCCGGGCGCCGTAGGCCGGGTCGTAGCCGGTGTCGGCCAGCCACTCCTTCGCCGCGTCGGTGACCACGACCGTGATCCGGCGCGCCGAGAGTCGCTTGGACAGCGCCGCGAGCTGGATGTCGACGATCCAGGCCAGCTGCTCCTTGGTGAGGGCGTCGAACATGACAACCTCGTCGAGCCGGTTGAGGAACTCCGGCTTGAAGGAGGAGCGCACCACCGCCATCACCGACTCCCGCTTGGCAGCCTCGTCGAGCAGCGGGTCGACCAGGAACTGCGAGCCCAGGTTGGAGGTCAGGATCAGCAGGGTGTTGCGGAAGTCGACGGTGCGGCCCTGGCCGTCGGTGAGCCGGCCGTCGTCGAGCACCTGGAGCAGGATGTCGAAGACCTCCAGGTGCGCCTTCTCGACCTCGTCGAGCAGCACCACCGAATAGGGCCGGCGCCGCACCGCCTCGGTGAGCTGGCCGCCCTCGTCGTAGCCGACGTAGCCGGGAGGCGCGCCGACCAGCCGGGAGACCGAGTGCTTCTCGGAGTACTCCGACATGTCAATGCGCACGATGGCCCGCTCGTCGTCGAACAGGAAGTCCGCCAGCGCCTTCGCGAGCTCGGTCTTGCCGGTGCCAGTCGGACCGAGGAGGAGGAAGGAGCCGGTCGGCCGGTTGGGGTCGGCGATACCGGCCCGCGAGCGCCGTACGGCGTCCGAGACCGCGCTCACCGCAGCCTGCTGCCCGATCAGCCGCTCGCCGATGACCTCCTCCATCCGCAGCAGCTTGGCCTGCTCGCCCTCCAGCAGCCGGCCGGTGGGGATGCCGGTCCAGGCCTCGACCACATCGGCGATCTGCGCAGGCCCGACCTCCTCGCCCACGAGCTTCTCGACCGGCTCGGCGGGCGCGGCCGAGGCCGCCTCGATCTGGGCCTCCAAGGCCGGGATGCGGCCGTAGAGGATCTCCGAGGCGGCGGCCAGGTTGCCCTCGCGGGTCAGCTTGTCGGCCTCGATGCGCAGGGCGTCGAGCTGGCGGCGCAGCTCGCCCTCGCCCTCCAGCGAGGACTTCTCGCGCTCCCAGCGCGCCTCCAGCCCGCGCAACTCCTCCTCGCGGTCGGCCAGGTCTCGGCGCAGGGCCGCGAGACGCTCACGCGAGGCGTCGTCGGACTCCTTCTCCAGCGCGAACTCCTCCATCTTGAGCCGGTCGACGGCGCGGCGCAGGACATCGATCTCCTCCGGGGAGGACTCGATCTCCATCCGCAGCCGGGACGCCGCCTCGTCGATGAGGTCGATGGCCTTGTCGGGCAGCCGCCGCCCGGTGATGTAGCGGTCGGAGAGCGTCGCGGCGGCGACCAGCGCGGCGTCGGTGATGCGCACGCCGTGGTGGGCCTCGTACTTCTCCTGGATGCCGCGCAGGATCTGGATGGTGTCCTCGACCGAGGGCTCGCCGACGAAGACCTGCTGGAAGCGCCTCTCCAGGGCCGGGTCCTTCTCGATGGACTCGCGGTATTCGTCCAGCGTAGTGGCGCCGATCATGTGCAACTCGCCGCGCGCCAGCATCGGCTTGAGCATGTTACCGGCGTCCATCTGGCTGTCGCCGCCGGCACCGGCGCCCACCACCGTGTGGAGTTCGTCGATGAAAGTGATGACCTGGCCCTCGGACTGCTTGATCTCGTCGAGGACGGCCTTGAGCCGCTCCTCGAACTCACCGCGGTACTTCGCGCCGGCCACCATCGCGGCCAGGTCGAGCGAAAGCACCCGGCGACCCTTGAGGGAGTCGGGCACGTCGCCGGCGACGACGCGCTGGGCCAGGCCCTCCACGACGGCGGTCTTGCCGACGCCGGGCTCGCCGATGAGGACCGGGTTGTTCTTGGTACGCCGGGAGAGCACCTGGATGACCCGGCGGATCTCGGCATCGCGCCCGATGACGGGGTCGAGCCGGCCCTCCTCGGCGGCCTTGGTCAGGTCGACGGAGAACTTCTCCAGCGACTCGTACGTCGACTCGGCGTCCTGGGAGGTGACGCGACGGTTGCCGCGCACCGCGGTGAGCGACTCGCGCAGCCCGTCGGCGGTGAGGCCGGCGGCCTTGATGACCTGCTGTGCAGTGGACTCGACGGTGGCCAGGGCGATGAGCAGGTGCTCGGTGGCGACGTACTCGTCCTTCATGGACTGGGCCAGGTCGAGCGCGCTGGCGAGCACCCTGGTCAGCGCCGCCGAGCCGCCCGGCTGCTTGACGGTGGAGCCGCTGGCACGGGGCAGTCGGTCGCGCTCGGCGATCGCCTGCGCGGTCAGCATGGTGACGTCGACGCCCGACTTGCCGACCAGGCCGGCCGCCGTGCCCTCCTCCTGCTGGAGCAGCGCCACGAGCAGGTGGATCGGCTCGGTGCTGGTGTTGCCAGCGGTGGTGGCCGCGAGCTGGGCGGCCTCAATGGCCTCGCGACTGCGGTTGGTGAACTTCTCGACCCCGAACTGACTCATCTTGTGTCCAGAACTCCTGTGCGTGATGTGAGCACTCCGCCGGTGTCGGTGTGCTCGTCCAAGCATCCAACACTCCAGAAGTTGAGTCCATTCCACTCAAGTTAGTTTTGTGGTCACGACGCAAGATGGCCTCAGAATTCGAAGATCTTGACGGCGAGGCCGCCTCGGGAGGTCTCCTTGTATTTGACGTGCACGTCGTGGCCGGTCTCGCGCATGGTCTTGATCGCCTTGTCGAGGGAGACTTTGTGGCTGCCAGTGCCGTGGATAGCCAGACGAGGGGCATTGATGGCCTTCACCGAGGCGATGGCGTTGCGCTCGATGCAGGGGATCTGGACCAGCCCACCGACCGGGTCGCAGGTGAGGCCGAGGTTGTGTTCGATGCCGACCTCGCCCTGGCAGCCGACCTCGGCACCAGAGATGGAGGCGTTGGTCTTGAACAGGATCCCGATCGCGGCGGCGATGAGCAGGAACCGAACGGCTCCGTCGTCGTCGGCGACCGACACGAGGAGGGCGTAGTAGTGGAGCACCGCCGGGATGATCCCGGCCGCGCCATTGGTGGGCGCGGTGACCACTCGACCACCGGAGGCGTTCTGTTCGTTGACCGCGAGCGCGAACAGGTTGACCCAGTCGATCACGTCGAGCGGATTGACTCGCAGGCCTTCGCGTTCACAGATCGCCAACAGCTGTGCCGCCGTGCTGAACGGTTAGCGCAGTGTGGTCTGGTCGGTCGCGCCGAGCGAGCCGAACAGCTCTGCCCGCACCCGAACGACTTGCTCGAGCAGCCCGTCCCCGGCCAGCCCGTCGACAAAGGTCTTGGCAGCCTTCATCGGCCCCACCGTGTGCGAGGAGGACGGGCCGATCCCGATCGAGTAGCGCGAGCCCTCAGAGCGCGTTTGAGAACTCGCTCTCAGTCATGGAGACCCGGGGCCGCCTCGATGAGACGCCGGGTGTACTCGTGCCGTGGTTCACGCAGCACCTCGTCCACTGGCCCCGTCTCCACAACGTCACCGCGATACATCACCGCCATATCGGTGGCCAATTGGCGCACGACCCCGATGTCATGGGTGACGAGCAGCATGGAGAGTCCCCGGGAAGCCTGCAGCGACTGCAGCAGCCCGAGGATCTGCGCCTGCACCGTGACATCAAGTCCCGCCGTGGGCTCGTCGGCGATGATGAGCTCCGGCGAACGGACGAGTGCGCGCGCGATGCAGACGCGCTTGACCTGTCCACCGCTCAGCTCGTGAGGACGCTTGTGGTGCTGGACGTCCACCAGGCCACACGAAAGCAGAGCTTCCGCGGCCGCCCGCTCTGCCTCGTCGCGACCGACGCCCGAGGTGACGAGCGGCTGGGCCGCCGACCAGAGGGCAGTACGCCGGGGGTCGAGCGAGCCACGCGAGTCCTGAGGGATGAACTGGAACACCGCGGAGCGCTCCACCCGGGACATGGCGCCGACATCCCGGCCGTCGATCGTGACCGTGCCCCCAGCGATGGGGGCACGCCCACTGATGGCGCGGATCGCGCTGGTCTTGCCACTTCCGGACTCGCCGACCACCGCGAGAGTACGTCCGCGCTCGAGGGTCGTCGTGAAACCGCGGACGACCTCCTTCGGCTCCGCGCCCCCCAGCAGGCCGCGGCGGCGGCCCGCGTAGGCCACCGAGAGATCGACGACGGTCAGCAAGGCGGCGCCCATCAGACTCCCTCCAGTACGAAGACATCCGTGGAGTCGCTCTCCAGCGGATGAAAACACGCCACGTGACGGGTCGCGGTGGCGGGCTCGAGCCGTGGCGTTGCGCTACCGCAGGTCTCGGTCGCGCGCAGGCAACGCTGCCGGAAGGCACAGCCGTCCTGCCAGTCCCCCGGGGTACCGGGCTCTGCCGGCCGGACCGCCGTCCAGTCCCGGCGCTCGGCGTGCGAGAGCGCCGCCTCGCGCAACGCCTCCGTGTACGGGTGGCGCGGCGATCGCAGCACCTCTCCGGCCGGACCGCGCTCGATGATGTGACCGGCGAACATGACGGCAACGGTGTCGGCGACGTCCGCGACGACGGCCAGGTCGTGCGAGATCACCAACAGGGAGGCATCCCGCTCCTTGCACAGTGACGTCAGCAGCCTCATGATCTGGGCCTGCAGGCTGACATCCAGTGCACTGGTCGGCTCGTCGGCGATGACCACGTCGGGGTCGCACGCCACGGCCATCGCGATCATGACCCGCTGCGCCAGCCCGCCGCTGAGTTCGTGCGGAAACGAGCCGCCGTGGGTGTCCACCGAGATACCCACCAGGTCCAGCAACTCCGCCGCCCTAGTCTTGGCCGCTTCCCGGCCGAGCCCCGCGTTGACCCGGAGGATCTCCGTCAACTGGCTACTTACCGTCCGAGCCGGGTTGAGAGCGCGGTGCGGGTCCTGGAAGACGTAGCCGATCTTGCGTGAGCGCAGCTCACGCAGCTGCTGAGGGGTCAGGTCGGCGATCGACGCACCGGACACCTCGATCCTGCCGCCGATCCGAGCGGCATCCGGGAGCAGGCCGACGATCGCTTTGGAGGTGATCGACTTGCCCGAACCTGACTCGCCCACCAGGGCGAACACTTCGCCGCGGTCGATCGTGAAGCTCACGTCCGAGACCAGTGGAGCTTGGTCCGGTCCCGCGAAGCCGATCGAGAGGTCGCCGACGCGGACACTGGTGCGATCCTCGGACGTGATGGTCATCGGTTGCCTCCTCCGGTTCCCGTGGCCCGCTGCCTGCGGCGCTGTGATCGTGGTCCTCGTATATCCAGGTGGCGAGCGGCGAAGTCACCCAGCAGGTTCGCCGAGAGGACGGCCGCCATGACGCCGACGCCGGGGAAGACCGACATCCACCACGCCTGGTAGAGGTACTGACCACCCAGGCGCAGATCCGCCCCCCAGTCCGGCGTCGGCGGGTTCGTCCCCAGGCCCAGGAAGTTCAGCGTCGCGGCGGCCAGCATGGCCCAGCCGACGATACTGGTGCCGAAGACCACGACAGGAGCCGCGATATTCGGCACGACGTGGCGTTTGAGAACGGTCCAGGTACTGGCTCCGGCGTGATAGGCCTGCTCGACATAGGCCGAGACCAGGACCGACTGCGCGAGGCCGTAGGCCATCCGCGCGATCTGCGGGACGTACGCGACCCCGATTCCGATCGTGATGCTGGGCAGACCGTTGCCGAGCGCGGCGACGAGGGCCATCGCGAGCAGCAGCGACGGAAACGCCAGCATGACGTCGACCGCGCGCATGATGGCCGAGGACGCCAGGCCCCGGACCGCTGCTGCCACCACACCGAGCAGGGTGCCGATCAGGACCGCGCCAATCGCACTGATCCAGCCGACCACGACCAAGGGTCGCGCGCCGGCGAGCCACCGGGCGAAGACGTCGCGTCCATAGTTGTCAGTGCCGAACAGATGGCCACCCGACGGGCCCGTCAGCAGCCCGTCCGTCATCGCGGTCGGGTCCGGGGCGAGCAACGGCCCCAGCAGCGCCAAGATGACCAGGCCGACCGCGAGAACGAGGCCGACGCGCCCGGCCAACGCCGAAGCGCCGCGCGTCTGGCCAGTCGCCGCAGCCTCTGGAATCGCCGGGTCGATGACCACGTCACTCATCGGTTCACCTGCTCTCACTCATCGCGCCCGGAGCCGCGGATCGACCACGGGCATCAGGATGTCGACGATCAGGTTGGCCATCACGTAGACGAAGGCGATCACCAGCACAATGCCCTGCACCACGGGGATGTCCTTCGATGAGATCGCCGTCGCCAGGTCGGCGCCGAGCCCGTTACGGCCGAACAGCATCTCGATCGCCACGGCACCGGTCAGCAGGGCGCCGAAGAGCAGTGCCTCCAGGGTCAGGAGCGGAACCAATGCGTTGCGCAGCACATGCCGCATCATGATCCTTGCCGGAGAGTAGCCACGGCTCTGCGCCGCGACCACGTAGTCCTCGGCATAGACCTGCTCGACGCTGCTACGGAAGAGCCGCGCCACGGCCAGCGCGATCAAGCCCGCCTGGGCAGCAGCGGGCAGGATCAAGGTTGTCACCGAGCCCTGACCGACCGCCGGCAACCAGGTGAGCTGGACGGCGAAGACCAGGATGAGCAGCTGGCCCAGCCAGAAATATGGGACCGTCCCCCACACGAACAGCACTCCGGAGAGTGCCTTGGCGACGCGCGAGCCCCGGCTCAGGGCCGCGTAGCCACCAACGGCCATGCCGATGAGCGTGCCGGCGATCAAGGTGGCCACCGTCAGCTGCAGCGTGCTCGGCAGCCGGTTCATGATCAGCGACGACACCGACTGATTGGTCAGGAACGAGAAGCCCAGGTCCCCGTGGAAAAGATCCGTCAGAAACATCCAGTACCGCTCAGGCATCGGACGATCCAGGCCGAGCTGTACCCGGAGATCCTGGAGTTGCTCGGGCGTCGCGCCCTGCCCGACGAGCACCGCTGAGGCGGGATCGCCGGGCAGGGCGTTCATGATGAGGAACACCACCAGCGAGGTGGCCCACAGGACGACGATCAGCTCGGCGAGCCTGCGGATGACATGACGCACCATGAGATGGCCCTCAGCTCCGTCTTACGAACCGACGCCGTGGAAGTACGGAGATCCGTCGAGCGGGCTGAACGCGAGGCCCTTGACGTCGCCCACAGCGCTGTACCAGTCACCGGTCAGCTCCCACATGGGCAGATGGACGGCGGCCTGCGCCACCGTATCGAAGACCTCTTTCCACTGCTGACTCCGCGCCGTCGGATCGGCGATGGCCTCGATCGCGCGAACCTTGTCGTCCAGCTCGGGATCGCTGAAGTGCGAGTAGTTGAAGCCTGCCTCGATCTGGCTGGTGTCCCAGGTCGTCTGGTAGGTCACCAGCGCGTTCAGGCTCAAGAAGGAGTAGTTCGTGATGTCCAGGTTGCCTGCGTTCGCGACCTCGCTGATCGCGGGATACTTCATCGAGCTGACATCGACCTCGATACCGAGCTCCGTCTTGAGCAGCTCCTGGACGTAGGGACCGGCGGATTCCATACCGAAACCGTCGACGCTGATCAACTCCAGCTTCATGGTCTGGCCGTCCTTCTGGCGAACCCCGTTCTCGAGCACCCAGCCGGCCTCGTCCAGCAGCGACTTGGCCTTGTCGAGATCGTAAGGGTAAGGATCCTGCGAGTCGGGGTCATAGCCCTCAACGGCCGAGCTGACAATGCTTTGAGCAAGCGTGAAAGCGCCGCCGCCGAGCGTGTCGACCAGCTGCTTGCGGTCGATGGCGTAGAAGATCGCCTGGCGCACCCGCAGGTCGTCGAATGGCGCACGGGAGGTGTTGAGCACCAGGGAGTAATTCACGCCGCGAGCGACCGCCGGGTAGTGCGTGAAGGCGCTGTCCTTTTGGAAGGTTCCCGCGTCCTGCGGAGACAGGCGGTTCGACAGGTCGACGGCACCCGAACGCAGAGCATTGCCACGGGCCTGCTGGTCAGGCAGGAACCGGAAGGTCAGCTTCTCGATCGTGGAGTCCTTGCTCCAGACACCGTCTGGCCCCCAGGCATAGTCGGGATTGCGCGTCACGACCAGCGAGTCGCCCTTGGTGAAAGAGTCCAGCTTCATGAAGCCGGTGCCGACCGGATGCGTGCTCAGGTCGTTGCTGTAGTCCTGCAATGCCTGGGGCGAGACGATGACCAGCTGAGGGCTGGCGACCGCGTCGAGGAAGGACGCCGAGGGACCCGTGAGCTCGACGCGCACGGTCATGTCGTCGACGACGACGGTCTGCTTGTAGGCGGCGAGGAGGGCCTTGCCCTTGGTCGAGGAAAAGTTCGGGTCGACGATCCGGTCGAACGTCGCCTTGACTGCGTTCGCGTCGAGCGCAGTGCCGTCGTGGAAGGTCACGCCTTCGCGCAGCTTGAAGGTCCAACTCGACATGTCGTCGGAGGACTCCCAGGACTCGGCCAGGCCGCTGACGTAGCTCGGCTCGCCGTCGTCGTCGGCAACCGCCCAAACCAGCGGGTCGAACATCGAGTAGACGACCCAGTTCATCGAGTTCTCGGTGATGGCACCCGGGTCGAGTGACGCCGGGTCCTGCCAGTTGCCGATCACCAGAGAGGTCGTGCCAGCGCCCCCTTCTGAGGAGTCGCCACCGCCGCATGCGGCCAGCGCCATCGACAGTCCGACCACCAGCGCGGCAATCATGGCGATTGACCGACGCGGCTTCGTGTGTTGTGACTTCTTCATGCTCATTCCTCACGCTTCCTTGGCCGCGGCCAGGTCTCGTCTGAGTTGTCGTGTTGCTTCCTCGTCGACCACACCGTCGTCGTCGACGACGACCCCGTAGACGTCGCGGGCGCGGTCCGGCGAGACTCTTCGGGCGACGATGTCCTGCAGCACTCGGGACGGCTCCCGGCGCAACGGACTGCCAAGGCCACCGCCTCCCGAGGTCCACATCTCCAGTACGTCGCCGTGGCCCAGTCCGTGCACACCCTTCGAGGGAAGCTCTTCCACCTCGCCGTTCGCGCGGGTGACCTGGTAACGGGACACCGGCGCCGCGTCACCGCCGCCGGCGCCCCACGGCGCGAAGACGTGCCGGTCGCGGCGGGTGCTGAAGATGGCGTCGTCGCCCAGCCACCGCAGTCGTCCGTGGCAGCCGAGGCCCCCTCGGAACTCCCCGGCGCCGCCGGAGTCGGTCCACAGCCGCAGGTGGTCGTAGATCACCGGGAGCCTGCTCTCGGTGATCTCCACCGGGATGCCCGAGGCGTTGGCAAGGTCGGTGTCGGTCATGTCCAACCCGTCCTTGTTCGGTCGCGCACCGAATCCTCCGCAGTGCGGCAGGCCCATCGGCTCGACCCCGTGCGGACCGTTGATGTAGAGCAGACTCGCCTGGCCGTCGCCGGCCGGGCCAACCCGATCGGGTGCCGCCATCGCCAGTGCCCCTTGTACGGCCGTGGCGACGCGTTTGAAGGTGACCGCGCGGGCCCCGACCGGCGACGGGTAGTTGGCGTTGACCATGGTTCCCGCCGGCAGGTTCACCGTGACCGACCGGAAGCAGCCGGCGTTGCTCGGCATCGACTCCGGGCACAGCACCCGGACACCGAAGTACACCCCGGAGATCGACGACGACGGCGTGCAGTTGATCGCCCCCGCGCACTGCGCACCGGTCCCGGTGAAGTCGAAGTCGATGTCCGAGCCCGTGACCGTGACCGTGACCGTGATCGGGATCGGCTGGTCGACGATGCCGTCGTCGTCGAGGTAGTCGGTGAAGCTGTACGAACCGTCCGGGATGGAGCGAATCGCTTCGCGGGTGATGCGCTCGGCGATGTTCATGAGTTCGTCGGCCACGGCGGTGACCTTGGTGGCACCCCAGCGTGCGTAGGCCTCCTCCATCCGGCGACGCCCGACGTGGCACGCGGCGATCTGCGCCTCGATGTCACCGCACAGCGCGCTGCCGTTGCGGGAGTTGTACTGGAACAGCAGCATCAGCTTGGCGTCGAGCACCCCGGCCTCCACGATCTTGAGCGGGGGGAATCGGATGCCCTCGGCATGGATGTCCATCGCCGTCGGCGCGGTGCTGCCTGGCGCGGTACCACCGATGTCGGTGTGGTGCGCCATCGTCGCGGTGTAGGTGATGACCTTGCCATCGGCGAAGACCGGCTCGACCACCGCGAAGTCGGGCAAGTGGGTGCCACCGCTGTAGGGGTCGTTGAGCAGATACACGTCGCCGGGCGTCGCCTCGTCGGCGGGAAAGGTCGAGATGATGCTCGCCACCGCGTCGACCAACATGCCGAGGTGACACGGCAACGCCTCTGCCTGCGCGATCGTGTTGCCCTCGCGGTCGAAGATCGCCGCAGTCGCGTCAAGGGCCTGGTTGATCATCGTGCCCTCAGCCGTCTTGCACAGCGTCAGCTCCATCTCGTTGGCCGCGGACTCCAGATAGCCGCGGATGACGGCGATGTCCACCGCGTCGACTGTCTCGGTCATGACTGCACCTCTTCGTCCCTCGGATTCACTGTGTGGTCGTTCTGCATCGGCGTACCGCTTTCGGGCATCGTCCTCATGCCTTGCCCTTCCCGGTCGTGTAGCGGAGCGTCCCGCTGGGCTCGACCTCGACGCGATGCCCCGGGTAGACCACGACGGTGGCATCGGCCTGCGTGATGATGGCCGGGCCCGCAACCGTCTCGCCGATGGCGAGCGAGGCGCGCGCGATGACCGGGGTCCTCATCCGGGACACCTGCTCGTCGACCCGGAAGACCACCTCCCGCTCGCCCTGCCCTGCCTGTCCCGAGGTTCCCTCGGTGGGAGCGAGTGGCACCTCGTCGACGCCGTCGGAGACGGCCCTCGCGACGCGGATGCCCACGAGTTCGACCTTTGCGGCGAACTTGCTGTAGGCGTACACCTTCTCGTGTTCCTGGTGGAACGCTTCGGCGGCGCGCTTGAGGGACTCCGCGTCCAGCGGCAGGTCGACTGGCACCTCGAGCTGATGGTACTGGCCGCGGTAGCGCATCGACCCGTACGCCTTGATGGTGCTCTTGTCGGCCGCATAGCCGTCCAGTTCGATCTTCCGCAGGCACTCGCGGTCCAGGTCGCTGACCAGCGCGCCGATCGCGCGGAGGTCGAGCGCATCGATGACGCCACCGAGCCCGCCCAAGCTCGTGACCGCGTCGTGCACCGTGTCGGCGCTCAGGATGCCGAGCGCAGAAAGCACGCCGGCTGCCGGCGGAATCAGGACGACCGGGATGTCGAGCTCATCGGCGATGAGGCCCGCGTGGATCGGCCCGGCACCGCCGAAGGCGAGCAGGCTCATGTCGCGTGGGTCATTGCCCTGAGAGATCGACACCAGTCGGACCGCCTGCGCCATCGCTGCGTTGGCCACGCGATGAATGCCGAGGGCGGCTTCCTCGACGGACATCCCGAGTGGCGTGGCGACATGCTGTTCGACCGCTCGCACAGCGAGATCACGTTCGATCTCCAGCGTTCCGCCGGAGTCGTTGCCATCCATATAGCCGAGCACCGCGCTGGCGTCTGTGGTCGTCGCCCAGGTGCCGCCGCGGCCATAGCAGGCCGGGCCGGGCGTGGCACCGGCACTGTGCGGGCCGACCCTGAGTCCGCCGCCCTCGTCGAGGGAGGCGATGCTGCCGCCGCCAGCACCGATCGTGTGAATGCCGACCATGGGAATGCTGAGGGGGTACTCCTCGATACGGCCCTCGGCCGTCAGCAGGGCCTCGCCGTCGCGCACGAGTGCCACATCAGTGCTGGTGCCGCCCATGTCGAAGGTCACGCAGTCGCGGCCGCCGCTTTGCTCGTTGACCCGCGCGGCGCCGACGACGCCGGCGGCCGGGCCCGAGAGCGCGGTGCCGATGGGACGTAGCCGGGTGCTCTCGACGCCGGCCAGTCCACCGCTGGACTGCATGATCTGCACGGGGGCGGTGGTGCCGAAGGCCTCGAGTGCCTCCTCGAGGCCGACGAGGTGGTTGACGATCGCGGGCCGGATATAGGCGTCGAAGCTTGCCAGCACCAGGCGCTCGTACTCGCCGGCACGCCGGCTGAGGCGGGTGGCGACGGTGACGGGCACGCCCGGGAAGGCGGCGGAGAGCACCTCGAAGGCGCGCTCCTCGTGTGCCGGGTTGGCGTAGGCGTTCAGGAAGCTGACGACCAGCACCTCGACATGCTCGTCTTCGACGAGTTCGCGGGCGCCGGCCACCAGTTGCTCCTCGTCGAGCGGGGTGACCACGCCACCGCTGGAGTCGAGCCGCTCCGTGACACCCCTGGTCCGGCTGCGCTCGGCCAGGAACAGCGGCTCGGCCGCATCGACGAAGAGGTCGTACATGCGGGTACGCCGCAGCCGGCCGATGAAGAGGATGTCCTCGTGACCGGCGGTCAGGAGCTGACCGATACGGACACCCTTGTGCTCGAGGATCGCATTCGTCGCGATCGTCGTCCCGTAGGAGATCCGTTCGATCTGCTCCGGGCCGGCACCGAGCTTGCGCAGCGCCTCACCGACACCGTTGACGATTCCTCCGTGGAAGTCCGGAGGAGTCGATGGCACCTTGGCGATGACGCTCGTGCCGTTCGCCGCGTCGTATGCGAACACGTCGGTGAACGTGCCGCCCGTGTCGACGCCCACTCGAATCATTGCACCGCTCCTGAATCTGTTGTGATCGACCGTCGTTCGCCCGTCGCGACGGCGAGCCACCCGACCAGGCGTGAACTCCGTCACAGAACAAGCTCAGACTACATACTGAGCGGTTAGTTAGAAATAGGGTGTTGTTGCATCTATGAAAAATCCCTGTGCGATCCTCACCTGGTCGGCGCCCAGCGCCGACGGGCCTCAGCGCCCGGGGGAAACGTATATTCATCCGCGCCGCAGCCCGCCCCAACTCACGGGAGCGGTCGGCGCATGACCGAAGGACAGACATGACCCAGCAGCGCCGGATTGGACGCCCTCCGGCCGCCGACGACAGGGACGTCCGAAACGCGCTGGTCGATGCGGCGATCGAACTCTTCGGCAAGAGCGGCTACGCCAGCACCTCGATCCAAGACATCGCCACCGCGGCGGGCGTCACCAAGGGCGCGCTGTACCACTACTTCACCTCGAAGGATGAGCTTCTCTACACGATCTACGCCCCCGAGTTGCAGAACCACATCGCGCTGTTGCTCGAGGCGCTCCAGATGGAGGCTCCAGCCATCGACCGCCTGCGCAAGGCCGCCTCGGACATCGTCGAGATCTCCGCCACCCGCATCCACCGGACGGCCATCTTCTTCGAGTCGCTCTCGCAGCTCAGCGAGGCCCGGCAAAGAGAGATACGGCGCGAACGCCGCCGATATCACGAGTTGTTCGCCTCCCTGATCAAGGATGCGCGCGAGGACGGCAGCATCCGAGCCGAGCCGTCACCCGACATCGTGATCGACTTCTTCTTCGGCGCCGTCCACTACCTGCGGACCTGGTACGACATCAAGGGCCCGATCTCCCCCACCGAGCTCGGCGAGATCTATGCCGACTTCCTCATTCGCGGGCTCGTAGACGACCGATGACGGGTAGCCAGGGCATGGCTCCTTCCTCGCGGCCGAGACGGCATCACCGTCAGCGCGGGCGGGATCGCCCTGGTCGCTGTCATGCGAAGCCGCCTCAGTAGACGATGCCGATGCTCTTGCAGCCGACGCTCGACGCCTCGCCCTGGACCACCTCGATCTTGAGACCCTTGATGCTGAGGGGCCCCTCGATGACGGCGTCGTAGATGTCGCCCTTGAGGTTGTAGAGGTCGCCCACGTCGGAGTCGACGCCGAAGAGCCGGCCGTTGATCCCGGTGAAACTCTCCGGCGCGTCGAGCGGGTTGACGACGTCGGTGCCACCGGACTGCCAGGTGGTGATCGACTGGGTGGCGACGCCGAGACCGACGTTGCCGCGCAGCTGGATGCCGTCGCCGCTGGTGTTGGGCGTGTTCGTGGAGCTGACCTCGGTGACGTCGAACTGGACGTTCTTGCCCGTGACGTCGGCGACATTGAGGGCGTTGTCCCGCGAGGTGATGCGGATGGTGAAGGGGACCCCGAGAAGGCTCTGGGTCTGCGAGATGCAGAAGCCGTCCAGGGTGCCGCCGGCGAAGCCCATCCGCAGCACGTACTTGTCGGTGCTGCCGCCGGCGCCGTCCGAGACCTTGATCGGCATGATCCCGAAGCCGACATTGGTGGTGCTGAGCTTGGCGGTGTTGAACTGCGACTTCTGGCCCTGAACCACCAGCCCGGCGCCCAGTCCGAACACGGTGCCGGTCCACAACTGGGTCGCGAGCCAGGTCAGCATCCCCAGGCCGATCACGTTGATGGCCAGCGCTCGACGCCAGCGCACTCCGAGCCGGGTCGGCGCGACGGCGCTCTCGGCAACGGTCACGGCGTGACCCCGATGTTCGTGTTCGGCAGCGCGAGGGTGGTCGGCGTGCCGGTGCAGTCGCTGCCCTTGTTGGTGTTCATGTAGTAGACCCAGCCGTCCATCTCCAGGCCGGGGATGCCGTCCCAGCTGGCGATCTGCGACAGGATCGACCCCCAGATGCCGTCGCCGGTCGCCAGCTCGTAGACGCTGGTGTTGATGCTGAGGATGTTGACCTTGATGTGGGTGTCGGCGCGCAGCCAGAGGTCGGTGTAGACACAGCTGTCGCCGATATTCCAGTCGGCCTCGCTCTGGTCCTGGGGAGTGAAGGTGAGCTTGTACTCCCCCGTCCCGGCCGCGGTCGGGTTCGCCGGGTCGCTCTGCGGCACGACCGTCAGGTAGGCGTTCTTGGAGATCTTCAGGTTCTTCAGCCGCATGTGGACGACCATCTTGTCGCTGTCCATGACGCCGGTCGTAGGCCAGCCCGCCTGGGTGTACAGGTTGGTGCTCGGGCAGGTGATGCCGGACTTGTACGTCGTCAGGTTGGTGGGGCCGGCCGACTGGGTGCCGTCGGCGAACCTCAAGATGGTGGGCATCGCGATCTTGGAGTCGGACCGCACGCCGAGGACGCAGCCGGTGTTGCTGCGGGTGTACTTCCCGTCGGGAAAGGTGATGCCGTCACTGGTGAACTGGGTCGTGCTCCCAGCCACCGAGGCGCCGCTGGCGCCGTCGCTGTAGCCGATCCGCATGTGGATGGGGGCGTTGGCGATGCACGGCGTGACCGTGGTGCCATTGCCGAGCGACAACGTGTTGCCATTCACCAGGCCGGAGAAGGAGGTCGGCGTCTGCGGGCAGGACGGCAGCGCCGCCTGGGCGGCGTCCCCCTCGCGCGAGGAGTTCGGCCAGCACCACAGTGCCAGCACCAGCGCGGCGAGCGCGAGGAAGACCACCAGCCGCTGCCTGCCGACCGGCTCAGTCGGTGATGCCGGGGTCCCCATCCGAGCTCACCACCTCGCCGCCGGAGGTGGCACGCCCAGCCGGCCGACGAGGCTTCTTCTCGCCCCAGGCCCAGATCATGGAGGAGCCGATGACGCCGAGGACCGAGCCGACCAGATAGCCGCCGAGGTTGGCGGTCGGGAAGGCGCCCAGCGCGATGAGGAAGGCGACCAGACCGCACAGCGACCGGTAGTGCGGGGCGAGCCAGGTGACCAGGCCGAACAGGATCAGGCCGCCGCCCATGACGTAGCCGGCGGCGTAGGACCAGCCGCCGGTGAGCGCCAGGCCGATGGAGAAGCTCATCGCCTTGACGATCCAGGCGCCGGCGACGATGCACCACAGTCCGCCCCAGAACGGTCGGGTACGACGCCAGGCCCGGAACCACAGCCAGGCCGACACCAGCGCGTGGCCGACGACGCCCGCCGACCGCCGTACCGCTGAGGGCCGCCTGCTCTCCTCGGCGGGTGCCTGGGGGAGCTCCTCGGTCATGGTCTCGACGTTATCGTTCATCAGCTGCCTGCCTGGAGGGCGCAGTCCGACTGGTCTGCGCCGTTGGGATAGATCCTGATCTTCAGATGCGGCAGGCTGGCCGAGCCGGCCAGGTTGATGCCGTAGGTGTCGCCGGCCAGATCGGCCAGGTTGAGCTGTTGTGCGGAGAGCCCGAAGTTGCCGTTCTGGGGCTGGTGCGCCTGGGTCCACGGCGCCGTACCGATGGCCTGCACCTGGTCGGCGGACTCGCCGAGGTTGAGGCCGCTGAGGCTGTTGCCGTAGGCCGTGAGCTGGTCGGAGTTGAGGAACAGGTCGTTGACCGTCACCGCGTCGGCGAGGCTCTGCCCGGTCAGCGCGCCGGTGGCACTGGTGGTGACCGGGTCGCCGCGACCGTCGGTGGCGTCGAACGAGCCGTTGTCCCCGAAGTCGGCCTTGACCGGAACGCCGGCGGTGATGACGAGCGAGGAGTGCCCGGGCATACCGGGCAGCGGGGACGCCTCGGAGATCAGGCAGAGGCCGGCCAGATGGGCCTGCTTGATGGCGAGCTCGGCGACCCCGGTGTCGGCCCCGGAGTACGTGGTGGTCGGGCTCATGAAGCTGGCGCCCACGACGCCCTCGAGGTAGTTGGTGTAGATCTGGAAGTCCTGGTCGGAGGTCGTGAAGTTCACCGCGAGCGCGTTGTTGCTCACCAGGGAGTGGAGCGAGGCGAGGCAGGCGAAGCCCGCCGCCATCGCAGGCACCACCCGCTTCCTGGTGCCGTAGGTCACCGGCGCATCGGCGGGTCCTCCCCGACGCGCCCGCCCACGGCGTGCGATCAGACCCATGACTATGCGCAGTCGGCCTGGGCCTTGGCGCCGGGAACGATCTTCAGACTGAGCTGCGGCAGGGTGATATTGCCGGCCAGGTTGAGACCGTAGGTGTCACCGGCGAGGCCGGAGACGTTGAGATTGTCGGCGTAGAGGCCGAAGTTGCCCGAGGTCGGGATGTTGCCCTTGTTGGCGTTGGGCCAGGTCGGGGAGCCGGGAGTGCCGACCGTCTCGCCCCAGACGTTGTCGGCGGACTCCCCGAGGTTGAGGCCGCTGATCAGGTTGCCGTAGCCGCCCAGCGCCGGCGAGTTGATGAAGAGGTTGTTGGCGGTGATGAGCCCGCTGCCGCTCAGCTTGCCGGTGCTGGAGTCGATGGTGCTGCCGGTGCCGACCGGCGACAGCACGGTGTTGTCGTAGGAGTCGGGGATCTCCGAGCCCGCGGTCAGCACCAGTGAGAAGGTGCCCAGCGACCCGATGTCCTCCTGCACGATGGCGCAGAGCCCGTCGAGCTTGGCGGTGACGATGCCGAGGTCGGCCAGGCCGACCTGGCTGCCGCTCGCCTTGGTGCTCGGGGCGAGGAAGGCACCGGCCTTCTGCGCGTCCAGATAGTTGGAGTAGAGCCTGAAGGAGCTGCTGGTCGTGTTGAAGTTGACCGCCAGCACGTTGGCGCTGACGAGCTGGAACATGCCGCCCAGAGTCAGCAAGCCCAGCACCATCGGCATCAGTGCCCGTCGCCGGGTGCCGCGCCGGCCGACCACGGAACGGTCCAGCATCCGCTGGGACCGCTCCGAGATCTCCTCCGTCAGATCGGTGACCGCGACCCGGCCGCGTCCGGTCACCTTCCCCAGCAGCGCCCTACCCCAGGTCGAGCGCCGCTCTGCTCGCCGCGTGGCGCGGCGACCGCTGTTCCTCATGCTTCGGTTGCTCCCTCGTCGCGAGATCCGCCTCCCTCCAGCGGACCTCTTCGTCGACGCCGACCCACCTCGGCGTCTCAGGTCTGCCTCAGCCGGCCACCGGCTGGTCGCGCATCGCGGCCCGAGCCGCCCGCCGCCCGGCCTTCCGCCCGGCCTTCCGCTTGGCCTTCGCCTCGAACTTCGCCAGCTGCTTGGGCGAGTACGGCGTCCAGGCGAAGACCAGCCCGGAGCCGACGATCCCGAGCACCATGCCGATGACCCAGCCGCCGAGGTTGGCGAACGGCAGCGACAGCACCGAGCAGGCCATCGCCATGATGGCCGGGAAGTGGCGCTGCGCGGGCACGAACATGCCGAAGACGGCGGCCAGGATCATCCCGCCGCCGAGCAGGTAGGGGCTCGCGCCCCGCATCCCCATGTGCACCACCATCTGGAGGCTCGCGCCGACCATCGGCTTCATCACGAACCAGCCGCCGAGCGCGAGGATGATCGCACCCCAGAACGGCCGCGTACGCATGAAGCGACGCAACGCCTGCCACATACCCTTCAGAAACGACTCCCGGCCGCGCGTCGCCGTGGCGACCTCGGCCTGGTGGTCATGAGTCTCGACAGTCATCCGACCCCTCCATCGGTGCTCGTCACGAGAAATCCGGGCCGGTGGGGCCGCGGCCGCAGGCCGCGACCCCACCGGTTGAGCCAGCGGCTCGTTCAGCAGGTGCCCTCGACCGAACCCAGGGTCGGCGAGATGCTGAGGTTGTTCAGCGTCAGACCGTTGAGGGTCAGCGCGTAGACGCTCGCGTCGAGGTCGGTCAACGAGATGCCACCCGAGGTGCTGTTGTTGACGTCGGTCGCGAGGCTGAAGCCACCGTCGGCATAGCCCGAGCTGGTGGTGTTGTCCTGGTGGGCCAGGTCCGACTGCGAGTAGCCGATGTCGGTGGTCGGCAGCGTGGCCTGGCTGGCACCGAGCGAGTCCGCCGACAGGTCGGTCCAGCCGGAGCCGAGGCTGACGCTGCCGGCCGACGTGATCTTGATGCCGAGCACGCCGAGCGGCGTGGTGGTGTCCGCAGCCAGGCACAGGTCCTCGACCGCACCGTTCTGCAGCGAGACCAGGGCGTCCTTCTTGGCCGTGCCGGTGCCGGCGGAGGCCTCGGAGTTGGCGGCCGTGACGTTGTTGGCGGTGAGCTCGAGCTCGTCGCCGGTGGCCGCGCTGCCCGCGACCTGGAACGCCGTGGCCGACGACAGCGCCGCGCCGACCATGCCCTGCAAGATGGCGACGCCGAGACCGGCCGAGACCACGGTCGCGGGCACGGCGACAGCCGCGAAGCGGCCGAGGCGCGTGCGCCCCATACCCTTTTCAATCATTGACTGCTCCCTCGTAGAACGCTCGTCCCTCAACGAGCGGTATGGAAAACCCTCGGCCCCGACGTGCCCGGTCCCCCGGGGCCGCTCGGACCCGAGTGGCATCCGCCACAGTGGCCTAGCTCACAGGTTACCGTCAAGTACGACTTGGACATTTCTTTCCAACTTGTCCAGCGTCGCTCGCTATCGCGCCCCACCGGCGGCCTGATTACGCTACGCGTCGATCGCACCACCCAGGACGAGGCGAAGGACTGACAGTGACGCAGACGACCCCTAGGGAAGTGCTGATCAACGGCGCCGTCGCGAGCGTCGTGAGGCGAGTGCGCTGGCGGCGTCGCAGCGAGCACGGCGGCGCCGGCACCGTCGTCGGTGTCATCGCGCTGGTGCTGTTCTTCGTCGCGATGATCGCGGTGATCGCGGTGCTCACCTTCTCGGTGAAGGTCTACGGCCACAGCATGGAGCCCACCCTCGACAACGGCGACCGGCTGTTCACCAATGTCTTCGGTCGCTCTGACGTCAAGCGGTTCGACCTGGTCCAGTCCGAGGCCGGCAAGGACGGCATGGAGGTCGTCAAGCGGGTCATCGGGATGCCCGGCGACACCGTCGGCATCAGGGGCGGCGACGAGCCGCGGGTCTACGTCCGGCCCGACGGCTCGGACACGACGTACGTCGTCGACAACCCGGCCTGGCCGTCGCGCTGGGGCACTCGCCGGCAGTCGTGCTGCACCGACCAGGGCCAGGCGTTGAGCGAGTCGGGCAAGCCCCGCTGGATCACCCTGGGGTCCTCGACGTACTGGTTGCTCGGCGACAACTGGGGCGGCTCGGACGACTCCCGGGTCTGGGGCACGGTGACCGAGGACCTGATCAGTTCGACCCTCAACTTCCGGATCTTCCCGCTCAGCAGGATCGGCAGGCTGAACCAGCCGGTCACCCTGACGCCGGCCCCCGACGTGACTCCTGGACCGGCCAGCTAGTGGTCCGTCGCAGTTTTGCTTGAGCCGTTGGTGAGGGCCTCGCGTGCGGCAGCGGAACTCACGAACCGGGTCTAGGGAGACATGCTTTAGGCTCCCCGTCAGACTGCACCCTGTTCTTTTCCGGGAGATTCGTATGCGGATGGTGGTAAAGGGGCTCCTCGCTGCTGTCGTCGCGACGATGCTGGTGCCGGCAGGAGGGGTGGTGCCGTCGTACGCCGACGACGGCACGACCACGGGCGACGGGGACGAGGCCCGGATGCTCCTTCTCCTCGACTCCTCGGGCTCGATGAAGGAGAAGGCGACCGGCGGCACGAAGATCGCGGCGGCGCGCACAGCACTGCTCAACGTGATCGACGGCCTGCCCGCCGACGCCGAGGTCGGGATGCGTGTTTTCGGGTCCAAGGTGTTCAGCAGGACTGATGCGGGTGCTTGTGACGACACGGAGTTGGTGGTCCCGGTCGCGACGGACAACCGGTCCGAGTTGAGTGCCGCGGTGCCGGCGTACAAGCCCTACGGGGAGACGCCGATCCCGGCAGCGTTGAAGGCCGCGGCCGAGGATCTCGGCGATACCGGGACGCGGTCGATCCTGTTGGTTTCCGACGGGGAGTCAACCTGTGGCGACCCGTGCCCGGTGGCGAAGCAGATCTCGCGCTCGGGTGTGGATCTGACCATCAACGTCGTCGGCTTGGCGGTCTCGGGGGCGGCCCGCACGCAGCTCAAGTGCCTTGCCGACAGCAGCGGCGGTACCTACTACGACGCCGACTCGGCGGCGGAGATCGAGTCGACCCTTGAGCACGTGGCAACCAGGTCCCTGCGGCCGTTCACCTACGAGGGAACGGCCATCGTCGGCGGGCCCGAGGACTCGCCGACGCCGATCACGGCGGGCGACTGGGTCGACTCGCTGGGGGGCGGCGGCGCGAAGAAGAGCTACTCCTACGAGCTCAGCGACGAGAAGAAGTCCGCGCGCTTCGTGTTCTACCTCCAGGACGAGCACCGGACGAGCGCGGCGATGTATGTGCGCGCGTACAAGCCCGACGGCACGGCATGCGCCTATCAGACGCCGATGTCGCAGCGCACCTTCGACGTCCGCGATGTGATGTCGGCACAGGTCCGGATCGGCGCGCTCGGCGACACCTGCTCGGGCGCGGGCACCTACCGCTTGGAGGTCTATCGCGACGACGCAGCCACCACCGAGGTCCCGATCGGCCTGCGTCTGATCGAGGAGCCAGCGGTCGACGACCCCGGCTGGGTAGCGCCCGACCTGGAGGCGAGCGCCGAGCCGGTGTCGGCGGCCGGCTCGACGACGCCGCTGACCGGAGCGCAGTCGTTCCTCAGCGCCCCGTTGCTCACGCCGGGCTCCTACGCCAGCACCATCGTGGCCGGTGAGTCCGACCTCGTCCGCGTGCATCTGGACTACGGGCAGTCACTGCGCGTCGGCGTCGAGTTCCCCGCGATCACTGCCGCGATGGAGAAGGCTCTCGATGGCTCCACCATCTGGGACAGTCAGGCGCGGCTCGTCATCTACGACCCGTCGTGGACGCAACTGACTCCGGCGAGCGACGCACAGAACAACGAGCTCACCGGGATCGACGTCTCCCAGCGGCCCACCGCGACGCAGCTCTACGACGCCACTCCCGCGGTGAGTTCGGTGGCCGACAGCGAGTACAGCTTCACGGGAGGGAGCGTGGCGCGGTCGGGTGACTACTACGTCGGGCTCTCGATGGCTGCGGCGGACAACTCCGTCGAGTTCCCGTTCACGATGACGATCGCCGTGGACGGCAGCGTCGAGCAGGGGCCGACGTTCGCCGACGACGGGAGCGCGTCGACGTCGGCGCCGAGTTCCTCGAGTGCTTCGAATTCTCCGTCGGCCTCGTCGTCGGCCTCGTCGTCGGGCGTCGAGTCCAACGACGACGACGGCGGTCTCCCGGCGCCGGTGCTGATCGGGGTTGCCGCGGTGATTGCGGCGGCTCTGGCCGGCGGCGGTTGGTGGTGGCGCCGGCGGCGCGGGTCGGGCACGCCGTAGCGCCCGTCCACCACGCGGGAGCCGAAGACGCTGCTGTCAGGTTGTCGCGCGCGGTGCCCAGTGGTCGAAGTTCTTCACATCCGAGCCGACCACGCACGGCCCGAGATGCTTCGGGCACCAGGTGAACTCTTTGAGGAAGCCACGCAGGCCATCGGTGTGGTCCACGGCACCGGTCGGGGCGTAGAAGACCGCGAAGGTGCCCGTCCAGTAGGTGTCGTGGAGGTCGTCGGTGGCCTGGTCCACGAAGGCTTGCGGGTGGTTGCGCAGGTAGTCGCGGGCATCGGTGTAGAGCGCGAACTGCAGCATCAGCAGCAGGCCGTTCTGTGCGACCGAGCGCTGGTCGAGAGCGTTGGTGTAGACCGCGCTGACCCGGTTGGACTCGACGCCGGGGATCACCAGCAGCTCGCGGAGCTGGGACAGGCGCTCGTCGTCGAGCGGCCCGCTGGAGCCGGTCACGGTCTGGTCGAGCGTGAACCCCTGCAGCCCCCAGTTGGCGGAGGTGCTGTCGTCGAGGCGGACCGCCGCGACGTCGGGGCGCGCCTGGGACAGCAACGAGCGGTCGACGATCGAGACGTAGGCCAGCGGGGAGTCGCTCCACAGGCCTAGCGACTTGACCCGGTTGACGGCGATCACCCCGGCCACGCCACAGCCGACGCCGATCACGAAGGCGAGCAGCACTCGCAGATACCAGACCGCTGCCCGGTCGCCGGCGACGGCGGGCTGCGCCGCGGCCCGCTCGTCGGCGTCGGGACCGCCCTCCAAGACCTCCATGAGGCGCAAGTATGCACTCCGTCACACAGCCGGCTCCATGAATGGACCGACTTCTGTCGCGCCGGAAGTGACTAGCGGGTAACCTCCCCCGGTGGATGAGGTAGTGGCCACCGTCACATGGGTCGGGGCCTGAGGGGGATCAGATGTACGACGTGGCGGGGATGCGGTTGAGCGAGCTTGCGAGCGAACCGACAACACCACAGCGGCCAGGAGCGAAGCGAGGGGCGTCGTTGTGAGCGAGCTTGCGAGCGAACCGATGGCACCACAGCGGCCACGAGCGAAGCGAGGGGCGTCGTTGTGAGCGAGATCTTCGGCGACGTCAACTGGATGACGTTCTGGTCGATCCCCGTCTTCACCGGGGTGATCGGCTGGCTGATCAACTGGACCGGGCTGTGGATGCTGTTCGCGCCGATCCACTTCCACGGCTTCCGGGTCAAGGGCCTGAAGAAGCTCGCCGGCACCCTGCCCTACAAGATCCAGGAGATCCCCGGCATCCTGCTCGGCGGCATCGGCTGGCAGGGCATCGTGCCCGCCCGGGCCGCGAAGATGGGCTCGATCGCGGTCGACCGCGCGCTGGCGAAGATGGCGAGCCCCCGGGAGTTCTACGAGCAGCTGGAGCCCGACGAGATCGCCGCCCACGTTGTCGAGGCGGTCCGGCCGGAGGTGCCGACGCTGGTCGAGGAGATCATGTGGCGCGAGCACCCGCGGTTCTGGAAGGACCTGCCCCGCGGGGTGCGCGCGACCATCATTGAGCGGGTCCAGGACCAGCTGCCGACGGTCGTCAACCGGGTGGTCAGCGAGATCGGCGAGCATGTCGACCAGGTCCTCGACCCCAAGGTCATGGTCATCGACAACTTCGAGAAGAACCCGCAGATCGTCGTACGCATCTTCAAGGACTTCGGCTCCCGGGAGTTGCGGATGATGGTCATCTTCGGGGCGGTGTTCGGCTTCCTGCTCGGCATCCCGGTCGCGATCATGGACCACCTCTTCCACCAGTGGTGGCTGCTGCCGATCATGGGCATCGTGGTCGGCTGGGTGACCAACAAGCTCGGCATGTGGCTGATCTTCAGCCCGCCGGATCCGGTCAAGATCGGGCCGTTCACGATCCAGGCGCTGTTCGCGCGCCGACAGTGGGAGGCCTCCGACGTCTACGGCAAGCACATCGCCATGGACGTGATCACCCTGGAGCGGATCGGCGACCACCTGCTCAACGGCCCCGCCGGCGACCGCACCCGGCAGATGCTGGCCTCGGCGCTCGAGCCGGCGATCGACAAGGCGATCGGCCCGGCTACCGGCGCGGTCCGGGTCGCGGTCGGCGCTCGCCGCTTCGACTCGATCCGCGCCTCGGTCGCGGAGACGGCGGTGGACTACACCCTGACGCCGTTCAAGGACGCCGCCTTCAGCGAGAAGCAGTCCCAGCGGATCCGGACCCTGATCGCCGATCGCTGCCGTTCGCTGCCGGCGCCGGTGTTCGTCGAGATGATGCGGGCTGCCATCATCGAGGACGAATGGCTGCTCTACGCCCACGGCGCGATCATGGGCTTCGCCGGCGGCCTCATTCACCTGTGGATCTTCGGAGTGGGGGGCTGATGACCGAACCGGCGGAGCTGGCCAAGCCAGGGCGGTTCAGTGTCGTGCCCGGGGTGGTGCGGATCGGCCTGGAGACCGTCGTCCACACCACGACTTGGACCGCGACCATGTATGCCAAGGGCTGGCTGCGGGTCGCCAAGGCGGTCGTCGACCCGGACGCGGCGGCCGCGCTGAGCGGCGACCTGGCGACGGTCACCGGCACCCTGGTCGACATCGCCCACACCGTCTCTCGCGGCGGTCCGGTGACCGGCCTGGTCGGCCGGATCGCGGCGCCGGCGCTGGAGGCCGTGCAGTCGACCTTCGAGGCGGCCGGCGGCAACCGGGCCGTCTGGACCGAGGAGGACCGGCTCCGCAGCAGCGGCGCTGCGCTGCTGGAGCGGAGCCGGGACGTCTACACCGACCAGAGCCGGCACCCGGCCTACGCCAGCATTCTCAAGGAGCTGGCGCCGGACGAGGCCCGCATCCTGGTGCTGCTGCTGCGTGACGGCCCACAGCCGTGCGTCGACGTCCGCCAGGGTGGCACCATGGGGCGGCTCCAGCCTCGGGTGGTCGCGCGTGGCCTGTCGATGATCGGCATCCGAGCCGGTGTCCGCTACCACGAGTCCGTGCCGGCGTACCTCAACAACCTCACCCGGCTCGGCCTGATCTGGCAGTCGCCCGAGCCGGTCGGCGAGCTGTTGCGCTACCAGGTCGTGGAGGCACAGCCGGACGTGCTGGAGGCGAAGCACACCGTGCGCAAGTCCCACGTGGTCCGGCGCTCGATCCATCTGACGCCGTTCGGCTCGGACTTCGCCCGGCTCTGTTTCGCGAGCGAGGCGGAGGTCGAGGCCGACCTGTTCCCTGGCCACGAGGCGCCGCCGGACGCGGCCACCGAGAGCACCGTCGACGACTGATCAGGGAGTACGACGCCAGACCACCATCGACATGCCCGGCTCGGGGCGTCGTACGGCGGGGAGCTTGTTGTCGCTGGCCGGGGCGCGGCGACCGGAGAGCGCGGCTCGCAGCGCCTCGCGGGTCGCCTCGAGCTCGGCGACCAGCTCCTCGTTGCGGGCGGCAAGCGCGGCGACCCGGTTCTCCAGGTCGAGGATGCGGCGAACGCCCTCGATGCCGATGCCGGCCGCGGTGAGGTCGGCGATCTGGCGGAGCAGCTCGATGTCGTGCAGCGAGTAGCGCCGGCCACCGCCACCGGTGCGGCCGGGCGTGATCAGCCCCATCCGCTCGTAGGTGCGCAGCGTCTGCGGGTGCAGACCGGTGAGCTCCGCGGCCACGGAGATGACGTAGACCGCGGCGCGGGGGTCGGGCACCGGCATGGTCATGACTCGAACAGCCCCGATCGCAGCGCCGTGGAGCCGGTGGCGGTGCGGTAGGCCTCGACGGCGGCGCGCGCCTCGTCGGAGAGCACCGCCGGCACCTGCACCTCGACGGTGGCGAGCAGGTCGCCCTTGCTGCCGTCGCGCTTGGTGGCACCCTTGCCGCGCACCCGGAAGGTGCGGCCGTTGGGCGTGCCAGCCGGGATCTTGAGGGTCACCGGCGCGCCGCCCAGGGTCGGGATCTTCACCTCGGCGCCGAGCGCCGCCTCGTCGAAGGAGACCGGCACGTCGAGGGCGAGGTTGTCGCCCTTGCGCTTGAACACCCGGTGCGGGGTGACCTTGACGGTGACGTAGAGGTCGCCGGCGGGGCCGCCGTTCTCCCCCGCCGCGCCCTTGCCGCGCAGCCGGATCCGCTGGCCGTCCTTGACGCCGGCGGGGATCCGCGCCGAGACGGTCCGGCCGGACAGGCCCCGGCCGGAGCCGTGGCAGGTGGGGCAGGGCTCGTCGTAGACGAGCTGGCGGCCGCCACACTGGGGGCAGGTCTCCTGCACCGAGAAGCCGCCCTGGTCGCGGACGACGAAGCCGGCACCCTCGCACAGCTGGCAGACGTGCGGCTTGGTGCCCGGCTTGCCGCCGGTGCCATTGCAGTCGGGGCAGGGCGCGTCCGAGGTCAGCCGCAGCTGGACGGTGACGCCCTCCAGCGCCTCGACGAAGCCGACGGTCGCGGTGGTTTCGACATCGGCGCCCTGCGCGGATCGCGGCCGGGTCTGCCGCTGCCGGCCACTCTGCCGACCGAAGGGGGCTCCCCCGCCGAAGAGGTCGCCGAACATGTCGCCGAGCCCGCCCGCGCCGCCGGCGGTGCCGCCGAAGAGGTCCTCGAGGTTGAATCCCCGGCCACCGGCTCCGCCGGGGCCCTGCCAGCCGGGGGCGCCGGCATAGAGCGAGCGCATCTCGTCGTACTTCTTGCGCTTCTCCGGGTCGCCGACGACGTCGTAGGCCTCGGCCACCGTCTTGAACTTCTCGTGCTTGGCGGTGTCGCCCGGGTTGGAGTCGGGATGGTTGGCACGGGCCAGCTTGCGGTAGGCCTTCTTGATCTCCTCGGCGGTGGCGTCCTTCTTCACCCCGAGCTCGGCGTAGAAGTCCTTGTTGGCCCAATCGGCCCGGAAGCCGTTGTCCCCCTGGTTGCCTGCCATCCCTCCTCCTCTCCTTGTCTCGTCGGGTTGGTAAGAGTTTCCGGGGGGGGACGAGGTGCACCCC
>NZ_JASGDQ010000057.1:0-2631 GCF_047607185.1 Nocardioides sp. | reverse complement strand
GTGCCTTCTGCGTGCGGGCGGATCAGGATCTCGACAATCTCGATTCTCCTTGCCCAGAAGGCACTTCTACGTCAGCCCCGCCGAGTCAGACCCCGATCGCCCCAGCCGGTCCACGGATCGAGGCTAAAGGGGCGTTCAACCGATAGGCTGTGCGACACAACTGCACCAGACAACAGGACAGGGAGGTGGTCGCCGTGAGCGAGCTTGTGAGCGAACCGCGGGCACCACGCCGGCCACGAGCGCAGCGAGGGGTGGCGGCATGAGTGACATCCAGGAGCGGGTCGCCGCCGAACTGGCCGAGCCGCTCGCCTCCCTGGGTCTCGACATCGAGGCCGTGGAGATCACCCCGGCCGGCAAGCGCCGGGTCCTGCGGGTCGCCGTCGACAAGGACGGCGGCGTCACTCTCGACGACGTCGCCGACGCCACCCGCCTGGTCAACACGGTGCTGGACGACTCCGACGTGATGGGCGAGCGTCCCTACACCCTGGAGGTCACCTCACGCGGCGTCGACCGGCCGCTGACGCTGCCGCGCCACTGGCGCCGCAACGCCGGCCGGCTGGTCAAGGTCGTCACCGCCGAGGGCGAGACCGTGGTCGGCCGGATCACCGGCTCCGACGACGACAGCGCCACCGTCGAGGTCGCCGGCACGCCACGCCGGGTCGGCTACGCCGAGGTGAAGAGGGCGCTGGTGCAGATCGAGTTCAACCCAGAGAAGGACGACTGATGGACATCGACCTGAGCATCCTGCGGCAGCTGGAGCGAGAGAAGGAGATCTCCTTCGACGTCCTCGTCGAGGCGATCGAGCAGGCGCTGCTGACCGCCTACCAGAAGACCCCCGGCGCGCAGCCCACCGCCCGCGTCGTACTCGATCGCAAGAGCGGCCACGTCAGCGTCCTCGCGGCCGAGACCGACGAGGAGGGCAACGTCCTCGCGGAGTACGACGACACCCCCGACGGGTTCGGCCGGATCGCCGCGACGACCGCGAAGCAGATCATGCTGCAGCGGCTGCGCGACGCCGAGGACGACATCAAGTTCGGCGAGTTCTCCGGCCGCGAGGGCGACATCATCTCCGGCGTCATCCAGCAGGGCCGCAACCCCGACGACGTCCTGGTCGACCTCGGCAAGATCGAGGCGCTGCTGCCGCTCTCCGAGCGGGTGCCCGGCGAGCCCTACGACCACGGCACCCGCATCAAGTGCCTGGTCACCAGCGTCCGCAAGGGGATGCGCGGCCCGCAGATCACGCTCTCGCGCAGCCACCCCAGCCTGGTCAAGAAGCTGTTCGCGCTCGAGGTGCCTGAGATCGCCGACGGCACCGTCGAGATCGCCGCCATCGCCCGCGAGGCCGGCCACCGCACCAAGATCGCGGTCCGTTCCACCCAGCCCGGCGTCAACGCCAAGGGCGCCTGCATCGGCCCGATGGGCCAGCGGGTGCGCAACGTGATGGCCGAGCTCCACGGCGAGAAGATCGACATCGTCGACTGGTCCGACGACCCCGCCACGCTGGTCGCCAACGCACTCTCGCCCTCTCGGGTCAACTCCGTCGAGATCGTTGACGCCGACGCCAAGAGCGCCCGGGTCGTGGTGCCGGACTACCAGCTCTCGCTGGCCATCGGCAAGGAGGGCCAGAACGCCCGTCTCGCCGCCCGGCTGACCGGCTGGCGCATCGACATCCGCTCCGACGAAGAGCCCAACCCCGCCCCATGACCGGCCGGACGCGAGTGCCGGTTCGTGCTCGACGGCCATGACCCGGTAAAGTCGTCGCTTGGTGGCTCGCCAGGACAACTCCCTCGACAACGGTCCGATGAGGACCTGCGTCGGGTGTCGGAAGCGGGCCGCCAAGAGTGAGCTGTTGCGAGTGGTCGCAGGCTCCGACGTCGACGGCCGGCTGGTCGTCGTGCCGGATCCGAGGGCCACCGCGCCGGGCCGGGGTGCACACCTGCACCCCACGTCCGACTGCTATGACCTCGCGGTGCGGCGGAAGGCCTTCACCCGAGCCCTGCGGCTCGAGGGAGGGTGCTCCAGTGGACCGGTGGGGGAGTTCGTGGCAGCCCACACCAACCAATCGTGACTATCCAGGAATCGGAGCAACAGCTCATGAGCACTCGATGAGTAACTCCCGATGAGCGTGTTCACCCACCACTAAGGTCACAGAGTCACCCGAGCAGGGTCTGTGGCCAGAAGGAGAATCGTGGCCAAGACCCGAGTTTCGGAACTCGCCAAGCAGTACGGCATCCCGAGCAAGGAAGCCCTCGAGAAGCTCACCGCCATCGGTGAGTACGTCAAGACCGCCTCGTCCAGCATCGAGTTGCCCGCCGTCAAGAAGTTCGAGGCGACCTACGGCGCCGAGCTGAAGGCGAAGATGGCGGCCGACCAGGCCCCCGCCCAGGACAAGGCGGCCGCCCCCGTCCCTGCCGCCCAGGCGGCCCCCACCCCCAAAGCCCCCGTCACCGAGGCGCCCGCCCCGGCAGCCGCCGCGCCGCCCACGGAGCCCGCCGTCAAGGCACCGGCCCCCAAGCCGGCTGCGCCCAAGCCCGCCGCTCCGGCGGCGCCGGCCGTTGCCGCAGCCCCCGCCGCGCCGGCGGCCCCCAAGGCACCGGCCCCCAAGGCGCCCACTCCGGGCCCGCGCCCGGG
>NZ_JASGDQ010000056.1:0-67614 GCF_047607185.1 Nocardioides sp. | reverse complement strand
GCGGTTTGTGGGGTGGATCCTCTACACCCGCTTACTCGTACCCACCGCACTATGCCTCTTCCGGGGGCTCTTTCGGGGACAACAGCCGCCGGGCCGCACGGATGTGCTCGTCGATCAGCCGCGCGGCCTCCTGCTCCTGGCCGGCGGCTATCGCGGCGCGGATGGCCCGATGCTGCGCGGTGAGCTCCCGAGGTACGTCGGCCCAGGCGCGGTCGTCGAGCCGCTCGAGGTCGCGCAGGATCGGCAGCCGCATGGCCTCGCGGATCGCGATCGTCATGTCGGCGAAGAGCCGGTTGCCGCCGGCCTCGGCGATGGCGATGTGGAAGGCCGTGTCGAGGTCGTTGTAGAGATGCCGGTCGGCCGCCGCCGCGGTCGCCATGGCCGCCAGCGGCTCATCGAGCGCCGCCAGCGCCTCGGGGGTGGCATGGGCCGCGGCCAGCGCGGCGGTGGCCCGCTCGAGCAGCACGCGCGCCTCGACCACGTCGGAGACGGGGAAGTTGGCCAGCGCCACGTGGAGGCGCAGCAGCCGGGTGAGTGCCTCCGACGGCAGCGCCGACACCACCGTTCCGGCCTCTGGCCCGGAGCCGACCCCGGCGCGGACGACGCCCTGCGCCTCCAGGGTCCGCATCGCCTCCCGGACGGCCGCTCGGGACACCTGGAGCCGGGCGGCGAGCTCGCGCTCGCCGGGGAGGCGGTCGCCGACCCTGAGAGTGCCGGCCAGGATCTGCTCCTCGATCTGCTCCACGACCAACTCGTAGGTGCGGGCGCGGGGCACCGGGCGCCAGCCCTCGCTTGCCTCGCTCACGGGAGCTACCCTACAGTCGGACTGTGTGGTCTGACCACATCAAGGTCAGCCAGATTGAGAGGGTTTCCATGCGGGTGGCGCTCATGGTCACGTGTATCAACGACGCGCTGTATCCAGGCACGGGCGAGGCCGTCGTGCGGCTGCTGCGGCGGCTCGGCGTCGACGTGGAGTTCCCCGAGGCCCAGACCTGCTGCGCGCAGCCGATGGTCAACACCGGCTATCTCGACGAGGCGGTGCCGGTGGTGCGCGGCTTCGTCTCCGCCTTCGCGGGGTACGACGCCGTGGTGACGCCCTCCGGGTCGTGTGCCGGGTCGGCGCGGCACCAGCACTCGATCGTGGCTCGCCGCTCGGGCGACGCTGGGCTGATCGCGGCCGTCGAGGAGGTCGCGCCGCGGGTCTACGAGCTCTCGGAGTTCCTGGTCGACGTGCTCGGCGTCACCGATGTGGGCGCCTACTACCCGCACACGGTCACCTATCACCCGACCTGCCATAGCTTGAGGATGCTGGGCGTGGGGGACCGGCCGCGACGGCTGCTGGAGCAGGTGCGCGGGCTGACGCTGCTGGACCTGCCGGGCGAGGACCAGTGCTGCGGCTTCGGCGGCACCTTCGCGGTGAAGAACGCCGACGTCTCGATCGCGATGGGCACCGACAAGGCGCGCCACGTGTGCGACACCGGCGCGGAGGTGCTGGTCGCCGGCGACAACTCCTGCCTCACCCACATCGGCGGGGTGCTCTCCCGCCAGCGTGCCGGCGTACGGACCGTCCATCTCGCCGAGATCCTGGCCTCGACGGAGGCCTCATGAGCGGCACCTTCGTCGGTATGCCGCCCTTCCCGGCCGCGGCGCGGGAGAAGCTGGCCGACGCGCAGCTGCGCCACAACCTCGCCCACGCGACCGGCACGATCCGGGCCAAGCGGGCCCGGCTGGTGGACGAGGTCGCTGCGTCGATGGCGGGGGGATCGGGGGACTGGGAGGCGCTCCGGCTCGCCGGCGCCGGGGTCAAGGAGGCGGCGCTGCTCTCCCTGGAGACCCAGCTGCTCAGGCTGGAGGAGACGCTGAGCGCCAACGGCGCGGTGGTGCACTGGGCCCGCGACGCGGCCGAGGCCAATGCCATCGTCGCCTCGATCGCGAAGGGCCACGGCGTCGACGAGGTGGTCAAGGTCAAGTCGATGGTGACCCAGGAGATCGGCCTCAACGAGGCGCTCGCCGAGGAGGGCATCGCGGCCTGGGAGACCGACCTGGCCGAGCTGATCGTGCAACTCGGCGGCGACCTGCCCTCCCACATCCTGGTGCCGGCCATCCACCGCAACCGGGCCGAGATCCGCGAGATCTTCCTGCGCGCCATGAAGGAGGTCGGCCGCCCGGCGCCCGACGACCTCACCGACGAGCCGGCCGTGCTGGCCGCCGCCGCCCGAGCGCACCTGCGGGAGAAGTTCCTGCGGGCCCGCGTCGGGGTCTCCGGCGCCAACTTCGCGGTCGCCGAGACGGGAACGCTGGTGGTGGTCGAGTCCGAGGGCAACGGCCGGATGTGCCTGACCCTGCCCGAGGTGCTGATCAGCGTGGTGGGCATCGAGAAGGTGGTCTCCACCTGGGACGAGCTCGACCCGTTGCTGCGACTGCTGCCGCGCTCCTCGACCGGCGAGCGGATGAACCCCTACACCTCGATGTGGTCGGGCGTCACCCCTGACGACGGCCCGCGTGAGGTCCACGTGGTGCTGCTCGACAACGGCCGCACCCGGGCACTCGCCGACCAGGTGGGCCGGCAGGCGCTGCGCTGCATCCGCTGCTCGGCCTGCCTCAACGTCTGCCCGGTCTACGAGCGCACCGGCGGCCACGCCTACGGCTCGGTCTATCCCGGCCCGATCGGCGCCATCCTCAACCCGCTGCTCAAGGGCGTCGGCGTGGACGAGCAGGTCGACTCGCTGCCCTACGCCTCCTCGCTGTGCGGTGCCTGCTTCGAGGTCTGCCCGGTCCGCATCGACATCCCCTCGGTGCTGGTCGACCAGCGCGCCAAGGTGGTCGACGCCCACCGCGGCCACCTGCCGTCGGCCGGCCATCGGGCCGAGGTGGTCGCCATGAAGGGCGCCGCCATCGGGCTCGGCGATGCCCGCAAGCTCGCCTTCGGCGAGCGGTTCACCCGGCTCGGCCTGGGGGTCGCCCGGCGGCTCAGCGGCCTTGTCGGCATCCCGGGGCTGTCGAAGTGGTCCTCGGCGCGGGACCTGCCACCGGCGCCGCCGGAGTCGTTCCGGGCCTGGTGGAAGCGGACGGACGGAGGTAGGTCGTGAGCGCACGGGAGGAGATCCTCGGCCCGGTCCGCGCGGCGCTGGCCGACGTCACGGCCGTGCCGCCGGCGCCACCCGCGCCCCGCCGTACCCCCGTGCCGGACGTCGTCGCGCTCTTCGACGAGCGGGTGGCCGACTACCGCGCCGTGGTCGTGCGGAGTACGCCGGACCGGCTCGCCGCCGCCGTCGCGGCGGCGCTCCCGGCCGGCGCCGCGGTCGTCGTCCCCGCCGGCCTGTCGGTCGAGGTGCCCGGTGCCGTCGTCGACGACGGCACCCTGACCGCGGCCGACCTCGACCGCATCGACGCGGTGGTCACCGACGCCGCCGTGGGCATCGCCGAGACCGGCACCATCGTGCTCGACCACGGCCCCGGCCAGGGCCGCCGAGCCATCACCCTCGTGCCCGACCTGCACGTCTGCATCGTGCGCACCGATCAGGTCGTCGCGGACGTCCCCGATGCCGTCGCCCTCCTCGGCGGCTCCGTCCGCGACGGCCGGCCGCTCACCTGGATCAGCGGCCCGTCCGCCACCAGCGACATCGAACTCGACCGGGTCGAGGGGGTCCACGGCCCCCGCACCCTGCACGTCATCATCGTCGCCTCGTGACCAGAGCGTGGTCCTCCAGGTCACTCTCTCGTCACAACCCCAGCCCGGCGAAGACGATTTCATGACGCGTCGCCCGCTCCGGTAGCCTCTGCGACGGTGCTGTGTCCGAGCGGCCTAAGGAGAACGCCTCGAAAGCGTTTGTGGGCGCAAGTCCACCAAGGGTTCAAATCCCTTCAGCACCGCCAGATGAGTCACGTTGGGAACCCTCGGTGAGGATGAGCTCGCCGAGGGTTCTCTCGTCAGGAGCCGTTGCGGAGATAGGCGAGGACCGCGGAGACCCGGCGGTCGGAGTCAGGGGCGAGATCGAGCTTGGCGAAGATATTGCCGACGTGCTTGCGCACCGCCGCCTCGCTGACGAAGAGCCGAGTGGCGATGGTCGGGTTGGTGTGGCCCTCGGCCATCAGGGCGAGCACCTCTCGCTCGCGGGGACTGAGGGCGGCCAGCGGACCGTCGTTGCGGCGCCGGGCCAGCAGATGGCGTACGACGTCGGGGTCTACGACGGTGCCGCCGGCGGCGACCCGGTCGAGGCTGTCGAGGAAGCCGCGGACGTGGCCGACGCGGTCCTTGAGCAGGTAGCCGAGGCCGCCGCCGGTGGTGGACTCCAGCAGCTCGCCGACGTACGCCTCGGCGATATAGGCCGACAGCAGCATGATCGCGATGTCCGGGTGCCGCTCCCGGATCGTGACGGCCGCGCGGAGGCCCTCGTCGGTGTGGGTCGGCGGCATCCGGATGTCGGTGACGACGACGTCCGGCTGCTCCTTGCCGGTGTAGGCGAGCAGCGCCTCGGCGTCGGGCACGGCGGCGACGACGGTGTGGCCGGCACGCTCGAGGATCCCGACCAGGCCCTCACGCAGCAGTGCGGCGTCCTCGGCGAGCACGATGCGTAGCGTCAACTGCTGATCGGGCATGTCATCCTCAGCTGGGTCGGGCCGCCGGGCGGGCTGTCGATGTCGAGGGTGCCGTCGACGGCGTCGACGCGGGCGGCGAGCCCCGCGAGTCCGCTGCCCCGGCTCGGGTCGGCGCCGCCGCAGCCGTCGTCGACGACCGTCACCGTCAGCGTCCCGTCGGCGAGCCACGCCTGGATCCGGGCGGAGCGCGCCTCGGCATGGCGGGCGATATTGGTGAGCGCCTCGCTGACCAGGAAGTACGCCGCCGCCTCGATCGGCTCGGGGAGCCGGCCGGGCGCGCGCAGGTCGGCGTCGACCGGCACCGGCGAGCGGTCGGCGAGCTCCTGGATCGCGGCAGCCAGGCCGTGGTCGGCGAGCACCTGCGGATGGATGCCGCGCACGGTGGCCCGCAGGTCCTCCAGGGCGTCCTCCGCCAGCGCGTGCGCCTTGGTGACCAGGTCGAGCGCCGGGCCGTCGGCGAGCTCCAGCTCGGCCTGGCCCAGCGTCATGGTCAGCGCGACCAGCCGCTGCTGGGCGCCGTCGTGCAGATCCCGCTCGATCCGGCGCCGCTCCGCCTCGAAGGCGTCGACCAGCCCGGCCCGGGAGCGCCGCAGCTCGGCCACCGCCGAGACCAGTCGCGCCTCCGGCGGCTCCAGCAGCAGCCGGACCAGGGCGGCCTGTCCGCTGGCCAGCGCGGTGACCAGGTAGGCGGAGCCCACCAGCGCCAGCAGGCCGAGTGCCGCCGCCGGCCACGCCTCGGCCGCGGTGTCGATGCGCCAGCCGGCCACCTCCAGGGTGTCGTGCCTGACCAGGACCGGCGCGGCGAGCAGCGTGACCGGCAGGGTGATCGCGAAGGAGAGGACGACGGCGTCGACCAGCCACAGCACGGTGGCGAGCAGCACCGCGTGACCGATCTCGGACCAGGACAGCGGCAGCGTGCGCCAGGTGCGCAGCCGCTCCCGCAGCGTGGCCCCGCCACGCTGGTGCGGCAGCACCAGCCGCAGCCGACCCCGCTCGACCTCCGCGACCACGGTGGTCACCAGCGGCAGGCTCGCCAACAGCACCAGCCCCACCACGACCACCACCGTCAGCAGGCCCAGGCCGGTGACCAGGGCGAGCACCAGCAGCGTGGCGATGCCGAGCGGCACGGTCGAGAGGAGATAGGCGAGCGAGCGCCACGGCCAGGCGGAGGTCAGCAGCCGCCACGGCCCGCCGCGCACGGCGGACCAGGCATCGGTGGGGCGGCTCACCCGACCCAGCGTAGGAGTCGCCGACGCGATCCGGGGTAGCGCCGGCGCTACCCCACGGTGGCGCGTGGGCCAGTTCGCGAGGCCTCTCGGGGCGCTGGACTGGATGGCATGACCACGACCCTTGCCCCGCCGGCCGTCGTACTCGACGCGGTGAGCCGGACCTACCGCTCCCGCGCCGGCAGCGTCGCCGCGCTGCGCGCCGTCAGCCACGCCTTCGTCGCCGGCACCTTCACCGCCGTCATGGGCCCCTCCGGCTCGGGCAAGTCCACGCTGCTGCAGATCGCCGCCGGTCTCGACCGGCCCACCACCGGCCGGGTCAGCATCGCGGGCACCGACCTCGCCGGCCTCGGCGAGACCGCGTTGACCCGGTTCCGGCGCACCGCGATGGCCTTCGTGTTCCAGTCCTACAACCTGCTCGACGCGCTCTCCGCCTTCGACAATGTCGCTCTGCCGGTCCGACTGGCCGGGCTGCGGGTCGAGCCGGCGGCCGTGCTGGACGCCCTGGACCGGGTCGGCCTGCGCGACCTGGCTCGCCGTCGCCCGCCCGAGCTGTCCGGCGGGCAGCAGCAGCGGGTCGCCATCGCCCGTGCTCTCTACGCCCGGAGCGACAGCCAGCCGTCGGTCCTCTTCGCCGACGAGCCCACCGGCGCGCTGGACCGCAGCACCGGCCGTGACGTGCTCCGCCTGCTCCGGGCGCTCGCCGACGGCGGCCAGACCGTCGTCATGGTGACCCACGACCCGCTCGCGGCGTCGTACGCCGACGAGACCCTGTTCCTCGCCGACGGCCAGGTCGTGGGGCGACTGCGTCATGCCGACGCCGCCACCATCGCCCAGCGGATGAGCGAGCTGGAGTGATGATCGGCCAGCTCTCACGGCAGACGGTGCGGACCTCCTGGCCGGCCTACCTCGGCGCCTTCGTCGCGCTGGCCACGGGCGTGGCGCTGATCGCGACCACCGTCAACCTGGTCGGCTCCGTCGACGCCACCATCGGCAGCGGAGTCAGCCAGGACCTGCGCGGCCAGCTCGACGACCTCACCTCCCTGTTCGGGATCATGTCGGCGGTCTCGATGTTCATGGCCGTCTTCGTGGTCGGCAGCACCTTCGGCTTCGTGGTCGCCACCCGACGGCGCGAGCTCGGCCTGCTCCGCCTCGTCGGCGCGACCGGCCGCCAGGTGAGACGGCTGGTCCTGGGCGAGTCCCTCGTGGTCGCGGCCGCCGCCTCGATCGCCGGCTGTCTCCTCGCCACTCCGCTGGCGGCCCCCGTTCTCACGCTGGTACGACGTCTCGGCCTCACCGACGTCCACCTGGTCGCGCCCACGCCGTGGCTGGCCTGGGCCATCGCCCTGCCTACCGGCATGGCGGTGGCGCTGGTCGGTGCCTGGCGCTCCTCGCGCCGTGCTGCGAAGGTGTCGCCCACGGCCGCGCTTCGGGAGGCGGCGGTCGAGCGCGCCCTGCCCAGTGCCCTGCAGTGGGTCGTCGGCACCCTGTGCCTGGCCACCGTGGTGGCGGCCGCCGTGGTGGCCCAGCAGGCCGCGCCGCTGTTCGCGCTGGTCGCCTCGGTGCTGCTGCCCGAGGTCGTCGTCATCGGGCTGATGTGCTTCGGCCCGCTGGTGGTGCCGCGGCTCGCCGGACTCCTCGCCCGCCCGTTCGTGCGCCACCACGTGGCCGCTCGGCTCGCCCGCGACGAGCTGCGCGCCGCGGTACGCACTACGACCTCGGTCGCCGCCCCGGTGATCGCGATCTCGGCCGTCGCCGGGTCCATGCTGCTCGGGCTCAGCTTCACCGCCGACTGGACCTCGGCGCTCGACCGTGCCCAGCTCGCCGCGCCGCTGGTCGTCCAGCCCGGACCGGGACACGAGGCCGAGGCGGTGGAGCGGCTCGTCGCGGAGCCGGCCGTCGAGACCGTGGACGCTCGTCGTACCGTCGCCGTCCGGCTCCTCGACGACAGCGAGCAGGTCGACGTCGTCGACGTCGCCTCGGCGAGCCTCGCCCGCGGTCTTCATGCCGTCCGCGGCGACCTCGCCGACCTCCACGGCCGCACGGTCGCGGTCGCCAAGGGCTGGGTCTTCGACTCCGGCAAGGACCTGGGCGACACCCTGCGGGTGCGGGTCGGCGGCCAGCAGCTCCGCCTCCGCATCGTCGCCGTCGTCCCGGATGCGCCCGACCTCTACGGCGACGTACTCCTGCCTGCCGACCTGGTCACGGCAGGGACCAGGACCTCGTCCGGTGACCTGTTCGTGATGACGCGGCCGGGCGCCGACCTCGGCGCGGTGCGGGCCTCGCTTGCCGGGACGGACAGCCGGGTGCTCACCGCCGACGCCTGGATCGAGGAGGTCACTGCCCAGACCCGCCGCAACAACGACCTCGGCCTGACGCTCCTGCTCGGTCCGGCCGCCTGCTACGCCGCCATCGCCATGGTCAACGCCACCCTCATCGGCGCCGCGCAGCGTCGCCGGCAGCGCCGGGTCCTCACGCTGCTGGGCGCCACCCGCGAGCAGCTGCGGCGCACCGCGCTCTGGCAGGCGGTCCTCGTCGCCGGTGCCGGACTGACCCTCGGTGGTCTCACCACCGGCTTCTTCGGTTGGCTGGTACGACGGGCGGTCACCGCGGACCTGGCCGGGACCGGGGTCGCCGTGCCGATGACGATCCCGTGGCTGCCGCTGCTCGCGATCCTCGGCGTCAGCGCGCTGCTGGCCATCGCCGCGGCGGCCGCCGGGGACCGGACGACCCGGGGCTCGGCCGGTCCTCAGCGGTAGCGCGCCGCGAGCGCGGCTGCCCGGGCGCCGTACCCCTGTCCGAACAGCGCCGCGTGCACCAGCAGCGGGAAGAGCTGGTGCAGCGCCAGCCGATCGCGCCAGCCGTCGGCGAGCGGCCGCGCCTCGGTGTAGGCGTCGAGGAGTCGCTCCAGCTGCGGCAGCCCGAAGAGGTGCAGCATCGCCAGGTCGGTCTCGCGATGGCCGGCGTAGGCGGCCGGGTCGATGACCCAGGCGCCGCCGTCGGCGCCCCAGAGCACGTTGCCGTTCCACAGGTCGCCGTGCAGCCGCGCCGGCGGCTCGGCCGGGACCAGGCCGGCCAGTCGCGGCACCACCGCCTCGATCGCGGCGGCCTGCGCGGGGTCCACCGCGCCGCGGTCGTGGGCGAGCTTGAGATAGGGGAGCAGCCGCCGGGTCGCGAAGAACTCCGGCCAGGTCTCGCAGGGCTTGTTGGGCAGCGGCAGGGTGCCGATATAGCCGTCCTCGGCCAGCCCGTACGACGCCTCGGTCACCCCATGGCAGCCGGCGAGTGCCCGGCCGAGCCGCTCGGCGCCCTCGGCGCTCGGCCGACCCGGCTCGACCCAGCGCAGGATGACGCAGTCCTCGCCGCCGGCCAGCAGCTCAGGAGTGGGGAGGCCGGCGTCGGCCAGCCAGCGCAGCCCACGCGCCTCGGCGGCGAAGAAGCCCGCCGGTGGATGAGGGAGCGTCTTCATCAGTGCCGAGCTGCCGTCGCTGAAGCGGAGCTTGGTGGCCACCGCGATGTCGCCACCGGCCACCGCCGAGGTCGCCACGACGGTCGTGCCGAGCAGCTCCTCGGCACGCTTCGCCACGACGCTCGTGGTCACCGCCCCCGCAGCTCCTCGGCCAGGGCAGCGGCGGTTCGCTCCACCATCGCCAGCACCTCCTCGAACCCGTCATCCCCACCGTAGTAGGGATCCGGCACCTCACCAGGGCCGAGCGGGTCGAAGGAGCGGAACAGCCGGATCCGCTCCGTCGGCCCGCCGAGGGCCGCGAGGTTGTCCTCGTCCATCGCCAGGACCAGGTCGAAGCGGTCGTGCCAGTCCGCGTCGAACTGCCGGGCGCGGTGACCGGACGGGTCGTAGCCGTGGGCACGCAGGACGGCGGCCGCCCGGCGGTCCATCGGCTCGCCGACGTGCCAGCCGCCGGTGCCGGCCGAGGCGACGACGACCGGGAGGTCGGCTACGGCGGCGGAGAGCACCACATCGGCCATCGGCGAGCGGCAGATGTTGCCGAGGCAGACCAGTGCGACGGCGTACCGAGGGTCGTCGTCTGGCCGCGGCGCGCGGGCGGCAGGGATCAACGGTCGAGCACCTTGTCGACGGCCCAGGAGACGATCGTGACGATGATGGCGCCGCCGACCGCGGGCCAGAAGCCGGTGACGTGGAAGTCGATGCTGAGCTTGTCGGCGATCCAGCTGGTGATCAGCAGCATCGCCGCATTGATGACCACCAGGAACAGCCCCAGTGTCACGATGACCACCGGCAGCGACAGGATCGTCAACACCGGCTTGGCCACCGCCGTGACCGCGCCCAGGATGATCGCCACCCCGAGCAGCGGCAGCAGCTTCTCCTGGAGCTCCGCGCTCCCGCTCGTCGGCCCGCCGAACCGGATCCCGTCGATCAGCCAGGCCGCCATCGCGAGTGCGACGGCGATGCTGATCAGCCAACCCAGGAACCGCATGTCTGGTAGTCAACCAGACCGGTGGTCGGCGGCTCAGGGCCGGAACGACTCGGCCAGCTTGATCAGCAGGTCGCCGGCCTCGGGCTCGCCGATGGAGGCCCGGACGCCGTCGCCGAGCGGCCGGACGACCAGGCCGAGCTCCGCCGCGGCGGCGGCGAGCTCGCTCACCCGCACGGTGGGGAGCCAGACGAAATTGCCTTGGGCCTCGGGGACGCTCCAGCCGGCGGCCCGTACGCCGGCCAGGACGCGGTCGCGCTCGGCGACCAGGGCGTCGACCCGCGCCAGCAGCTCGGCCTCGGCGGCGAGCGAGGCGACCGCGGCGGCCTGGCCGGCGGTGGAGACGCCGAACGGCAGCGCCACCGCCCGCAGCGCGCCGGCGATCTCGGGAGTGGAGATCGCGTAGCCGACCCGGAGCGCCGCCAGCCCGTAGGCCTTGGAGAAGGTCCGGGTCAGCACCACATGGGGGAAGTCGCGCGCCAGCGCCAGGCCGTCGACCGGGTCCGCCATTCTGACGAACTCCAGGTAGGCCTCGTCGACGACCACGAGCACGTGAGCGGGCACGGTGCCCAGGAAGCCGGCCAGCTCGGTGTGGGTCAGCGCCGGCCCGGTCGGGTTGTTGGGGGTGCACACCAGCAGCACCTTGGTCCGGTCGGTGACCGCCGCCGCCATCGCCGGCAGGTCGTGGCGGGCGTCGGCGGTGAGCGGCACCTGCACCGACCGCGCGCCCGCGACGGTGACCGCGATCGGATAGGCCTCGAAGGAGCGCCAGGCGTAGACCACCTCGTCGCCCGGCTCGCAGAACGCGGCGAGCAGCTGATAGATCAGCGACACCGACCCGGTGCCCAGCGCGAGTCGATCGGTCGCGACGCCGAACCGCGCCGCCAGGGCGTCGTACAGCGCCGTCGCGCCCATGTCGGGATAGCGGTTGAGGGCGTCCAGCGTGGCCGTCGTCGCCGCCAGCACGCCGGGCAACGGGGGATAGGGGTTCTCGTTGGCGGAGAGCTTGAAGGCGCCCTGCGGGGCGGGCCGCCCGGGCGTGTACGGCGGCAGGTCGGCGAGATGGGGGCGTGGCGTCGGTGTCACGGCCACACCGTAGTAGCCTGTCGCGGCTAATTCGCCGCTATCGCGGCGCCCTCCCCCCGCACCTCGCGGCGTTGCCGACGCTCGACAGGCCACCGGCCTGCCTTCGCGCCGGCGCCTTGCGAGGCACGCACCCGGACACCGCGCTACCACGCGCTTTAGCCGCGACAGCCTACTAGTAACCGCTCCGGCCGGCACGAGACGGCGCGTTTGTTACCGGCAGGCAACAGAACCTTGGCAGGCTTGCGGGCGTGAGCATCAAGGTCGCCCTCGAGCACCGCACCAGTTACGAGTTCGCCCGGCCGGTGGCCCTCGCCCCGCACGTGGTCCGGCTGCGGCCAGCGCCGCACACCCGCACCCCGATCGAGGCCTACTCCCTCGACGTCACGCCGGCGAACCACTTCGTCAACTGGCAGCAGGACCCGTTCGGCAACTGGCTGGCGCGGCTGGTCTTCCCGGAGAAGGTCGAGAGGCTGGAGATCACCGTCGGCCTGGTCGCCGACCTGATGGTGATCAACCCCTTCGACTTCTTCATCGAGGAGTACGCCGAGCGGTTCCCGTTCGACTACGAGCCGGCGCTGCTCGCCGACCTGGCGCCGTACCTGCGGCCGGTCGAGGACTCCGCCGCGACGGCCGCCTGGCGCGAGCGGCGCCCGGCGCTCCCGGCCGACGGGGTGCCGACGGTGGCATTCCTGAGCGACCTCAACGCCGCCGTCCACGCCGCCGTCGCCTACAGCGTGCGCCTGGAGCCCGGCGTGCAGACCCCCGACGAGACGCTGGCCAGGGCGATCGGCTCCTGCCGGGACTCGGCCTGGCTGCTGGTCGCGCTGCTGCGGCAGTACGGCCTCGCTGCCCGCTTCGTCTCCGGCTACCTCGTCCAGCTCGCCGCCGACCAGGCCGCGCTCGACGGGCCGAGCGGGCCGAGCGAGGACTTCACCGACTTGCACGCCTGGTGCGAGGTCTTCGTCCCCGGGGCCGGCTGGGTCGGCCTCGACCCGACCTCGGCGCTGTTCGCCGGCGAGGGCCACATCCCGCTGTCGGCCACGCCCCATCCCAGCAGCGCCGCGCCGATCACCGGCGCCTCCGAGCCGGTCGAGGTCGCCTTCTCCTTCCACAACGAGGTCAGGCGCGTCCACGAGGACCCCCGGGTCACCAAGCCCTACACCGAGGAGGCCTGGCGCCGTATCGACGAGCTCGGCGAGGCCGTCGACGCCCGGCTGCGTGCCGGCGACGTCCGGCTGACGATGGGCGGCGAGCCCACCTTCGTCAGCCTCGACGACCAGACCAGCGCCGAGTGGAACACCGCGGCCGACGGCCCGCACAAGCGCCGGCTCGCCGAGGACCTGGCCGCCCGGCTGCGCGAGGTCTACGCCAAGGGCGGCGTGGTCCACCGCGGCCAGGGCAAGTGGTACCCCGGCGAGCCGCTGCCACGCTGGAATATCGCCCTCCAGTGGCTCGCCGACGGCACCCCGCTGTGGTCGGACGTCAGCCTCTTCGCCGACCCCCGGGACGACGCCGGCGACCAGGCCGCCGGTGACCAGGCCGAGGCGCTCGCCCGGCGGCTGACCGCCGTGCTCGGCCTGCCCGAGGAGCAGCTGCTGGCGGCCTACGAGGACCCGCTCGCCGTCCTCGCCGCGCAGGTCCGCCAGCCGGCCGGCCCGCGACCCGAGGGCTCCTCCCAGGAAGTCAACCCCGAGGAGATCACCGCCGACTCGCTCAAGACCCTCGACGACGACATCACCGCCCCGACCGGCTGGGTGCTCCCGCTCAACACCGCCGGCGGCGCCTGGACCAGCGCCCGCTGGTCGTTCCGGCGCGGGCGGCTGGTGCTGCTGCCCGGCACCAGCCCGGTGGGGCTGCGGCTGCCGCTGGACTCCGTCTCCTGGGCCGACCCGGAGTTCGCCGGCGAGCCGTCGTACCTCCATGCCGGGCCGCCGCTCGACCCGGCCGTCCCCCAGGTCGAGATCGTCGACCCGGAGGGCGCGGCCACCACCGCGCTGGCGATCGAGGCCCGCGACGGCCGGGTCCACGTCTTCCTGCCGCCGGTCGACCGGCTCGAGGACTATGCCGCGCTGCTCCACGCCATCGAGCAGGCGACCGACGGCAGCCCGATCGTGCTGGAGGGCTACGGACCACCGCCGGACCCCCGGCTCACCCAGCTCGTGGTCACCCCCGACCCCGGCGTGATCGAGGTCAACGTGCAGCCGACCTCCTCCTGGGCCGAGCAGCGGGACCTGACCGAGACGCTCTACGAGCAGGCCCGGCTCGCCCGGCTCTCCACCGAGAAGTTCGACCTCGATGGCCTCCACACCGGCACCGGCGGCGGCAACCACATCACCCTGGGAGGTACGACGCCTGCGGACTCGCCGCTGCTGCGGCGGCCCGACCTGCTGGTCAGCCTGATCACCTACTGGCAGCGCCACCCGTCGCTGTCCTACCTCTTCTCCGGCCGGTTCATCGGCCCGACCTCGCAGGCGCCGCGCTTCGACGAGGGCCGCCCCGAGGCCGTCTACGAGATGGAGATCGCCTGCCGCGAGATCGAGCGGCTGGTCGCCGAGCAGGAGCGCGAGGGCCTGGAGCCACGACCCTGGCTGGTGGACCGGGCGCTGCGGCACCTGCTCACCGACCTGACCGGCAACACCCACCGCGCCGAGTTCTGCGTCGACAAGCTCTACTCGCCGGACAGCAGCCGCGGCCGGCTCGGACTGCTGGAGCTGCGCGGCTTCGAGATGCCGCCACACCCGCGGATGGCGCTGCTGCAGGCGCTGCTGGTGCGCTCCCTGGTCGCGATGTTCTGGGAGCGGCCGCTGCGGGCCCCGCTGGTGCGCTGGGGCACCCGGCTGCACGAGGACTTCCTGCTGCCGCAGGGCTGCCTCGCCGACATCCACGAGGTGGTCCGCGACCTGCGCGACCACGGCATCGCCTTCGAGGAGTCCTGGCTGGACCCCTTCGCCGAGTTCCGGTTCCCTCGGATAGGTTTCACGTCGGTGGACGGCATCGAGCTCGAGCTCCGAGCGGCGATCGAGCCGTGGCACGTCCTGGGGGAGGAGGCGACCGCAGGCGGCACCGCCCGCTATGTCGACTCCAGCGTCGAGAGGATCCAGGTGCGCGTGACAGGGCTCGACCCGCATCGCCATCTCGTCGCCTGCAACGGGGTGCCGCTGCCGCTGACCGCCACCGGCACTCCCGGTGAGTATTACGCCGGCGTCCGCTACCGGGCCTGGCAGCCGTGGAGCGCCCTGCACCCCAGTATCGAGGTGCACGCGCCGCTGCACGTCGACCTCGTCGACGTCCACGACGAGGTCAGCCTCGGCGGGGCGACGTACCACGTCGTGCATCCCGGCGGCCGCAGCTACGACACCCCGCCGGTCAACGCCGGCGAGGCCGAAGCCCGCCGGGCCGGCAGGTTCGAGCCGCGCGGTCACACCCCCGGCCGGCTCGACGTGGCCGCGATGACCGAGCGCGGCCGGCGCGCCGCCAGCGCCGAATACCCCCACCTGTTGGATCTGCGCCGAGCCTGATGACCCTGCTCCGCGACTACGCAGCCCTGCTCACCCAGCCCACCCTCGGGCCGGGGGAGCAGACCCGCTTCGACGAGGTCCTCGGCGCCGACGGCTCGCTGCGGCCCGCCTGGAAGGGCATGGCCGAGGTCGCGGTCTCTCTCACCCCGGCCGACCTGCGCCGGGTCGACGGCGACATCGTCCGCTTCCTCACCGACGACGGCGTCACCTACGCCCGCCCCGGCGAGGGGGTCGGGCCGTGGCGGCTCGACCCGATGCCGCTGGTCGTCGACGCCGCGCAATGGCAGCCGCTGGAGGTCGGCCTGGCCCAGCGGGCCGAACTGCTCAACGCGGTCCTGGTTGACCTCTACGGTGAGCAGCGGCTGCTCGCCGAGGGCATCGTGCCGGCGCCGGTGGTCTTCGGTCACGCCGGCTTCAGCCGGGTGGTCGCCCGGCTCTCCTCGCCGGACCCGCGGCCGCTGGTGCTCGCCGCCACCGACCTCGGCCGCGCCGCCGACGGCGAGTGGCAGGTCATCGGCGACCGCGCCCAGGCGCCGTCGGGCATCGGCTACGCGATGGAGAACCGGCGGGTCATCTCCCGGGTCATGCCCGAGCTCTACCGGGAGGCCGGCCTGCACCGGATGGAGCCCTACTTCTGGGCGCTGCGCTCGGCGCTGATCCAGTCCGCACCCGGTGACCTGGCCGACCCCCGGGTCGTGGTGCTCTCCCCGGGCACCCACTCCGAGACCGCCTACGACCAGGCCTTCCTGGCCTCCACCCTCGGCTTCCCGCTGGTCCAGGGCGGTGACCTGGTCGTCAAGGACGGCTGGGTCTACCTGCGCTCGCCCCACGCGGGCACCGGGCGCAGCGGCCTGGAGCGGGTCGACGTCATCCTGCGCCGGGTGGACGCCTCGTGGTCGGACCCGCTGGAGCTGCGCGGCGAGTCCCAGCTGGGCGTGGCCGGGCTCGTGGAGGCGGTACGACGCGACCGGGTCCGGGTCGTCAACGGCTTCGGCGCCGGCGTACTGGAGAACCCCGGGCTGCTGCCCTACCTCCCCGCCGCCTGCGAGGCGCTGCTCGGCGAGACGCTGCGGCTGCCCTCGATCCCCACCTGGTGGTGCGGCGAGCCCGACGGGCTGGCCGCGGTGCTGGACGGCGAGGACCTGGTCGTCCGCCGCATCGACGGCTCGCCGCACGGCCTGCGCGACCTGCCCCGGGAGGAGGTGGTGCGGCAGATCCGCGAGGAGCCCTACCGCTACGTCGGCCAGCAGTTGCCGGTGCTCTCCCAGGCGCCGACCTGGGAGGTCGGCACGGTGCGGCCCCGGCCGGTCACGCTGCGGACCTTCACGCTGCGCTACGGCTCCGCCTACCGGCCGCTGGTCGGCGGCCTGGCCAGCATCCGCGAGGCCAGCGCCCGCGATCGCGCCACCTGCAGCAAGGACGTCTGGGTGCTCAAGGAGGCGCCCGGCGAGCCCGACCAGGGCCTGGCCGACGTGCAGCCGATGACCCACGCCCGCGCCGCCACGATCCTGGTGCCGCGCGCGCTGGAGGATCTGTACTGGGCCGGCCGCTACGCCGAGCGGGTCGAGGACCTGCTCCGGCTGGTGCTCGCCGCGCACGCCCAGGCCGAGGACTTCAAGACCCGGCCTCGCTCCGCCGGCCACGCCTCGCTGGAGGTGATGATGGCCGCGGTCCGGCGGCTGGCCGGCAGCAGGTACGACGACCTCGACCGGGAGTTCCGCAGCCTGATCCTCGACCGCGACCGGCCCGGCAGCGTGGCGCACTCCCTCGACGGCCTGCGCGACGCGCTGCAGGGCGTGCGCGACCAGCTCTCACTGGACACCTGGCGGATGTTCGGCGTCATCGACCGCGCCGTCGAGTCGCTGCAGGCGAACGACCACAGCCACCAGGTCGCGGAGTCGGCCGGCCGGATGCTGACCGGGCTGCTCTCGCTGCAGGGCGTCACCGCCAGCATGATCCGCGACGCCGGCTGGCACATGATCGCGGCCGGCCGGGCGCTGGAGCGCGGCGTCCAGCTCACCCATCTGCTCCGTGCCACCGCGACCGTGCGGCGCGGCATCGACGTGGACCGCGAGATCCTCACCATGGTGCTGGCGGCGGCCGAGTCGTCGGTCACCCACCGCCGCCGCTACCGCGGCTACGTCCGGCCCGGCGGCGTCCTCGACCTGCTGCTGATGGATCCCGACAACCCGCGCTCGCTGCGGTTCAACCTCACCGAGCTGCGCACGCACCTGCAGGCGATGCCCGCCTCGACCGGGTCCAGCCGGCCGGAGCGGCTGCTCGACGACCTCAGCGACGCCCTCGACCACACCGACGTGCCGTCGCTGGTCCTCATCGGCGGGGTCGGCCGGCCCAACCTGGACGCCTTCCTCGACATGTCGCTGAGCCAGCTGGAGCGGCTCTCCGAGGCGGTCGCCGAGATCCACTTCACCTCCGGGCCGGCGCCCCGGCCGCTCAACGCGCTGACCCGGAGCGTCCCGTGACGTCCTACCAGGTCACCCACACCACGACGTACTCCTATGACGAGGACGTCACCGACAGCCTCGGCATCGCCCACGTCACCCCCCGGGCGCTGCCCTGGCAGCAGGTGGCCTCGACCGAGGTCGTGATCGAGCCCGAGCCGGGCGACCTGTCCACCGACGTCGACTACTACGGCAACACCGTCACCTACTTCCAGGTCACCACCCCGCACACCACGCTCGAGGTCGAGGCCGTCAGCCAGGTCGACGTCGTCGCGCCGGCGTACGACGAGAGCGGCTTCGGCCTCGCCTGGGAGGAGGCCCGGCCGCTGGTCCACCCCGAGCTGCCTGGCGCCTGGCGTGCCACCGACATGGTGGTCGCCTCGCCGCTGGTGGAGACCCCCGAGGAGGCACAGGCCTATGCGGCCTCCTCGCTGAGGCCCGGCCGGCCGCTGGTCGAGGCGGCGGTCGACCTGATGCACCGGATCCACGCCGACTTCGACTACGACAAGGCGGCCACCACCGTCACCTCGACGGTCGAGGAGATCTTCGACGCCCGCGGCGGCGTGTGCCAGGACTTCGCCCACCTGATGCTGGCCTGCCTGCGCGGCCACGGCCTGGCCGCCCGCTACGTCTCCGGCTACCTCGCCACCACCCCACCGCCCGGCAAGCCCCGGCTGGTCGGTGCCGACGCCTCGCACGCCTGGGTCGCCCTCTGGGTCCCGGGCGCCGACGACGGGCAGTGGGTCATGCTCGACCCGACCAACGACCAGTGGGTCGACGACCGCTATGTCACCGTCGGCTGGGGCCGGGACTACGCCGACGTGCCACCGGTGAAGGGCGTCATCTTCACCGAGGCGAAGAAGTCCACGCTGGCGGTCAGCGTCGACGTCGCACCCGTCTGAACGATTCGGCCGAGAGGTCCCGGATGGACCCGCGAGAGGTCTCAGATTGCCCCTCGAGAGGTCCCGGATGGACCCGCGAGAGGTCTCAGAACGCCCCTCGAGAGGTCCCGGATGGACCGACGAAGGGGCAATCAGGGACTCTTCGAGGGGCAATCAGGGACCTCTCGACGGCTAGGCTCGGGACATGTTGGCCTTCCGCTGCCGGGTCTGTGACAACCAGCTCTTCTTCGAGAACTCCCTCTGTGTCGCCTGCGGCACCGCGCTGGGATTCTCCCGCGAGGAGCGGGCGATCGTGCCGGTCGACGACGCCGGTCGCTATGTGGACGAGGACGGCCTGGTCTGGTGGGTCTGCCGCAACCTCAACCTGTCCGGCTGCACCTGGCTGGCCCGGCTCGAGGGTGGCCAGTGCTTCGCCTGCGACCTGACCCGCACCCGGCCCAGCGACGACGACACCGTCGGCCTGGTCAACTTCCACGACGCGGAGCAGGCCAAGCGCCACCTGGTCGTCGAGCTCGACACGCTCGGCTTCCCGATCCTCACCAAGGCCGAGGACGAGCTCAACGGCCTCTGCTTCGACCTGCTGTCCTCGGTCGCCGAGAATGTCACCATCGGCCACGCCGACGGCGTCATCACCATCGACCTGGCCGAGAGCGACGACGCCTACCGCGAGAAGATCCGCGCCAAGCTCGACGAGCCCTACCGCACCATGCTCGGTCACTTCCGGCACGAGGTCGGCCACTACTACGAGTGGCAGCTGGTCCAGGGCGACCTGATCGGGTCCGCCCGCGAGCTGTTCGGCGACGAGAGCGAGTCCTACGCCGACGCGCTGGAGCGCCACTACGAGGAGGGCGCGCCGGCCGGCTGGGAGGAGAGCTTCATCTCGACGTACGCCACCATGCACCCCTTCGAGGACTTCGCCGAGACCTTCGCCCACTACCTCCACATCTGCGACACCATCGAGTCCGCGAGGGAGTACGGCGTCTGGGGCTCCGGTCCGCTGCCCGGCTCGTTCCCGCGGCTGATCAGTGAGGTGTGGGTGCCGCTGACGACGGCGCTCAACGTGATCAACCGCAGCATGGGCCGGGAGGATCTCTACCCCTTCGTCATCCCGCCGCCGGTCGTCGACAAGCTGGACTTTGTCGCGACTCTGCCGCGCTGATCCGGAGTTCGTTCTATGGTCTGCTGGTGAACATCCGGTATCGTCCAGCCGCCCTCGGCGCGGCGCTCGCCGCCGTCTTGGCGGCATCCGCGTTGACGCCCCTCGCTCCGGTGGCCTCGGCGGACCCGCCGAGCTTCGAGATCGTCCTCACCGCCGGGTCGATGGCGACCAGCGGGGACGACACCGTGTGCACGGCCACCACCAGCGCGTCCGACGACGTCAAGGAGATCCCGGCCTCCGGCGGCTCGGCCAGCGCCGCACTCTCCGCCGCGCAGACGATCACCGACATCGCCACCCAGACGGTGGTCGCCTCCGGCACCACCAGCTCGCAGGTGAGTGCGAGCGTCACCACGGCCGGCGGTGAGCTCCGCAGCCTGACCTTCACCGACAACAGCTCCGCCACGATGAGCGGTGCCACACCGCAGGCCTGCACCGGCGAGAAGGCTCGCAGCGTCGGCGGTGGTCAGGTGCGGCTGGTCCTCCCGGTCGTCCACCCGGGCTGGCTCGAGGTGACCACCCATCGCGGCTACAGCGGCGACGTCGAGTTCCAGGTGAGCGCCGGCTTCTATCCCGGCACCAGCGACGCGAGCGAGCAGAGCGAGCTGGTCAGCTACGACCACGGCACCCACACCAACCGGATGTTCGTGCCCTCCGGCCGCGTCGTCGTCTACGTGAACTCCTACGTCTACGGCTCCACCTTCAGCGACGGCCTCCACTTCCAGTCGAGCAGCGACGCCAGCTCCGTCACCGCCACCTACACCCCGGCCGGGGAGGCGATCGGCACCGCCGCCGGCACCTCCCAGGGCCTGGTCACGCTGCCGGCATCGGCCGACTGTGCCGCCCATGCCGCCACCATCGCGGTGGCGCGGAAGGCACACAAGTGGCAGGCGAAGAAGGTGGTGCTGACCGTCGACGGCAGCCAGGCGCTGACCCTCAAGCCGAAGTCCAACCGCTCGGTGGTGATCCCGGTGCCGGCCTCCGGCGACTTCACCGTCGCCGCCAAGGTGACCGCGACGAAGGCACTGAAGAAGAAGCAGCGGCGCAATCTGCGGGCACAGGGCAAGCGGCTGCCCAAGCCGAAGACCTTCACCGTCCAGCGGACCTACACCGCCTGCGGCTGACCCCGCGCTCGCTCACGAGTGGGGAAGTTCGGCGGCCTTCCGCTCCAGCAGCTCCCGCTCCCGGTCGTTGCCGCACAGCCGGGCGGCCAGCAGCAGCTCCGCCCGCGCCTCCTCGTCGCGGCCCAGCCGCCGCAGCAGCTCGCCGCGGACGGACGGGAGCAGGTGCGAGCCCGCCAGCCGGTCGGCGGCGACCAGCTCGTCGACGATCCCCAGCGCGGTCAACGGTCCGCTCGCCATCGCGACCGCCACCGCCCGGTTGAGGTCGACCACCGGCGAGGGCGCGATCCGGCTCAGCGCTTCGTAGAGCAGCACGATCCGGTTCCAGTCGGTGCGCTCGACCGAGGGCGCCACCGCGTGGCACTCGGCAATGGCGGCCTGGAGACCGTAGGGGCCCAGGCCGGCACTGGTCGCCTGTGCCAGTGCCGCCCGGCCGCGCCGGATCGCGGCGCGGTCCCAGCGCCGGCGGTCCTGGTGCTCCAGCAGCACCGCCTCGCCGTCGGGACCGGTACGGGCCGGGAACCGGGCGGCGGTCAGCTCCATCAGCGCCAGCAGGCCGTAGACCTCGGGCTCCGCCGTCTTCGAGGTCTTCGAGCGGGCGAGCAGCCGGGCCAGCACCCGGGTCAGCCGGATCGCCTCCTGTGCAAGGTCGGGCCGCAACAGGTCTGCACCGGTCGAGGCGGTCGAGCCCTCGGTGAAGATCAGGTAGAGCACGCTCAGTACGCCGGCCAGCCGCTCGCCGCGCTGCTCGGCTCCCGGCACCTCGAACCGGACGCCGGCGGCGGCGATGGTCTTCTTCGCGCGGGTGATCCGCGCCTGCACGGTCGGCACCGGCACCAGGAACGCCCGGGCGATCTGCTCACTGGTCAGGCCGGCGACGACCCGCAGCGTCAGCGCGGCCTGCGCCTCGCGGGAGAGGACCGGGTGGCAGGAGACGAAGATCAGCGTGAGCACGTCGTCGTCGATCCGGTCGGGGTCCCAGGGGAGATCGGTCCGCGCCGGGCCGCCGGAGGTCGTCTGGCCCTCGGCGAGCTCACCGGCCAGGGCGGCGTACCGCTGGTCGAGGGTGGTACGACGCCGCAGCGTGTCGATGGCGCGCCGCCGGGCGGTGGTCAGCAGCCAGCCGCCCGGGTTGGCTGGCCGGCCGTCGCGCGCCCAGGCGACCAGTGCTTCGGCGAACGCCTCCTGAGCGGCGTCCTCGGCCATCGAGAAGTCGCCGGTGTAGCGGGCCAGCGCGCCGACGATCCGGGCCGACTCGATCCGCCAGACGGCCTCGACGGACCGGCGGGTTTGCTCCCGCCGGTCCGCCTGGCCCTCGCTCAGAGCTGGCCGGTCTGCTCGCGCCACTCGCGCTCCCGGATGATCCACTCGTTGTCCTGCGGGAACTCGTCGATCGAGGCGATCCGGCGGATCTCGGTCTTGGCGCCGGGCGCGCGGGGGAGCCGCTTGGACCACTCCACCGCCTCGTCCACGCTGGGGACGTCGAGGATCCAGAAGCCGCCGAACAGCTCCTTGGTCTCGCCGTAGGGGCCGTCGGTGACCAGCGGCGTCTCGCCGGAGTGGTCGACGATGACGCTCAGCTCGGGGTCAAGGCCCTCGGCGGCGACGAGCACGCCGGCCTTGACCATGTCGTCGTTGATCCGGCCCATCGTCTCGATGATCTCCTCGAACGGCACCTCGGCCATCGAGGCCCAGGTCTCGTCGGTGGCGCGCATGATCAGCATGAACTTCGGCATCTTCTTGCTCCTTGTCTCGGTGGTGCTGGTCAGTTGTGGTCGGCCAGCGTGGCCTTCTGTCCACTCCACGAACGGCCACCCCGCCGGATCGACACCGGCCCGAGAATCTTCTCGGAAAAGTTGGTCACATCTTCAACTACCCTGGGATGGTGAGCGGCTACCTGGCGAGGACCGAGTTCGAGCGCGACACCGACTACATCGGCGACCGGATCACGAAGGACGCCCGGCCGCCGTCGTACGGACCGAGGGAGGTGGAGCTGTGGCCGGTCGAGCCCGGCCGCTACCGGCTGATCGCCGCCAAGGCCTGCCCGTGGGCCACCCGCGCCATCATCGTCCGGCAGCTGCTCGGGCTGGAGGACGTCATCGGCCTCGGCACGCCGGGGCCGATCCACGACCAGCGCAGCTGGACCTTCGACCTCGACCCGGACGGGCTCGACCCGGTGCTGGGCATCCACTGGCTCCAGGACGCCTACTTCGAGCGCTTCCCGGACTACCCGCGCGGCATCACCGTGCCGGCGATCGTCGAGGTCGCCTCCGGCCGGGTCGTCACCAACGACTTCCCGTGGATCACCCACGACCTGTTCTTCGAGTGGACCGACTTCCATGCCGACGGCGCCCCCGATCTGTGGCCGGCGGCGGTTCGCGAGGAGATGGAGGCGGTGATGAGGCGCGTCTACACCGAGGTCAACAACGGCGTCTACCGCTGCGGCTTCGCCGGCTCGCAGCAGGCGTACGACGCGGCGTACGTCCGCCTCTTCGACGCGCTCGACTGGCTCGAGGAGCGGCTCGGCCGGACCCGCTACCTGATGGGGGAGGCCATCACCGAGGCCGACATCCGGCTCTACACCACACTGGCGCGCTTCGACGCCGTCTACCACGGCCACTTCAAGTGCAACCGCACCAAGCTCACCGAGCTGCCGAACCTGTGGGGCTACGCCCGCGACCTCTACCAGACCCCCGGCTTCGGCGAGAACACCGACTTCGAGCAGATCAAGGCGCACTACTACGTCGTCCATCACGACATCAACCCCTCCGGCATCGTCCCCGCCGGCCCGGACCTCTCCGGCTGGCTGACAGCACACGGCCGCGGCTGAGGGCCGGCGGTTCGAGCAGCCCGCCGCGGCTGCGGACTCGCCGGTAACCGAACCGCCGCGCTAGGTTTGACTCAGCCTGACTGTGGGCTGGGTCACACCTCCGCGCCACCCCTGCGGGCGCGTGGCCCTCCCGATGAGGACGGTGTTCCGGAGACCCCGGGCAGCCGCCGGACAAAGGAGTGCGATCATGCCCGACCAAGACCACGCCGTACAGCTGCTGACGCCGGAGGGGGAGCGGGTCGAGCACCCCGACTACGCCAGCGACCTCACCGACGACGACCTCCGCTCCCTCTACCGGGACCTGGTGCTGGTGCGCCGGCTCGACGTCGAGGCCACCGCGCTGCAGCGCCACGGCGAGCTGGGCCTGTGGCCGCCGCTGCTGGGCCAGGAGGCCGCGCAGATCGGCGCCGGCCGCGCGCTGCGCGCCCAGGACCACGTCTTCCCGACCTACCGCGAGCACGGCGTTGCCTGGTGCCGCGGGGTCGACCCGCTCCGGCTGCTCTCGCTCTTCCGCGGCTGCGACCAGGGCTCCTGGGACCCCGAGGAGCACCACTTCGGTCTCTACACCGTGGTGATCGGCGCCCAGACCCTGCACGCCACCGGCTACGCCATGGGCGTCCAGCGCGACGGCCTGGTCGGCACCGGCGACCCCTCGCGCGACATGGCGGTGGTCGCCCACCTCGGCGACGGCGCCACCTCGCAGGGCGACGTCAACGAGGCGTTCGTGTTCGCGGCGTCGTACGGCGCTCCGGTGGTGTTCTTCTGCCAGAACAACCAGTGGGCCATCTCCGAGCCGACGACGCGGCAGTCGACCCAAGCGCTCTACCGCCGTGCCGCTGGCTTCGGCTTCCCCGGGGTGCGCGTCGACGGCAACGACGTGCTGGCGACCTACGCGGTGACGAAGGCCGCCCTGCAACGCGCCCGCGACGGCGGCGGCCCGACCTTCGTCGAGGCGTTCACCTATCGGATGGGCGCCCACACCACGACCGACGACCCCACCCGCTACCGGCTCTCCGGCGAGGTCGAGCGGTGGAAGCTGCGTGACCCGATCGCCCGCGTCGAGGCCTACCTGCGGCGGGGCGGGCTGGCGTCGCAGGAGTTCTTCGCCGCCGTCGAGGCCGAGGCCGAGGAGCTGGGCGAGCGGCTCCGGGCCGGCTGTCGGGCGCTGCCCGACCCCGATCCGGTGGCGCTCTTCGACAACGTCTACGGCGAGACGCCGGCGGAGCTGGTCGGCCAGCGTGACGACTATGCCGCCTACCTCGCCTCGTTCGAGGAGGTCGGGGCATGACCGAGCGCCCCAGTGGCACCGCGCTCACGCTCGCGAAGGCGCTCAACGCCGGGCTCCGCAAGGCGATGGAGGACGACCCCAAGGTCGTGCTCATGGGCGAGGACATCGGCCAGCTCGGCGGGGTGTTCCGGGTGACCGACGGGCTGCAGAAGGACTTCGGCGAGGACCGCGTCATCGACACCCCACTGGCCGAGTCCGGCATCGTCGGCACCGCGGTCGGCCTGGCGCTGCGCGGCTACCGGCCGGTGGTGGAGATCCAGTTCGACGGCTTCGTCTACCCCGCCTACGACCAGATCGTCGCCCAGGTGGCCAAGATGCGGTTCCGCTCCGGCGGCCGGATCCCGATGCCGATCGTCATCCGGATCCCGTTCGGCGGCGGCATCGGCGCGGTCGAGCACCACAGCGAGTCGCCGGAGGCGCAGTTCGCGCACACCCCGGGTCTGAAGGTGGTCTCCTGCGCCAACCCCTCGGACGGCTACTGGATGATCCAGCAGGCGATCGCCTCGCCCGACCCGGTGATCTTCCTGGAGCCCAAGCGGCTCTACCACGCGGGCTCCGCGCAGATCGCCGAGGAGCCCGGGCCGCTGTTCGCCTCCTCGGTGGTGCGGCCAGGCTCCGAGGTGACGGTGCTGGCCTACGGGCCGACCGTGTCGGTGGCGCTCGACGCCGCCTCCGCCACCCAGGTCTCGCTGGAGGTCATCGATCTGCGCACCCTCTCGCCGCTGGACGTGGCGCCGGTCATGGAGTCGGTACGGCGCACCGGCCGCTGCGTCGTCGTCCACGAGGCACACGTGTCCTTCGGCATCGGCGCCGAGATCGCCGCCCGGGTCACCGAGGAGTGCTTCTACTCCCTCCAGGCGCCGGTGCTCCGCGTCGGCGGCTTCGACACCCCCTACCCGCCGGCCCGGGTCGAGCACCAGTGGCTGCCCGACCTCGACCGGCTGCTCGACGCGGTGGATCGGTCGGTGGCCTGGTGAGCGAGCTTGCGAGCGGACGATCCGATGCCGTGAGCGAGCTTGCGAGCGAACGATCCGATGTCGTGAGCGAGCTGGCGAGCGGACGGCGGGCGGAGTGATGGACTTCCGCCTGCCCGATGTCGGCGAGGGCCTGGTCGAGGCCGAGCTGGTCTCCTGGCAGGTCGCCGTCGGTGACACCGTCAAGGTCAACGACGTCGTCTGCGAGATCGAGACCGCCAAGTCGGTGGTCGAGCTCCCCTCGCCCTACGCCGGGGTGGTCACCGACCTGCTCGTCCCCGTCGGTGAGACGGTGCCCGTCGGCACCCCCATCATCCGCATCTCCTCCGGTGAGCAGTCCCAAACTGACACCCCCAACCCCGGTGAGCAGTCCCAAACTGACACCCCCAACCCCGGTGAGCAGTCCCAAACTGACACGCCGGGGACCCTGGTGGGCTATGGACCCAAGGCCCGCACCACCAGCCGCCGCGCCCGCCGAGCTCAGCCCTCGCAGCCGACTGCTCGGCCCGCGACCCACGCCGTACTGGCGAAGCCGCCCGTGCGGGCGCTGGCCCGCGAGCTCGGCGTCGACCTGCGCACGGTCACGCCGACGGGACCGAAGGGTGAGGTGACGGCCGAGGACCTGCGCGCGACGTCGTACGAGTCGACGGCCCCGGCTACCACCTCGTATGACGCTGCGGGGAGGGTCACCCGGGAGCCGGTCAAGGGCGTCCGCAAGGCGATGGCCGAGGCGATGACCGCCAGCGCCAACACGGTGCCGCACGTGACGATCTGGACCAGCGTCGACGTCACCGCGACGACCCGGCTCGTCGAGCGACTTCGGCGGGAGCCGACATACGACGGCATCAGGGTCAGCCCGCTGCTGATCCTCGCGAGCGCCTGCATCGAGGCGTTGCGACGCCACCCCTTGCTCAACTCGGTGTTCGCCGGCGAGGAGGTGGTGCTGCGCCACTTCGTCAACCTCGGCATCGCCGCGGCGACGCCGCGCGGGCTGATCGTGCCCAACATCAAGGACGCCGACCTGCTGTCGCTGCCCGACCTCGGCCGGGCGATCAACCGGCTCACCGACATCGCCCGCGAGGGGAAGACTCAGCCCAAGGAGCAGCAGGGCGGCACCTTCACCATCACCAACGTCGGGCCCTTCGGGATGGAGGGCGGTACGCCGATCATCAACCCCGGCGAGTCGGCCATCCTCTGCCTCGGCGCCGTCGCCAAGCGGCCCTGGGCGGTCTCCTCCGACGGCGAGGACCGGCTCGCGATCCGCGACGTCTGCACCCTCAGCCTCAGCTTCGACCATCGCCACATCGACGGTGCTGCCGGTTCGGCCTTCCTGGCCGACGTCGCCGCGGCGATGACCGATCCGTCACACAGGGCCAATTAGGCCAACTGCTGTCCACAGCCGCCCCTCAGACCGCGCTTTCCACAGCGCCGGCATCAGCCGCAGCGACCGACATCAGCCGCGTCGTAGCGTCCACGCCAATCACATGACATCGGTCTGGGAAGGAAGCAGAATGGCAGGCGTGAAGGAATGGCTGGACCTCGCCAACAGCGGCATCGCGGTCATCGCGGCCGTGGTCGCCGCGATGTGGTGGCTGCTGCGCCAGCAGGACAAGCGGATCGATCAGAAGCTCGACACGAGGTTCGCGGTCGAGATTCCGTTGCTCAACGGACGGATCGACGGGGCCAAACAGGGGTTGGAGGCGAAGATGGATCTCAGTGATCAGCAGGTCAACCAGCAGATTGCGGCGCTGGAGGCGAAGATGGATCTCAGTGACCAGAAGGTCAACCAGCAGATAGCGGCGCTCGAGGCGAAGATGGACCTCAGCGATCAGCAGGTCAACCAGCAGATAGCGGCGCTCGAGGCGAAGATCGATCTCGTCGAAGAGCGGCTGGACGCGAAGATCGATCTCGTCGAAGAGCGGCTCGGCGCGCGGATCGACGCGGTGGCCACCAAGGGCGACGGGAGCGAGCGGCGGCTCGACCTGAAGATCGACGCGCTCAAGGATCTGAGCGACACTCGACTGGCGGCGATCGAGGCCGACCTGGGCATCATCAAGGGTCATCTGCTCGGGCAACAGTTGCCCGCTCAGGCATAGCGCGACGCCCGATCTGCCGGTGTCCCAGGCCCGGCGGCCAGCAGCCCCAGCAGCTCGGCCTCCAGCACGGCCGCGACCCGGCGTACGAAGTCGTCGGGCTCGTCGGCGGCATCGGGCCGCTCGGCGACGATCCGGTCGACGACGCCCAGCTCGCGCAGGTCGAAGGCGCCGATCCGCTGGGTCCGGGCCATGTCGGCGGCATGGGTGGTGTCGCCGTGGACGATCGCCGAGGCGCCCTCCGGCGGCAGCGGAGTGAGCCAGGCGTGCTGCGCCGCGACGATGCGGTCGGCGGGCAGGAAGGCGAGTGCGCCGCCACCGCTGCCCTCGCCGAGCATCAGGCTCACCGTCGGCGTCCCCACCCCCAGCAGCGCCGCCAGGGTGCGGGCGATCTCGCCGGCGATGGCGCCGTTCTCAGCGGCGGCCGAGAGGGCGGCGCCCCGGGTGTCGATCACCGTCACGACAGGCAGCGACAGCGCCGAGGCCAGCTCGAAGCCGCGCTGCGCCACCCGCAGACCCTCCGGCCCGAACGGTCGCTCCGCCTGGGAGCGGCGGTCCTGCGCGACCAGCACGCACGGCGCCGCGCCGAACCGTGCCAGCGCCAGCCGGATGCCGCGGTCGTGCTCGCCCCGGCCGCTGCCGAAGAGGGGTACGACGACCTCGGCGGCACCCAGCAGCTCGCGCACGCCCGGCCGGTCCGGGCGGCGGGTGCGGGTGATGGCGTCCCAGGCGTCGGGCGCCTCGAGCCGGTCCTCGGGCAGCGCCCGGGCCGGCGTGTCCCGCGGCGCATAGATCACGTCGAGCGCGTTGAGGGCGACGGTGCGCAGGTCGGTGGGGAGCACGACGGCGTCGATGATCCCGTGCATCCGCAGGTTCTCGGCCTGCTGTACGTCGGGCGGCAGCGGTGCCCCGGTGACGAGCTCGACCACCTTCGGCCCGAGGAAGCCCAGCAGCGCTCGTGGCTCGGCGATGGTGACATGCCCGAGCGAGCCCCAGGTCGCCATCACGCCGCCGGTGGTGGGGTGGCGCAGGTAGACCAGGTAGGGCAGGCCGGCCGTCTTATGGGCGCTGATCGCCTCGCCGATCCGCACCATCTGCACGAACGCCGGGGTGCCCTCCTGCATCCGGGTGCCGCCGGAGGCAGGGGCGCCGACCAGCGGCAGCCGCTCCCGGGTGGCCCGCTGGATGGCGTTCACCAGCCGATCGGCCGCGTCCCGTCCGACCGAGCCGGCCAGGAAGCCGAACTCGCTGACCAGCACCGCGACCCGGCGGCCGCCGAGCCGGCCCTCGCCGGTGAGCACCGACTCCTCGGCCCCGCTCCTGGCCTGCGCCGCGGCCAGCTCGGCGGCGTACTCCGCCGAGACCCCGGCGCGAGCAGGCGGGGTGTCCCAGGACAGCCACGAGCCCTCGTCCAGGACGAGGTCGAGCAGGTCGCGGGCGGTCAGGTGGGCCATGGCGCCGAAGGCTACCGCCGCGCCGCACTCGGTACGGCGCGGCGAGGGGCTCTGGGAGCCCGGGAATCTGCGGGATGCCCGATGTTAGGGTCGGTGGCGTGGTGCGCCAGGTGGAGTCCAGACGCGAGCGCTCGAAGCGGGAGCGCATGGAGCGCATCAAGCAGGCGGCCTACGAGCTTCTCACCGAGCACGACTTCAACGACGTCACCACGAAGGACATCGCCGAGCGGGCCGACATCGGCGAGGCGACCCTCTTCCGCTACGTCGCGAACAAGCTGCAGTTGCTCGTGATCACCTACGGCACCCGCTTCCAGGCCAAGCTCGAGGTCATCACGAAGCAGGCGGCTGAGCTCTGCGCCGAGACCGAGGGAGTCACCGGTGAGCGCATCATCGAGACCGTGCTCGACGGTTACCGCGGCTATTGCGAGGTCTATCTCACCTCTCCGAACAACGTCGGGCTCTACCTGCTCGAGAGCTACAACCGGGAGACCTCCGATCGCGAAACCGTGATCGTGCACGGAGACGTCATGATCTCCGTCGCCACGGATCTCATCGTCAGAGGTCAGCAGCTCGGCGTCCTCCGGGCCGACGTCGACGCTGCGCTGGTCGGGGAGAACTGCCTCGGCTTGTTCGTGCACGAGGTCTTCCGCACCCGCAGCCGCGGGCTCGAGCACGAGAAGGTCTGGGAGCGGCTGCGCCCCCGGCTCGAGACGCAGCTCGCCCTGCTCGTCGACGACGAGCAGCCCTGACCCCGAGTTTCTACTGCCGGAAGTCGGTGACGGGGTAGCCGACGCGGCGCTCGCGGAAGCGCCAGCCCTGCGAGGTTCTCACGATCGAGTCACGGACCACGCTGAGCCTGGCGATGACCGGGGGATCGACGCTGCCGTCGAGGGTGAGCACGTAAGCGGTCGAGGTGACCTCGTCGCCTTCGCCGTCGATGAGCAGGTTGTTGTTCCAGTGCTGGTAGCCCAGCTGCTCGTCGACGGCCCGCTGCATGAGCCCCTGGATCTCCTCGCGGCCCCGGAACAGCCCGAAGCGGCCGTGGTCGTAGATCCCGTCCTCGACGAAACAGTCGGCCACACCGGCGGCATCCCCGACCACGTCGACGAGATAGTTGTAGCGGCTGAAGAGCTCGCGGATGGCGAGGTGATCCTCGAGTGAGAGCGGCATGGCCTTCCTTTCCTGGTTACGGCTGCGCTTGGGTGGATGCGGCGGAGTGCGAGGATCGCAGCCCCCTGGTCTCCACCGCATCGACGAGATGCTCTGCGGTGAGCGCGACGCGGTACACCTCGCGAGCGCTCTCGGTCGAGACCCGGCCCTCGCGTACGTCGTGGGCAACGAGCTCAGGGTCGCGGTGCTGCGGCTTTCCGTAGCCCGCACCGCCGGTGGTCCACATCTCGAGGATCTCGCCGTGGTGGAACATGTGCACTGCTTTCGATCCGAGCTCGGTCTGCTCTCCCGAAGCGCTCGTCACCCGGTAGCGGCATGGCGGGGAGGCAAGCCCGCCTGCCACACCCTGCGGCGTGAAAACGTGCCGGTCGCGGCGCACGCTGAACTGGGCATCGCCGCCGAGCCACCTGGCACTCACGTGGCAGCCCAGGCCGCCACGATATTCGCCTGCGCCGCCCGAATCGGCCCACAGTCGGCTCTGCTCGATGCGCACCGGCAGCCTGCTTTCAGTCACCTCGACCGGAATGAGCGAGCCGTTGGTGAGATCGGTGTCGGTCATGTCGAGACCGTCGCGATCGGGGCGGGCACCCATGCCTCCGCAGTGCAGCAGGCCGAGTGGTTCGACGTGTCCTCGGTCGCCGACGTAGATCATGCTGAGCTGGCCGTCACCCGGCGCGCCGACTCGTTCGGGAGCGGCGAGCGCGAGCGCTCCCTGCACCGCGCTCGCGACCCGCTTGAAGGTCACGGCGCGCGCACCGACCGGGGCGGGATAGCTTGCGTTCACGATGCTGCCCTCGGGCATCTCGACTGCCACGGAGCGGAAGCAGCCGGCGTTGCTCGGCATCGATGCGGGGCAGAGGATCCGTACGCCGTAGTAGACGCCCGCGATCGAGGATGATGGCGTGCAGTTGATCGCACCCGCGACCTGCGGCGAGGTGCCAGCGAAGTCGAAGCGGATGTCCGAGCCGTCGACCGTCACGGTCACGGTGATTGCGATCGGCTCGTCGGAGTTCCCGTCGTCGTCGATGTAGTCGGTGAAGGTGTGGCTACCGTCGGGTATCGAGCGGATGCTCTCCCTCGCGGTGCGCTCGGCGATGTCCATGAGCTCGGCTCCCACACGCACGACCTTGTCGACGCCCCAGCGGCGGCACGCCTCTTCGAGGCGCCTTCGGCCGACGTGGCAGGCGGCGATCTGCGCTTCGATGTCGCCTCGTACGGCGGTCCCGTTGCGCGAGTTGTACTCGAAGATGCGCAGGAGCTTCTCGTCGACTGCTCCCGCTTCGACGATACGCACCGGGGGCAGTCGGAAGCCCTCGGCGTGGATGTCGAAGGCGTTGGTCGAGGTGCTGCCGGGGGCGACCCCACCGATGTCGGTGTGGTGCGCCATGGTCGCCGTGTAGGCGAACACCGCGTCGTCGTAGAAGACCGGCTCGAGGACCGCGAAGTCGGGCAGGTGGGTGCCGCCGCTGTAGGGGTCGTTGAGCAGGTAGACATCGCCGGGCTTGGCGCTTTCGGGTGGGAACTCGCGGAGTATGCCGGCAACCGCGTCGACGAGCATGCCGAGGTGGCAGGGCAACGCCTCGGCCTGGGCGAGGGTGCGCCCCTGCCGGTCAAAGATCGCGGCGGTCGCGTCGTGCCCTTGGTTGATCATGGTGCCTTCTGCTGTGCGACACATCGAGGCCTCCATCTCGTCGGCCGTCGACTCGAAGAGGCCGCGCAGCACGGCGATGTCGATCGGATCGACGTGAGCCGCTGAGCCTCTGCCGCCGCTCTCGCGCTCGCCAACACGCTCTGAGTCGTCGCGACCCGTTGTGTAGCGCAGGTTGCCGCCTTCGAGCACGGTCACGAGATGACCCGGGTAGACGACCACGGTCGCATCGGTCTGGGCGATCACCGCAGGGCCGCGCACCTCCTCGCCCGTGCGCAGCGAGGCGCGGGAGATCACCTGGGTCATCATCGCGACCGGTTCCCCTCCCACGTCGAAGATCACCTCGCGCTCACGCGCCTGGTGCCCGCCGGCCGGTGCAGCCGCGCCGAGCGGCACGGAGTCGGAGCCGCCCGCGGCGGTACGGGTCACACGCGCTCCCGCGACCTCGACCGGGGTGTGCGGCTTTGCGTAGGCGTAGACCTTCTCGTGCTCGACATGGAACGCCTGCCTCGCACGCTCGAGGGCGACCGCGTCGAGGGGATAGCCGACTGATACCGGGAGTTGGTGGAACTGCCCGCGATACCGCATCGATGCGTGCACCTCGACGCGGCTCGCCTCAGCCGAGTAGCCGTCGAGCTCGAGCTTGCGCAGGCACTCTTGGTCGAGGCTGGCGAGGAGTCGGCTCACCGCTTCGGTGTCGAGTTCGTCGGTCTGTGCGGTGAGCGTGCCGAGGCTTGCGGCGGCATCATGCACGGTGTCGGCGCCGAGCGCCCCGAACGCGCACAGCACCCCGGCGGCGGGTGGGATGATGACGGCGGGGATCTCGAGTTCCTCGGCCAGCCTGCCCGCGTGCACTGGGCCCGCGCCGCCGAAGGCCACGAGGTTCAGATCGCGGGGATCGTATCCCTGCGCGACCGAGACGAGCCTCACCGCCCGAGCCATCGCCGCGTTCGCGACGCGGTGGATGCCGAGGGCCGCTTGCTCGACGGTCATGCCCAAGGGGCCTGCGATATCGCGTTCGATCGCCGAGATCGCGAGCTCGCGGTCGATCTGCAGCGTCCCGCCCGAATGCATATAGCCAAGCACCGCGCTCGCATCGGTCACCGTGGGCTGCGTGCCGCCGCGGCCATAGCATGCCGGGCCGGGCCGAGCCCCTGCGCTCTGCGGGCCGATCTGCAGACCGCCTCCCTGGTCGATCCACGCGATGCTGCCGCCGCCCGCGCCGACGGTGTGAATGCCGACCATGGGAATGCTGAGCGGGAAGCCGTCGATCTCTCCCTCGGGCGTGAGCAGGGGCACTGCGTCTCGCACGAGCGCCACATCCGTGCTTGTGCCGCCCATGTCGAAGGTGATGCAGTCGCGCGAACCGCTCTGGCGATTGATCCGGCCAGCGCCCACGACTCCTGCCGCAGGGCCCGACAGCGCCGTTCCGATGGGTCGCTCACGGGTGGTCTCAGGGCCCGCGAGTCCGCCGCTGGACTGCATGATCTGCAGCGGCGCCGTACAGCCGAAGTCGGCGAGTGCTGCCTCAAGGCCGCCGAGGTGGGTGATGATGGCGGGCCGGATGTAGGCGTCGAAGGAGGCGAGCACGGTGCGCTCGTACTCGCCGATACGCCGACTCAGCGCGCTCGCCGTCGTCACCGCGCATTGCGGGTGGAGCTCGCGAAGGATGGCCGCTGCCCGCTCCTCGTGTGCCGGATTGGCGTAGGAGTTGATGAAGCTGACCACGAGAGCTTCGGCTCCCTGCTCCAGCAGCTCTTCTGCCTTGCGCCGCAGGTTCCGCTCGGAGAGTGGCACGACCGGCTCGCCAGCGCTGCTCATCCTCTCCTCGACGCCCCGGGTGAGTTGCCGGTTCGCGAGGAATAGCGGCTCGGCTGCCTCCACGAATATGTCGTACATGCTCGATCGGCTGAGCTTCCCGATCGGCAGCACATCCTCGTGCCCGGCCGTGAGGAGCAGTCCGATCTTTGCACCTTTACGCTCGAGAATCGCGTTCGTAGCGATCGTGGTGCCGTAGCAGATGCGTTCGACCTGGTCAGGCGTGGCGTCGAAGCTGCGAAGCACTTCCGAGATGCCGTGCACCACACCTTCGTAGAAGGTCGGCGGCGTCGACGGCACCTTGGCGATGGCGCAGCCGCCGGTATCGGGGTCGTGCGCGAACACGTCGGTGAAGGTGCCGCCGGTGTCGATGCCGATCCGGACCATCTAGCCGTCCATCTCTTCGGCGGTACGCCGCCTGGGAACCCAGTCCACGTGCGGCACCGCTTCCAGGAGGCGGCGGGTGTAGTCGGCGGCCGGGTCGCGCAGCACCTTGTCGGAGGTTCCGTACTCGACCATCTGGCCGCGCCGCATCACCAGCGTCGTCTCGCAGACGTAGCGGGCAACGGCGAGGTTGTGCGTGACGAAGAGATAGGCGACGCCGAGCTCCTCGCGAAGCGAGTTGAGCAGGTTGAGGATCTGCGCCTGGATCGACACGTCGAGCGCCGCGACCGACTCGTCCAGGATGAGCAGCGACGGCTTCACCGCGAGGGCGCGGGCGATGCCGACGCGCTGGCGTTGACCGCCCGAGAGGGCCTTCGGTCGAAGGCCTTCGTGCCGCTCGTCCAGGCCGACCTGCGACATCAGCTCGTGGATGCGTGCGGCGCGCTCGGCCGCGCTGCCGCCGTGATGCAGGCGCAGCACCTCGTCGAGGCACGAGCTCACGGTCTGCCGCGGATCGAGCGACGAGTACGGGTCTTGGAAGACCATCTGCACCTGCCTGGCCTGCGCGAGCCGCTGGGCGGCGCCCCTGGGCCGGGTGCGCTCGACGCCGTCGACGTACACGTGCCCGGCGGTGGCCTGTTCGAGGCCCGCGATCATGCGCGCGACCGTCGTCTTGCCCGAGCCCGACTCGCCGACCACGGCGAGCGCCCCGCCGGCTGACACCGAGAAGCTGACGTCGTCGACCGCGACCAGGGTGTGGGCCTTGCCCTTGCCCGGTACGTCGATGACGAACTCCTTGCGCAGGCCGCTGACCTCCAGCACGGTCCCGGTCACGATCGGGCCTCCTTATCTTCGGCTGGCTCTTCGGCTGGCTCTTCGGCTGGGAGGTGCGCGCCCGCCCCCAGCGCCGCGGCGAGTTCGCTGGGAATCGGCTGGAGCCTGCCCTCGGTGGTGAGCGTCGGGCGCGCCGCGAGCAGCCCTGCGGTGTAGGGGTGCTGGGGGTTCGCGACGAGTTCCGCCGCGGCGCCGGTCTCGAGGATGCGCCCTGCGTACATGACCGCGATGCGGTCGCAGACCGCGGCCGCGAGGTCGATGTCGTGGGTGATCAGCAGCATCGAGAGCTGCCTGGCCTCCTTGGCCTCGGCGAGGATCGCCATGACGTCCTGCTGGCTCGTCACATCGAGGGCCGTGGTCGGTTCGTCGGCGAGCAGCAGCTGCGGCTCGACCGCGAGGGCGGCCGCGATCATCACTCGCTGCAGCAGACCGCCAGAGAGCTGATGGGGGTATTGCCGCAGCCGCCGCTCGCCGTCGGGGATGCCGACCGAGGCGAGCAACTCGACGACCTTCTTCTCCGCCTCGGCTCGCGAGTGGCCGCGCACCCGTACGAGGGCCTCGGTCAGGAAGTCGCCGACGGTGCGCATCGGGTTGATGTAGGCGTGCGGGCTCTGGTAGATCATCGCGACGCCGTGGCTGCGGTACTCCCGAAGCCGCGCCGAACTCATCTCGTAGACATCCTCGCCGCAGAACCGGATCCGGCCCCCGACGTCGGCGCCGCGCATGAGCATGCGCATCACCGCGCGCGCGGTGAGCGACTTGCCCGACCCCGACTCGCCCACGACCCCGAGGGTCTCTCCGCTGCCGATCTCGAGGCTGACGTCGTGGATGAGCCTCAGCGGCTTGCCGCGCACGGGCAGGTCGACCGTGAGCCGATCGATCTCGAGCGTGGGAGTAGACATCGCTGCCTCCGTCGGGGTCGGTGTCATCAGCGGGCCGCCGCTCTCTGCGTCATTCGCTCGCCGAGCGAGTTCACGACGATCACCACCACGACGATGGCGATGCCGGCCGAGATCGTCTCCCAGGGCTTGCCCGCGATGAGGTCGGACTGGCCGGTGGAGACCATCAGGCCCCATTCGGCCGCCGGCGGCTGCACGCCGAGGCCGAGGTAGGAGATGGCCGCGAGATCGACGAGCGCAGTGCCGAAGGAGATCGTGAGATTCGCCCGGATGATGGGCAGCAGGTTCGGCAGCAGGTGCCGTAGGCAGATGCGCCAGCCCGACATGCCGAGCAGTTGGCACGCCTCGACGTACGGCAGGTGTCGCTCCCGCCGGGCGACCGAGCGCAGCACGCGGGCGATATAGGGCGTGAACCCGATCGCGAGCGCGACGGACGGGCCCACGACGCCGGTTCCCAGTACGGCGACCACGACGATCGCGAGGATCAGCGCGGGGAAGGAGAACAGCAGGTTGAGCAGGCGGGCCACGAACTGGTCGTAGCGGCCGCCGATCCAGACCGCCGAGAGCGAGAGCGTGATCGCGGTGGTCGAGGCCACCAGGATGACGAGCGCCGGGCCGAGCAGGCTGAGCCGGGTGCCGTAGACGAGCCGCGAGAGGATGTCGCGCCCGGTGCTGTCGGTGCCGAGCAGGTGTTCGGCGGACGGCCCCATCGAGGCGCTGAGAATGTCGGTCTGGCTCGGCGGGTACGGCGCGATGAGCGGGGCGAACACCGCGACGAGCACGAAGAGCAGGCAGATGAGCGACAGCACCGCGATCACGGGATCCCAGCTCTTCACCCTGGTCATGAGAGACGCCTTTCCGATGCTCATCAGGTCCTTCCCTTCCGCAGTCGCGGATCGAGCCAGAGGTGCAGCAGATCCGCGATCGTCGTGAGCACCACGAAGATCACTACGAGGATCATCACGATGGCCAGCACGACGCTGGCGTCCTTCGAGATGACCGACTGCACCAGGAACGAGCCGATGCCGTCGAGGGCGAAGGCCTTCTCGACCACCACCGAGCCGGCGATCAGGCCGCCGCCGGTCAGGCTCACCACGGTAACGATCGGGACGGCCCCGTTGCGGAAGATGTGCCGCCAGAACACCGACCCGCTCGAGAGCCCGCGGCCGCGGGCGGTCTCGACGTGCTCGCGACTCGCCTGATCGCGCAGGCTCGCACGGGCGATCTGTCCGAGAAAGGCCGTCCAGGCCAGCGACAGCGCGATCGATGGCAGCGTGAGCGCGACGATCTTCGAGCCGAGGCCCGGGCCGCCCGCCCCGACGGCCGGGAACCAGCCGAGTTTGACGGCGAAGAGGTGGATCAGCAGCACGGCGGCCACGAAGGAGGGCAGCCCGATGAGCACGCTCGTGATGACGGTGACCAGGCCGTTGAGCTTCGGCACGCGGGTCGCGAGGATGCCGAGGCCGACGCCGAACAGGATCACCAGGAGCGTGGCGTACAGGTCGAGCAGCAGGGTGTTGCCGATGCGAGGCTGGAGAAGCGACCAGACGCTCTGCTGATAGTGGTACGACGTGCCGAGGTCGCCGCGCAGCACCCCGAAGAGCCAGTCGAAGTAGCGCAGCCACGCCGACTGGTCGAGGCCGAGCCGGTGCTCGATCTGCGCGACCTGCTCAGGGCTCGCGTCGCTGCCGGCGATCTCGACCGCCGGATTGCCCGGAACGAACTGGAGCGCGGTGAAGACCAGGACGCTGGCGACCAGCATCGTGATCAGCGCCCCGAGGAGGGTTCTCAAGCCCTGCTTCAATGCGGAGTTCATGTCATGTCCCCTCCCGTGGGGGGCCGCAGAGGATGTCTGCGGCCCCGCACGGCGACGGATCGGAGTTCACTACTCGCTCGGGCCGATCAGCGCCAGGCTCGGGCTGAACACATAGGCGAACGAGGCGATGCCGCCCGTGAGCCCCTTGCGCAGATAGAGGATCTCGTAGCTGTTGACCAGCGGCACGGTGATCCTCGCCGGCTCGTACAACGGCTGCGCTTCCTTGAGGATCTCGGCGCGCTCGCGCGAATCGAAGGTCTCCACCGCCTTCGCCACGGCCGCGTCGACCTCCGGATCCGAGAACTGGGCGAGGTTGAAGAGCGCGCCGTCGGTTGCCGTGCGGCGCGGGTAGAACAGGATGTCCGGCACCACCGAGACACCGGTGTTCATGATGAGGTCCACGCCCTCCCGGGCTGCGGGATCGATGAAGTACGAGGCGTTCTCGGCCGGCTGGATCTGCTTGATCTCGAGGTCGATGCCGAGTTGCTTCGCCTGCTCCTGCAGCAGCGTCGAGGTGAGCCGCATCTGCTCGTTGCCCGCGATGACCACCATGGTGAGGCTCGTCGGCGGGTCGTCCATCTCGGCGATGAGCTTCTTCGCGCCTTCGATGTCGGCGGTCTTGTCGACGTCAAGCTCCTCGAGCCCGCTGGTGTACAGATCGGCATTGTCCGGGCCCCAGAGCACCTCGGGCACCATCGTGTAGAGCGGCGTCGCCGCACCGTGGAACACCTTCTCGGCGATCGCCGTGCGGTCGACGAGCTTGCTGAACGCCTGGCGCAGCCTCTCGTCCTGCATCGCGCCCGTTCCCACCGGGAAGATCTGCAGCATCGACTGGTTCGGGCCGTAGATGAGCTGGCCGTCGGTCTCGGAGAGGGGCTCGATGGCCGCCGGCGGCACCTCGTAGGAGCCGTCGATCGCGCCCGACTGCAGCGCCTGCGTCAGGGCCGAGGCATCCGAGATGAACTGCAGGTCGACCTCCTTGGCGTGCGGCTTCGCCTCGGTGTTCCAGTAGTACGGGTTCTCGGTGAGCTGGATGCCGCTGCCGGAGGCCCAATTCTCGATCTGGTACGGGCCGGTGCACATCACGCCGACCGAGGGGCTGCCGGTCTCCGTGCCGTGGGCCTCGACGAACGACTTCTGCATCACGACCCCCGGTGCGACGCTCATCGCGGTGAGGAAGAGCGAGTCGGGGGTCTTGAAGGTGACTGTCACCTCGTTGGTGCCGGTCACGTCGATGCTCGCGACGCTCGCGAAGACGCTGCCCGCGTAGCCGGAGGCGACCGTGGGGTCCATGTGCCGGGCGAGGCTGTACTGCACGTCCTCGGCAGTCATCGCCTCGCCGTTCGAGAACTTCACGTCGTCGCGCAGGGTGAAGACGAGTGAGAGGTGGTCCTCGCTGTAGGTCCACGACGTGGCCAGACTCGGGCCGAGCGAGTAGTCCGGGTTGAGGGCGACCACCCGATCGCAGATGTTGGAGTTGACCAGGTAGAGGCTGTTGTCGCCGCCCTTGGCAGTGTCGAGCGTCGTGGGCTCGCCGAAGGGAACGCCCCACTTCAGCACGTCCATCTCGCCGGTGGCCGCCGCGGTGGTGTTCTGCAGTTCGATCGTGCTCGACTCCGAGCTGTCGCTGTCCGAGCTCTTGTCAGACGAGCAGGCGGTGGCAGCAGCGACCACCAGCAGCAGGCTCGCCGAAACCCCGCCGACGCGAGTCACGACTCCGTGTCGTCTCATTTCGGTCGTCTCATTTCGCGCATGATGTTCTCCTTGGGAACAGGAAGGTTGGTTCTTGAATTGCGTGGCCGAGCTGTGGCTGGGCGGTGGTCACCCGAATTCGGCGCGGTGTACCGCCACTCCTCCCTTCATCACGAAGGCCGGCCGCTCCAGGGTGAGAATGTCGTGCAGAACGTCGCCGTCGACGGCCACGACATCGGCGGCATGTCCGGTCCGCAGGGTGCCGACCTCGTCCTGGAGTTGCAGCAGCGCCGCGGCGTCCCTGGTGATGGCCGCGAGGATTCCCGCCGCCGGCACGCCCGCCTCGGACCAGATCCGCAGGTCGAGGCCGATATCGCCCACCGGCAGCCAGGCGGGCCCGCCGTCGGTGCCGAAGACGAGCCGCACTCCGCGCGCGACGGCCTTCTCGAAGACCTCGATCATCCGCTGCGTCACCTCGGTGGCGGCCTTGATCCCGTAGTCGGGGACACCGTTCTCCGCCCCGCGCTCGGAGATCGCGCGGTAGACGCCGAGCGTGGGGACGAGCGTCGTGCCCGACGAGACGAGCCGCTCGAGCGTCTCATCGCTCATCAGGGGGGTGTGTTCGATGGAGTCGGCGCCGGCGGCGAGGGCGTTCTGCGCGCCCTGATCGTTCAGGGTGTGTACGCACGCTCTGCGGCCGGCGCGGTGCGCTACCGCGACGCCGGCCTGAAGTTCCTCGACCGTCAGCTGGGTGGCCGTGAAGTGCTCGTGCTGCCCGATCGCCCCGCCCGAGGCGATCAGCTTGATCACCTGGGCGCCCTTCGAGAGTTGCTGCCTCGCCGCGCGGGTCACGCCGTCGACGCCGTCCGCGCTCGTGCTGACGTGTCCGTGGGCGTGGCCGCCGGTCATGGCGATGGCGGCGCCGGCGGGCACGATCCTGGGGCCGGGTACGTCGCCCCTGTCAATGGCAGCCTTGAGGTCGAAGACGGTGTCGTCGACCGTGCCGAGGTCGCGCACGGTCGTGAGCCCGGCGCGCAGGCACCGCATCGCGTTGGCCTGGGCACGATAGGCGCGGTCGCCGAGCGTGGTGCCCCCGTTGAGGAAGAGGTGGACGTGGGCGTCGACGAGCCCGGGCAGCAGCGTGCGGTCGCCGAGATCCACGAGCGTCGCGTCCGGATGCTTGCGGCGCAACTGCTCCGGCGGGCCGAGTTCGCCGATGCGGTCGCCGTCGACGAGGATCGCGGTGTGCTCGCGGAGCTCGTCGCCGAGCCCGTCGTACACATAGCGGGCCTGCAGGATCTGCTTCACGGTGCCTCTCATGGTCGGTTGTGGGCGCGAGCGCTACTCGACGGGCGACTCGCCCGCGTGGAGCAGGCGGTCGACCAGTTCGCCGGCGCCGGAGCGCACGTCGAGCCCGGTGGCGCTCTCGAAGACGGTGATGATCGAGGAGATCGTGGGCGTGGCGACGCCTATCCGGCGCGCGAGCTCTTCCATCGGCGCGAGGCCGTAGGGAAGGTCGTCGGTGAGGTAGGAGGGCCACAGCGCCCGAGGCGGCTGGGACAACTCGTAGCCGGGAAAGCTCTGCAGCAGTTCGAGGATGCTCTCGCCGGCCGCGCCCTGCGCGTGGTAGTAGCGGGTGAAGAGCTGCACCGTCGACTCGCTCTCCCCGGTCAGCGAGCGGGAGATCGCGCAGCGCTCCGAGTCGACGACCTCGAGTAGTCGCCCGGTCGCCTCGGAGAGCGACTCGCGATAGAAGCGCCGGCCCTCTCCCCGGTCGATGGCGGAGAGGTTCGCGAGCATGATCGGCGGATGGATCACGTGGTTGAGATTGGCGAGGCTGGTCTCGTGGTGGTGCGTGCCGACGAGGCCGGGCAGCCATCGCCCGAACGACGCCGCGAGCGCCTCGCCCTGACTCCGGCACAGACCACCGCACTGCAGATCGGCCTTGAGGTGCCGGATCTCGACCAGGTCCTCGGTCAACTGGCCGAACACCGCCACCCCCGGAAGCTCGCCCACCTGCGGTGAGTCGACCCCCGCCTCGCGAGCCCAGTGACGGAAGCCCGCGGCTCCGGCGAAGTTCCCCGGGGCGATGAGGATGTCGGCCGCCTCGAAGAGCGTGGGGCGATCGTCGAGGAGTCGGCGCAGCGAGCGCGGGTTGGCGATGACCAGCACGTGCGAGCACGCCGCGGCCTCCGCCTCGTCGGCGCTGGCGATCTGGGCGCTGCGGGTCGCGCCGTCGGGCGTGCGCACCCGCAGCTCGCGCAGGGTGGGGGTGGTCGAACCCAGATCCGTCCTGAGCACGCGGACGCGCGTGCCCGAGGAGGCGGAGCAGTAGGCCGCAGTGACCTCGACGAGGGGATTGTCCCCCAGTACGACGAGCGTGTCGGACACCATCCTGCACCTCCCTTCGAGATCCGGTTGAGGGCCGCCGGTAGCAACTTGCGAGACTCTACTTCGTTATGAGTGCACTATCGCTTTTTGTCGCCGGATTGTGACACGCCCGAAACAACCTGTGAGAACGTGTTGAAAAATCCTGGCCGCGACCGCGATCCCGCGGTGGACCTGGTCAGCTCTTCGGCGTGGTGGGGCTCATCAGCCAGGCGTCGAAGAACGCCGTCAGATCCTGGCCGGTCTGCTGGTTGATCCAGCCGAGATAGTCCTCGCGGGTCGTGGACCGCCCGGCCCGGGCGGCCGGCCAGTCCCGCACCAGCCGCCAGAAGACCTCGTCGCCCAGCATGGCGCGCAGCCGCTGCCACATCAGCGCCGGGCCGTAGTAGACGTTGATCGCCGCGAACCGGCCGGGGTCGTAGGCGCCGGGCGGGCCGTCCTTCTTCCGGGAGCGCCGCTCCGGGCGGCGGAAGTCGCGCAGCGTGTCGCCGGGCTCCAGGCCCCAGGCCTCGTCCTGCCAGACCGCCTGCAGGTAGGTCGCCATGCCCTCGTTCATCCACAGGTCCCGCCAGTAGGCCGGGGTCACCAGGTCGCCGTACCACTGGTGCGCCATCTCGTGCACCAGCACCTCGCCGGAGAGGTCGTCATCGTCATCGCCGATGGTGATCATGGTCTGGGTCTCCATGCCGCTCTCGCCGTCGACGAGCACGAAGCCCAGGGTGTCGAAGGGGTAGGGGCCGAGCTTCGCCTCCAGCCAGTCCAGCATCTCCGGCACCTGGTCGAGGTCGCCGTGCGCCTGGACGTCGTCGCTCGGGATCCAGGAGGTGATCGGCACGCCGCTCGACGAGGTCGCGGTGGTGCTGGTGTAGGGCCCCACCGCCAGCGTCGTCAGGTACGACGCCGCCGGGCTGTCCAGCGACCACGAGGTGGTCGTCGTGGAGCCGTCGGAGGTCCGGCTGGTCAGCTCGCCGTTGGAGATGCCGACCCAGTCGCCGGGAGCGGTGACGGTCACGTCGTAGAGCGACTTGTCGGAGGGCTGGTCGTTGACGGCGTACCAGGTGAACGCGCCATAGGGCTCCTGCATCGTCCACAGCCGGCCGTCCGGCGTGGCGGTGAGGCCGACGGTCTCGGTGTCCTTGCGGGTCGCCGGCGCCGGCACCGGCTCGGGCGCCCCGGCATAGTCCAGCGTCAGGACGTGCCTGCTGTCGGCGGCCACCGGCGCGTTCACCACCAGGTAGTCGCCCGGGTGGTCGAAGGGCACCGGGTCGCCGTCGAGCGACACCGCGGTCGGGGCCAGGCTCGCCGCCAGATCCAGCTGGACGGCACCGGCGTCGGCGGTGGCCCGGAAGGTGAGCTCCTCGTGGCCGGTCAGCGTGGTCTTGTCCCAGGTCAGCGCCAGGTCGTAGTGCAGCGCGTCGACGAGCGGGTCGCCGACCTGTGGGTAATAGGAGTCCTCGACCGGGGTCGAGATCGCCCCGTCGTACGCCGAGAGGTCCCCGATCGCCCCCCGAGAGGTCTCGGATTGCCCCTCGAGAGGTCCCGAATTGCCCCCCGATGCGGTCGGGTCGGCCGCCGGCGGCTCCGAGGCCGAGCAGCCGGCGAGCAGCAGCACACAGGCCGCACCGGTCAGACGTGTCCTCATGCCTGCTCGGCGAGCAGCGGCCGGGTGAGCCGGCGACCGTGGTGGATGTTGGCCTTGACCGTGCCCAGCGGCAGCCCGAGCAGGGTGGCGATCTCCTCGTAGGGGAGGTCGTAGACGTCGCGCAACAGCAGCGGCTCGACGTACTGCGGATGCTCGCGCTCCAGCGTCTCCATCGCCTCCAGCAGGTCGAGCCGGGTGCCGGCGATCACCGAGGTGGTGCGCGGATCGGGCCGGTCCATCGCGGGGGCGTCGACCGGCGTCTCGCTCTTCATCCGCCGGTACGCCGTCCGGGCGGCGTTGAGCGCGACGACGTGCAGCCAGGTGGTGAAGCGGCCCCGGCCGTGCCACGACGACAGCTTCGAGGCGACGTTGATCAGCGCCTCCTGGCAGGCGTCCTCGGCGTCGGACGGGTGTGGCAGCACGCCGCGGCACACGCTCAGCGCTCGGGGGCGCACCTCGGCGAGCAGCTGCTCCAGGGCGTCCCGGTCGCCGGCCTGCGCCCGATGCGCGAGTTCGTCGATCTCGTCCGGAGTCACGACACCTATCATGCCTGGGTGTCACTTCCCGGCCGGCTCGGACGCTACGACGCGCAGCGACTGCTGGGCTCCGGCGGCTTCGCGACGGTGTGGCTCGGCTACGACGAGCACCTCGACTCGGCGGTCGCGATCAAGGTGCTGGCCGACAACTGGGCGCAGGACGGCCAGGTGCGGCGGCGGTTCGTCGAGGAGGGCCGCTACCTGCGACGGGTCGACTCGCCACACGTCGTCTCGGTCCACGACGCCGGCGAGCTCGACGACGGCCGGCCCTATCTGGTCATGACCTACGCCGACCAGGGCACGCTCGCCGACCGGCTGGCCGCCGCGCCGCTGAGCCCCGGACAGGTGCTGACCGTGGTGCGGCAGATCGCCGAGGGCCTGCAGGCGCTGCACGACCGCGACATCGTGCACCGCGACGTCAAGCCCGCCAACGTGCTCTTCAAGACCGCCGGGCAGTCGGTCCGGGCGATGCTCGGCGACCTCGGCCTCGGCAAGTCGCTGGACGCCTCGTCGCGGCTGACGATGATCGCCGGCACGCCCTGGTTCGTGGCTCCGGAGCAGGCCGCCGCCGAGTCGCCGGACGCCCGCGCCGACCAGTACTCCCTGGCGGCGCTCGCCTACCTGCTGCTGACCGGCCGGCCGCCCTACGACCACGCCTCGCTGCGAGCGGCCGCCGAGTCGGCCTCGCCGCCGGCGCTGCCGGAGCCGTTCCCACCGGCAGCCTCAGAGGTGGTACGCCGGGCCCTGGCCCGCGATCGCGACGAGCGGTGGCCCTCGGTGACCGACTTCGCCGACGCGCTGACCGACGCGCTCGGCACGCCGCCGGAGCCGCTGCTGTGCGACCCGCAGGCCACCCAGGCCACGCCGGCGCCCGCAGGTCGGCCCACGGCCCGGGCCACGGCGCCGCCGCCCGGTCGTCGTCGCCGCTGGTGGCCCTGGCTCGTCGCCGGCGTCGTACTGGCCGCGGCCGGCGTGGCTGCCGGCTGGGCGATGGCGCCGCGGGCCCCCGAGACCACCACGGTCACCGACGACGAGGGGACGCTCTCGGTCACCGTGCCCACCGCATGGGACCGGACGGTCTCCACCGCCGGCTGGCAGCCGCCGACCGACGAGGCCAGCGAGACCACCTACCCGGCGCTGTCGGTGGGCACCGCCCGGGACTGGCAGGGATCGGCAGGCCAGGGCGTCTTCGCCGGCATCCTGCCCGGCGACAAGCTGCCCCAGCAGGTGCCGCAGCACCCCGAGTGCGAGCGGGCCGACGAGCCGCTGCCGGACCGCTCGGCGGCCGGCGACGAGATGGTCACCGTGGTCTTCACCGGCTGCCCCGGCGGGGTCACCGTCGAGCGGGTCGTCCAGGTCACCGACAACCGGCTGCTGTGGGTGCAGGTGCGCAGCGACTCGAGGATGGTCGCCAACCGGGTGCTCGACGCGCTGCAGACTCACGGCATCTGATCGGCGGGCCGGATGCTGGCCGAGACCTTGGCGAGCAGGTCGTCGAGACCGGGTACGTCGCGCTCGCGGCCGACCACCGACATCTCGATGCGGGCCAGGCCGTCCGGGCCGGCGAACCAGCGGAAGGTGTTGAAGCGCAGCACGTTGCCGACCGAGGTGCGGTAGCGGAAGGCGACGGTGTCGTCGGTCTGCGACACGATCTCGAAGTCGAGGATGTCCGGTGAGTTCTCCAGATCGATGATCTTGTGCTGCTTCATCAGCTTCGGCGTGCGGTTGTCGTTGACGACCATCAGCCGCAGGCTGTAGCCGCCGAAGACCGGCTGGCCGGGCGGCTGCCAGCGGATCTGAAGGGCGTCCTCGTCGTCCTCGTCGGGCGAGGTCCACCTCTTCGGCACCTGGTAGGACCACAGGTTGTCCGGGGTGCCGATGGTGTGACTCTCGTAGGCCAGCCCCGGCTGCAGGGTCGGGAAGTCGATGTCGTCGGCGTAGGGCACCTGGGGGTCGTAGGGGAGCGCCGGCGTCGCCTCGAGCGGCGTGGCCTCGGCCACCTCGGCGACCGGGGACTGCTCGGTGCGTCCGGCCGTCCAGCCGGCCGCGATCCCGCCCGCGAGGAGCAGGAGCACGACGACGACGCGCACCACCAGCCCCATGGCTGACAACCATAGGGAACGGCCGGCGTTCCCGGCGGCGCGTCCGGCGCACTACCGTGGGCCTCCCACGTCGGAGGAGGATGCCCTGAGCACCTGGCGAATGCCCGCCGAGACCGCGCCGCACGCCCGGGCGTGGATGGCCTGGCCGTCGGCGCCGTACACCCTTGGCGACACCCCGGCCGAGGCCGAGCAGGCCTGGACGGCCTGGTCGGCGGTGGCCAACGCGGTCGCGGAGCACGAGCCGCTCTCGATGGTGGTCGATCCGGCGGGGGTGGCGACGGCGCGCCGCTGGCTCTCCAGCACGATCGAGCTGCACGAGGCGCCGCTGGACGACGCCTGGTACCGCGACAGCGGGCCCACCTTCGTCGTGGACGAGACCGGCCGGCTCGGCGCCGTCAACTGGGTCTTCAACGGCTGGGGCCAGCAGCACTGGGCCAGCTGGGAGTACGACGCCCAGGCCAGCGAGGTGGCGACGGCGGCCAGCGGCGCGGTCCGGATCGACTCCCCGATGGTCAACGAGGGCGGCGGCATCCACACCGACGGCGAGGGCACCTTCCTGGTCACCGAGACGGTCCAGCTCGACCCGGGCCGCAACCCCGGCTGGACCAGGGCCGACGTCGAGGCCGAGCTGGCCCGTACCGTCGGCGCGCGCCGGGTGATCTGGCTGCCGCGCGGCTTGGCCCGCGACTCGCAGACCTATGGCACCCGCGGCCACGTCGACATCGTCGCGACCTTCACCGCTCCCGGCCGGGTGCTGCTCCACGACCAGCGCGACGCGAGCCATCCCGACCACGCCCTCGGCGAGGAGTTGGCGGAGCTGCTCGCCGAGGCCACCGACGCCGCCGGCCGGCGGCTGCAGGTGACCCGGCTGCCCGCGCCGGCGACGCTGACCGACGACGAGGGCTGGGTGGACTACAGCTACGTCAACCACTTCGTGCTCAACGGCGCCGTCGTCGCCTGCGCCTTCGACGACCCGGTCGACGCCGAGGCCGCCGAGATCCTGGCGGAGGCCTATCCCGGTCGCGCGGTGATCCCGGTCGACGCCCGGGCGCTGTTCGCCCGGGGCGGCGGTGTCCACTGCATCACCCAGCAGCAGCCGTCGATCGACTGACCCCGCTCGATCCTCCTTCCGGGGTGGGGCCGGCCCGTCAGCCCAGCGCCACGGTCAGCGCCAGCACCGTCTCGGGGTCCTCCAGCCGGTCGCCGTACAGGTCGCGGAGCTGCCCCATCCGGTAGCGCACCGTCTGCGGGTGCACGAACAGCTCGGCGGCGACCTCGTCGCGGCGGCCGTGGTGCAGCAGCCACGACCGCAGCGTCTCGGTGAGCTTCTCGGCCACCGCCGGCCGCAGCCCGGCCAGCGGTGCCAGTACGGCGGTGCGTAGGTCGGCCAGCGCCTCCGGGTCGGCGCCCAGCACCAGCGGCACCAGGTGGGCCTCGGTGTCCTCGCCCCAGCCGGCGGCACGGACCCGCAGCGCGCGCAGGTAGGACGCCCGCACCTCGCGCCACGGCTTCGCCGGCCCGACCACCGCGCCCCGGCCCGCCAGCGGGCGCAGCAGCGCCGCCCGGGCCCGGCCGTGGGCGTCGGGCACCAGCAGCAGGGTGACCCCCTCCACGCCGGGTGGGTCCTCCAGCACCAGCGCCGCCTGGGAGACCAGCGCCATCACCGCGCTCAGCTGTGACTCGGGGACCAGCGCCGCGGTCAGCGTGGTCGGCGGTGACCAGCCGACGCGGCTCGCCGCGTCGTCGAGCACCTCCGCGGTGGCGCCTTCGACGAGATGGCGGGTGAGTCGCTCCAGCAGCCGCTGCCGCACCCGGCCGGCGCTGGCCAGCTCGTCGGCGTGACCGGCCGCGGAGGCGTCGGAGACCTCGTCGATCCAGGCGAAGACCAGTGCCGCGAACTCCACCAGCGCCTCGGGCGGCAGCCCGGCCTTCACCGCGGCGGTGGACAGCTCGCGCCAGGCGACCCGGGCGCCGATCCGGTAGGCGGCCAGCAGCGCCTCCGGAGTGCGGCCGCTGCGGGCCTCGCCGCGGCCGAGCTCGTAGGCGCCCTCCAGCGACTGCGGCGTCGCCGGCACCGCCTCGGCGCTCTGGCCGGAGGCGACCGACAGGAAGCCGCCCAGCGCGACGCCGACCGCCGTCCTGATGGTCTTGCCCATCGGGCCCGACAGGGCGTCCTGATAGGACGGCACGCCCGTGATGATGGCGCCGACCACGTCCTCCCCCACCCGGGGCAGGATCTCCTGGAGGCTGGCCGCGATCTCGTTCGAGAGCCGGATCTCCGGCGAGGGAGTACGGCGAGGAAAGGCTCTGACCACTTGTTTTCATTCCTGACGAACAAATGTGACGCGCATCTTCACGTCGTCCACACAGGAGTTTACCTACATCGGTCAGTCAAGATAGTGCTATGACTGCCGCCGCCTATCCCTCCGGCTCCGGCTTCGGTGCCGCCGTCGGTCAGCGGCTGCGCGATCGGATCGCCGAGCGCGCCGGCCAGGTCGCCGCGGTGATGGCCACGCCGCTGGTCCCGGCGGACTACCTCGACCTGTTCAACCCGCTGCGCAAGGGCGCCGACCTGCGGGCCCGCATCGTCGAGTTCACCCAGGAGACGGCCGACGCCGCCACCATCGTGATGAAGCCGGGTCGTGACTGGGCCGGCCACGTCCCGGGCCAGTACGTCCGCATCGGCGTCGACATCGACGGCGTGCGCAACTGGCGGGCCTACTCGCTGACCCACGGCCCCCGCCCCGACGGCCACATCTCCATCACCGTCAAGGCCGCCGGCAAGGTCAGCGACTACCTCGTCCACCAGGCCCGCACCGGCACGATCCTCCACCTGGAGCAGGCGCAGGGCGAGTTCGTCCTCCCGAGCGACCTGCGCGGCCGCAAGCTGCTCTTCGTCACCGCCGGCTCGGGGGTCACCCCGGTCATCGGGATGCTGCGCAACCTCTTCCCCGTCACCGACTCCGGCGTGCTCCGGCTCGCCCGCAGCCGGGGCCTCGACATCGTCTGCGTCCACGTCGCGCCCACCCGCGCCGAGTCGATCTTCATCGACAACCTGGCGGCGCTCCACGAGGCCGGGCAGATCCGCCTCGTCGACAGGTACGACGACCAGCACGGCGTCCTCGACATCGACCGGCTCGACGAGCTGGTGCCCGACCTGGCCGAGCGCACGACGTACGCCTGTGGTCCGGGCGGGCTGCTCGACGCCCTGGCCGCCCACCACGAGCGCCAGGGGCTGGAGCTGTTCACCGAGCAGTTCCGGCCGACCACCGTCGTCGTCGCCGAGGGCGGCACGGTGACCTTCAACGACCGGACGGTGACGGTCGATGGCGCCACCCCGATCCTCGACGCCGCCGAGGAGGCCGGCGTCCTGATGCCGAGCGGCTGCCGGATGGGCATCTGCTTCGGCTGCGTGCTGCCGCTCAAGGAGGGAGCCGTGCGCGACCTGCGCAACGGCGACCTCACCATCGCCGTCCCGGGAGAGAGCGACGGCACCATGATCCAGACCTGTATCAGCGCCGCCGCCGGCGAATGCGTCATCGACCACTAGGACAGACCATGACGATCACCAACGAGCCCTCTGTCAACGACGGGGCCAACAGCCCGATCAACGCCACCGACAACCCGATCGCCCACCTCTCCAAGGAGGACATCGAGGCGATCGGCGCCGAGCTGGACGCCATCCGCGCCGAGGTGATGGCCGACCGCGGCGCCCGCGACGCCGCCTACATCCACCGCGTCATCAAGACCCAGCGCTACCTCGAGCTCGGCAGCCGTGCGGTGCTGCTGGCCAGCATCTTCCCGCCGGCGTTCATTGCCGGCACCGTCGGGCTGAGCGTGGCCAAGATCCTGGAGAACATGGAGATCGGCCACAACATCCTCCACGGCCAGTGGGACTGGATGCGCGACCCGAAGATCCACTCCACCACCTGGGAGTGGGACAACGCCGCCACCGCCGAGGGCTGGAAGAAGTCCCACAACGAGGAGCACCACACCTACACCAATATCGTCGGCATGGACAACGACCTCGGCTGGGGCCTGGTCCGCGTCGACGAGGCCCAGGAGTGGAACCCGCGCTGCCTGATCCAGCCGGGCCTCAACTTCATCAACATGCTGATCTTCGAATACGGCATCGCGATGTACGACCTCAAGCTCGGCGACAACCTGCGGCTGCCCAAGGAGGAGCGGTCGGAGGAGTTCAACCGGATGCTCACGGGCACCATCAAGAAGGTCCGCAAGCAAGCGCTCAGGGACTACGTCGTCCACCCGCTGCTCTCCGGACCGTCCTTCGCCACCACGTTCGCCGCCAACGTGATCGCCAACCTGGCCCGCAACGTCTGGTCGCACAGCGTGATCATGTGCGGCCACTTCCCCGAGGGCGTCGCCACCTTCGAGCTCGACGAGCTCCCGGAGGGCGAGACCCGCGGCCAGTGGTACGCCCGCCAGATGGTCGGCTCCGCCAACATCTCCGGCTCCAAGCTGGTCCACATCATGTCCGGCAACCTGTCGCACCAGATCGAGCACCACATCTGGCCCGACCTGCCCTCCAACCGCTACGCCGAGGTGGCCCCGCGGGTCCGGGCGCTCTTCGAGAAGTACGGCCTCAACTACCACTCCGCCCCGCTGCCCCAGCAGGTCGGCAGCGCCTGGCACAAGACCATCCGGCTCGCCTTCCCCAACGGCTGGTGGGAGACCACCACCAAGCGCAACCTGCCCAAGCAGGTCGCCCTGCTGGGCCGGATCGTGAAGGCCAAGGGCAGGGACCGGCTCCGGATGCTCAAGGAGCTCGAAGCCCGCGCGGCGGCGAGCTGAGCCCCGACCCCAGCTGTCCTGCAGGGTGCTGCCACCAGCCTGGCTGAGGTCAATTTTCCGGTTAGGATTCCCGGATGACCCTGGTGACCTGCACCGTCGAGGGCGGCATCGCTCAGGTGCGGCTGAACCGGCCCGACAAGCTCAACGCGCTCACCCTGCCGCTGCTCGACGAGTTGGTCGCGACCGCGCGGCGGCTGCGCCGGGACAAGACGCTTCGTGCCGTGGTGATCGCCGGCGCGGGCGACGCCTTCTGTGCCGGACTCGACTTCGCCAGCGTGCTGAGGCGGCCGGCCAAGGTCGCGAAGGCGTTCGTGCCGCGGCCGTGGCGGGGCACCAACACCTTCCAGGAGGCGTGCTGGGCCTGGCGCCGGGTGCCGGTGCCGGTCATCGCGGCCGTGCACGGCCACTGTCTTGGTGGCGGCGTGCAGATCGCGCTGGCCGCCGACTTCCGGATCGCCACCCCCGACTCGACCTGGTCGGTGCTGGAGGGCAAGTGGGGGATCATCCCCGACATGAGCGGCGTCCAGGCGCTCTCGGAGCTGCTCGGCATCGACCAGGCCAAGAGGCTGACCATGACCGCGGAGATGCTCTCCGGCAAGCAGGCCCACGACCTCGGCCTGGTCACCGAGCTCGATGCCGACCCGGTAGTGGCCGCGACGGCGTTCGCGCACCGGCTCACCGAACGGTCGCCCGACGCGCTCGCCGCCGCCAAGCGGCTCTTCGACGACACCTGGGGGAGGTCGCCGCGCCGGACCTTTGCCCGGGAGCGGATCGAGCAGCTCTTCCTGCTTCTCGGCGACAACGCCAAGATCGCCCGCGAGGCCGCCTTCAAGAAGACGTCGCCGGCCTACCGGCCGCGCCAGCGCTGAGCCTCAGAGCGCGTTCGAGAACTCGGAGGCGCCGGCCCGCCGCCGCCCATCGCACGCCCTGGCTGCGTTGTCGTCGGTCGCCATGCCTCCGGCATGGCTCCCTCCTCCTCCTTGCCATGACGCACGCTGGACAACGCCGAGCTCGACGCCGAGTTCTCGAACACACTCTCAGGGCTTGAGCCACTTCCCGCGCACCGGGAACTTCTTCTTGGTGAACCGCACCTCGACGGCGTACAGCGCGCGGATCGGGTTCCGGCTCGCCTCGGCGCCCTCGGGATAGGCGTGGAACGGCTCCTTGCACGGCTTGCCGCTGCTCCGGCACACCCAGGCATGGAAGTAGAGCGTGGTCTTCTTCCCCTCGGTGATGATGTCGCCGCCGCCCGGGCCGCACAGCTTGGTCTTCGGCTTGCTGAGGATGACGTGCTCGGCGCCGAGCCAGAGGTAGGGCGAGTCGGAGCGGCGCCAGGTCTCGGCATAGCTGCACCGGGAGTAGTCACCGGTCGAGGTGAACAGGTAGAACCACTTGCCGCGCTTGAGCAGCACCGGGTTCTCGACCACGCCGGCGCTGACGACCAGCGTCATGCTCGGCTCGCCGAGCGGGGTGAGCCCGTCGCGAGCGAGCTTGAGCAGCCGGATCGAGGACGGGACGCCGTCGGTCTTGTAGAGCAGGAAGACATTCTGTGGGCCGACGTAGATCGACGGGTCGATCGCGCCGTGCGACGCCATCGTCGGCGCGGTCAGGCCGGCGTCGATCATCTGGTCGGCCGCCGGCGGCGTCGAGGCGGCGCTGGGGCAGACCAGCGGCGCGTCGCCGTACGGCGTGAACTGGCCGGTCGCGGAGGCTGACACCGCGACGCCGATGCAACGGCTGGACGCCTTCATGCCGCCCACCGGGGCGGCGAAGTAGAGCAGCCACCGGCCGCCCAGCTGCACCATCTCCGCGGCCCAGATGTCGCCGCTGGCCTTGGCCCAGGTCGGCCGGGTGATCAGGGCGGGGGAGAACGCCTTCCAGCGGCGGCCGTTCTTGGAGGTCATCCGGACCACCTGCTCGCCGGTGCCCACCACGACGTACTGCTTGTGCTTCTTGGTCTTCACCACGCTCGGGTCGGCGACATTTTGGCTGTACTCGAGGGGTAGCACCGGTCCGGCGTGGGCCGGCAGGGTCAACGAGAGCAGCAACACCGTGAGCAGGGCGAGTCTGGGCAGGCGACGGGGCATGTGTCGGGAGGCTCCGGGGTCGGCGGCAGGGGCCACACCCTAACCCAGCAGGTCTTTGCTTTGAGCAAGGACGCGGCGGCCCGCCCAGCCGAGGCTGGGCGGGCCGTTGTCGTAGAGCTCTCAGAAGGCCGACTCGTCGAGCTCCATCACGGACAGGTCGACCGCCTCGGCGATGGCGCGCTCGGCCGAGAGCCTCGGCAGCACGTTCGCCGCGAAGAACCTCGCCGCGGCGACCTTGCCCTCGTAGAACGCCTTGTCCTTGCTCGCCGAGGAATTCGGCGCAGCGCCGGCGAGCGCGGTCAGCGCCACCTCCGCCTGGCGCAGCAGCAGCCAGGAGACCACGACCTCGCCGACGCTGAGCAGCAGCCGGCTGGTGTTGAGGGCGACCTTGTAGACGTTCGCGATGTTGCCGGTCTCCGAGGACGGGTCGGCGGAGAGCAGATCGTTGAACATGTGGCCCACGATCGCCTCGACATCGGCGAGCGCCGTCGCGAGCAGGGCGCGCGACTCCTTGAGCTCGCCGGAGGCCTCTGTCTCCAGGAACTTCTTGATCTCGCCGGCCAGGTTGCCGAGCGCGGCGCCCTGGTTCTTGACGATCTTGCGGAAGAAGAAGTCCTGGCCCTGGATCGCGGTGGTGCCCTCGTAGATCGAGTCGATCTTGGCGTCGCGGATGTACTGCTCGACGGGGTACTCCTGCAGGAAGCCGGAGCCGCCGAAGGTCTGCAGCGACTCGGTGCCCAGCAGCGTCCAGGCCCGCTCGGAGCCGAAGCCCTTGACGATCGGCAGTAGCAGGTCGTTCATCGCCACCGCGAGCTTGTCCTCGGTGCCGTCGGCCCGCGCGATCTGGATCCGGTCCTGGAAGGTGGTGGTGTAGAAGACCAGCGCCCGCATTCCCTCGGCGTAGGCCTTCTGCAGCAGCAGCGAGCGGCGTACGTCGGGGTGGCGGGTGATGGTGACCCGCGGCGCGTCCTTGGCCGGGTTGGTCAGGTCGGCGCCCTGCACCCGGGTCTTGGCGAACTCCAGCGCGTTGAGGTAGCCGGTCGAGAGCGTCGCGATGGCCTTGGTGCCCACCATCATGCGGGCGTTCTCGATGACGTCGAACATCTGCCGGATGCCGTCGTGGACCTCGCCGAGCAGCCAGCCCTGGGCGGGCTCGCCGCCGCCGACCTGCGGGTCGCCGAAGGTGACCTCGCAGGTGTTGGAGACCTTGATGCCCATCTTGTGCTCGACGTTGGTCACGTAGACGCCGTTGCGCTCGCCGGTGAGCTCGCCGGTCTGGTGGTCGAAGTGGTGCTTCGGCACCAGGAACAGCGAGAGGCCCTTGGTGCCCGGGCCGCCGACGCCCTCGACGCCGCGCGGCCGCGCCAGCACCAGGTGCATGATGTTCTCCTGCAGGTCGGACTCGGCGCTGGTGATGAAGCGCTTGACGCCCGAGATGTTCCAGGAGCCGTCCTCGTTGGGGGTGGCGTAGGTCTTGCCGGCGCCGACGTCGGAGCCCGCGTCGGGTTCGGTCAGCACCATGGTGGAGCCCCACAGCCGCTCGACCATGATCTCGGCGATGCGCTTGTCGCGGTCGGTGCCGTTCTCCCACACCACGCGGGCGAAGAACGGGCCGCAGCCGTACATCCAGATCGGCGGGTTGGCGCCCAGGATCATCTCGGCCGTCGCCCATACCAGTGAGGGGGGCGCGGCGGTGCCGCCGGCCTCGGCCGGGGCCTGCAGGCTCCAGAAGCCCGAGTCCATCCAGGTGTCGTAGGACTTCTTGAAGGCGGCCGGGACCGGCGCGGTGTGGCTCTGCGGGTCGAAGACCGGCGGGTTGCGATCGGCGTCCTCGAAGGAGGCGGCCAGGTCCTCGCGGGAGATCCGCTCGACCTCGGCCAGGATCTCCCGGGCGGTCTCGGCGTCCAACTCCGCGAACGGGCCGGTGCCCAGGATCTTGTCGAGCCCGTTGAGCTCGAAGAGGTTGAACTCGATGTCGCGCAGGTTGCTCTTGTAGTGGCTCATGTCTCCACCTGTCTGGAGGTCGAAAGGGAAGCGGCATGGTGATGCTACCGGCCGGTAACTTCAAGATTAGATCGCGCTGCCTCGTGGCGCAAGCGAGGGGTGCCGATCGACCTGGACACGCTCGCCGAGATCGCCACGAGCGAGGTCTGGTTCGGTTGACCGCTGAGGCGCGCCAGATACGCCTCACACTCCACGCTTCGTGGTCAGCGGCGCTCGACCAGCGAGTTCTGGGTGACCCGGCCGATCGGCCCGGTGACCGACGACAGCACCGCCGAGCTCATCGCCACGCCGTCGCGGCCGATGGAGGTCTCGGCGGCCAGGCCGACCAGTTCGCCGCTGGGTGGGTCGTAGAGGTGGAGGGTGGTCTCGGTGTTGAGGAAGGTCCACCGGGCGGGGTCGAGCCGGGCGCCGACGCCGTTGGCGACGTCGGAGGTGATCGCGACCCGCTCGAGGTCGGTGATCGCCTCGCCGGCCACGAGTGCGGGGCGTAGCCGGGTCCAGACCTTCGTCGTCTCGCCGTGCCTGATCTCCGTGCTCAACGCCAGCCAGTCGAGGGCCGCCACGAAGCCGCCGCTCCAGGAGGCGAGTGCACCGAGTCCGTCGAACCTCTCGGTAGCCGCCGGCAGCGTCGGCTCGGCATGGTGGACGACCTCTCCGGTGTCGAGGGTGCGCAGCCGCCAGGCCGCCGCCCGCGCCACCGGCCGGCCGTCCTGCCGCATCTCGGCGCTGAGCAACTCGATACGACGACCGGGCCGCTCGACCCGGGCCGTCACCTCGACCTCGTCGAGGAGGATCGCGCCGAGGATCTCGGTGGTGATCCGGGTCAGCCGGGCGTCGGCGCGCGATGCGAGCCGGTCCATGGCACGGGTGAGCAGCCCGATCGGCGGGCCGGCGTGCTGCAAATGGTCGGCCCAGGGGCCGACACAGTGCTCGGTCGGCTTGAACCGCTCGACGCCGTTCTCGACGCCGGCCGGAAGGTAGAGAGCCTCGGTCATATCTGCTCTTTCGGGTGGGCAGGCTGCTTGCGGTCATTGCATCACGTCGTACGACGGTCCCGGACCGCGCTACCTGACGCGATCAGGCCTGGGCGTGGTGCGCGATCCATTCGGTCGTCGGCCGTAGGGCGCGCCAGTCGTCGCGGACGACGTCCAGCAGCTCGGCGGTGTGGATGACCGGCTCGAAACCGATCACTCGACCGAGGGTGAGCGACTTGTGGCGCAGCAGTTCGATGCGCGGGTGGTCCTTGTCGTAGCCGCGCGGTGAGGTCTTCAGCTGCTCGCCGCCGACGTCGTACCCCTTGCGGGCGGCGGCCCGCAGCAGCCTCTCGAGCTCGGCGCCATAGGTGTCATGGACGATCGCCTCCCGAAAGGCGGCCAGCCGTGCCGGCTCGAACCGGTAGCAGCCGCCGCCGGTGCGGATCCCGCGCGGCGAGAGCTCGAGGTAGTAGCCGGTCTGCGGCGCGACCGCGGCGAACGCGCCCTGGTGGGTCTTGTAGGGGACCTTGTCCTTGGAGAACCGCACGTCACGGTAGGGCCGGAAGATCTTCACCGCCCCGAACTCAGGCTCCAGCGCCGCCGCCAGCGCCTTCATCGGCGCCAGCACCGACTCCTGGTAGATGGGCTTGTGGGCCTCCCAGAAGGACTTGGTGTTGTCGACCTCCAGGTCGTCGTAGAAGTCCAGCGCGGTGGCGGGGAAGCCCTCGAAGCTCACGCGCACCATTGTGTCAGTCGGTTACCACGCGTCGCCGGGCCGATCCTCGCAGGTGACCTCGACTGTGAGGTCCGGGACTGCCGAGGGATCGATCCGAAGAATCATCAGGCCACCGTGTTCGTTGTCAGTGACGCGCCCGTCCGACGTGAGTGTGTAGGAGATGCCCTGCCAGCGTTCCCAGCCAAGCGATTCGTAGAACCCGGTGGCGCGCCCGGTCGACAGCATCGCTACGGGCCAGCGCATAGTGATTTCGTCGTGGAGGAGCTCCATCGCCGCGGAGCCAAGTCTTCGGTGCTGTTGCTTGGGTACGACGGCAACTGCCTCGACGTAGCCGATGTTTCGCCAGTCGGGACCGAACTGGATCCGACGCTCGATCACGCTGGCATGCGCGACCAGTTCACCGCCGGTCCACGCCACCACGTGCCAGCCTCCGAACGCATGGTCCGCGTCGTGCTCGCTGAAGCGTGAGCCGAAGGCCTCCGACCACAACTGCTGCAACCTCGCGCGGTCTGCTTCGTCGAGCGCAGAGGACGCGACGACGCCGAAGTCGACCCTGCGGACCGGGTCTCGGGAGTCACCGATCACCGCGGCTGCCGACCGTCTGTTTGATGAACTCCGGGTTGCGGCGAGTGTGGAACAAGCCGACGACGTGAATCTGCTCGTCATCGACGGCATAGACGAGCAGATACGGGAAGGTCCGAAGTAGGACTCGGCGCCAGCCGGGCAGATACTCGGCAATCGCTGTCGGGTGAGCCCACACTTGCTGAACGGCTTGCGCATACGAGTCCGCGAAGCGCATCGGCAAGTCGGCGTCAATCGACCGGTAGTAGTCGACGGCCTCGGTCAGATCGACGCTCAAGACCTCCGGGTGGACCCGGAAGCGCCGACGACTCATCGAGCAATCGCGCGAGCCGTGGCAATCGACTCCTCGAGCGTCAAGCCGATCGAGGGGTCAGCCTTCATCTGGGCGAGGCGCCCTTCGGCGGCCGCTTGCTGTGCCTTGGTCGGGATGACGGCAGAGTAGAGGCCGTCCTCAAGGTGGGCCAGCAGCTCGAGTCGATCATCGGCGCTGAGGGCGTCGACCGAGGCGAGAAGTTCGGGGCTGACCATGGAGCGAGTCTACCTTGACTGCCTAGACTTCGTCGGTCCAGAGACCGGGGAACAGTTCGTGTGCTTCACACAAGAGTTAGGCCGAGTTTCACGTACGTCCAGGTCGTCGTAGAAGTCCAGCGCGGCGGCGGGGAAGCCTTCAAAGGTCACGGTCACATTCTGCCTCTGACTCGTCGAGCAGCGCGCCGGCGAGCACTTCTGCCGACTCGGCGTGGCTGGGACCAGCACTTCTGCCGACTCGGCGGTGCTAGGACCAGCACTTCTGCCGACTCGGCGTGGCTGGGACCAGCACTTCTGCCGACTGGGCGTGGCTAGGACCAGCACTTCTGCCGACTCGGCGTGGAGCGGATGACGAGGCTCGAACTCGCGACATCAACCTTGGGAAGGTTGCGCTCTACCAACTGAGCTACATCCGCAGCGCCCCTGGAGATCGACCCGGGAGTCGAGCCGAGGAGCGAAGAGGATGCTACCTCATCCGGCGCTCACCCCAGCAGCCAGCCGGGAGGGGGCGTCAGGGTGGGGTACTTGGCGGAGATCCCGTCGCCGGACGAGGCGCGCCGCAGCCGCCGGCCCACCCACGGCAGCAGGTGGTTGCGGACCCAGGCGAGGTCCTCGCGGCGCTGCTGTCGCGGCGTCTTGACGATGTCCGGGATGGGCAGCGGCCGCAGGTCGTGCGGCACGCCCAGCGTGTCCAGGACGTTGATCGCCACGCCCTGGTGGCCGATCGGGTTGAGGTGGAGCCGGTCCTCGTCCCAGACCCGCAGGTCACGGCCGTCCTTGAGCCGCCAGTTGTCGACGAGCACGATCCCCTCGTGCCGGGAGATCAGGTCGCGCAGCAGTTCGTTGTAGACCGCGACCCGGCCCCGGATGGCGCCGAAGACGCCCGAGGAGCCGCCGTCGCCGTGGGTGAACAGCGCGACGGTGGTGCCGCCGGCCAGCAGCCGGGATACCGCCACGTCCAGCGCGTCGATGAGGGCGTCGATGTCGACCTTGGGCCGGATCAGGTCGTTGCCGCCGGCGTTGAGCGTGACCAGGTCGGGCGCCAGCGCCAGCGCCGGCTCGATCTGCTCGGCGAGGATCGGCAGCATCTTGCGGCCCCGGACCGCCAGGTTGGCGTACTGGAAGTCGGGGCTGTGCGTCGCCAGCACCTCGGCCACCCGGTCGGCCCAGCCACGCACGCCGTTGGGTCGGCTCGGGTCGGGGTCGCCGACCCCCTCGGTGAAGGAGTCCCCGATCGCGACGTACCTCTGGAAAGTCACGATCGGCATTGTGCTCCGGTGCCGGAGGTCACCGCTGGGTAGGGTGCGGTCATGCTGCTGAGCGACAGGGACATCCTTGCGGAGATCGGGGCGGGCCGGATCGCGATGGACCCGTGGGACGAGGCGATGATCCAGCCGTCGAGCATCGACGTCCGGCTCGACCGGTTCTTCCGGGTCTTCGACAACCACAAGTACGCCGCCATCGACCCGGCCGCCGACCAGTCCGACCTGACCCACGAGGTGGAGACGGTCGGCGAGGAGCCGTTCATCCTGCACCCCGGCGAGTTCGTGCTCGGCTCCACCTACGAGTCGGTGACGCTGCCCGGCGACATCGCCGCCCGGGTCGAGGGCAAGTCGAGCCTGGGCCGGCTCGGGCTGCTGACCCATGCCACCGCGGGCTTCGTCGACCCGGGCTTCTCCGGGCACGTCACCCTCGAGCTCGCCAACGTCGCGACGCTGCCGATCCTGCTCTACCCGGGCATGAAGATCGGGCAGTTCTGCTTCTTCCGGCTCACCTCGCCGAGCGAGCACCCCTACGGCTCGGAGAAGTACGGCAGCCGCTACCAGGGCCAGCGTGGCCCGACGCCCTCACGCAGCTTCCAGAGCTTCCACCGCACCTCGATCTGAGAGCGCCTGCGCCCGGCGTCGGCGCCAGCGGGTGTCGAAGGCCAGCCCGGCCCAGAGCAGCAGCAACGCGACGATGCCGTCGAACCACCAGTGGTGGCCGGTAGCGGCGACGACGTACATGGTGATCGGCAGGTGGAGCACCACCAGCCAGCGGAGCGGGTTGCGGGTGACGCAGAAGAACCCCAGTCCCACCACGGCGGCCCAGGCGACGTGGATCGACGGCATCGCGGCGTACTGGTCGGAGATGCCGACGCCCGGGTCGCCGTAGATCTGGAAGCCGAGCCGGTCGGAGAGGTTGACGAAGCCGAGTTCGGGGACGAACCGCGGCGGCGCCACCCTGATGAACCGGATCAGCAGGCAGCCGAGGGTGACGTAGACCAGGCCGTTGCGCCAGTGCGGGTACTTGTCCCGGTGGAAGATCCACAGCCAGATCAGGAACACGATCAGCGCCGGCACGTGCACCGTGGCGTAGTAGGCGTTGACGAAGCGGGCCAGCCACTCGTGCTGAATCGCGAAGTGCTGTAGCCCGATCTCGCTGGGCAGATGCAGCCAGTCCTGCAGGTGAGCGATCTCCCGGCCGCGCTCGACGGCGCCGGCCTCGTGGGTGAAGGGCAGTTGCCGGGCGATCCGCCAGATCGCGTAGAGGCCCGAGATGAGCGCGAACTCCTTGAACGCCGCGGCCAGCGTGAGGGTGACCGGGTGCCGCGGCAGTCGTCGTACGACGACCCAGGCCGCCAGGGAGAGCGCGCAGGCGATCGCTGCTTCGTCCCAGGTCGGCCACGGCACCGGATCAGTGTGCGGCATCGGCCGGACTTGACAAGACCGGGGTGGTTTATGATTAGGCTTGCCTAACCAAAGTAAGGCTAACCTGAAAGGGCCCTCGTGCTCGCTCCCCGATCGCTTCGCGTCATCCTCGCCGGTGCCCTCACCGCCCTCGCCCTCGCCGGCTGCGGCTCCAGCGAATCCGAGGAGGCCAGTGAGTCCGCCGACTCGACGGTCTCCGCGAGCAGCGGCGACAGCGCAGCCGACGCGGCGTTCCCGGTGACCATCGAGCACGCCTTCGGCGAGACCACCATCGAGAAGTTGCCTGAGCGCGTCGCCACCGTCGCCTGGGCCAACCACGAGGTGCCGCTCTCCCTGGGCATCGTGCCGGTCGGCATGACCAAGGTGACCTGGGGCGACGATGACGACAACGGCGTGCTGCCCTGGGTCGAGGACAAGCTGACGGAGCTCGGCGCCGACACCCCGGCGCTGTTCGACGAGACCGACGGCATCCCCTTCGAGCAGGTCGCCGACACCAAGCCCGACGTCATCCTGGCCGCCTACTCCGGGCTGACCCAGGAGGACTACGACACCCTCAGCAAGATCGCGCCGGTCATCGCCCAGCCCGGTGTCGCGTGGGGCACGTCGATGGACGACATGATCCGGATGGACAGCGAGGCACTCGGCCTCACGACCGAGGGCGAGGAGCTGGTCGCCTCGCTCGAGGAGAAGATCGACGCCACCATCGCGAAGTACCCCGCGCTGAGCGGCAAGAAGATCCTCTTCACCTATCTCGACCCCAAGGACCTCAGCCAGGTCGGCTTCTACACGCTGCACGACACCCGGCCCGGCTTCCTCGCCGAGCACGGCTTCCCGATGCCGGCGATCGTCGAGGAGAAGTCCGCCGAGACCGAGGAGTTCTACACCACCGTCAGCGCCGAGAACGCCGAGGCGTTCGACGACGTCGACGTCTTCGTCACCTATGGCAACCCCGACGGCTCCTCCATCGTCGAGGCCGCCCAGTCCGATCCGCTGCTTTCCAAGATCCCGGCGGTCGCCAAGGGCGCCATCGCGGTGCTCCCGGACTCCACCCCGCTCTCCGCCTCGGCCAACCCCTCGCCGCTCTCCATCGACTGGGCGCTCGACGACTACTTGGCGCTGATCGACGCCGCCGCCTCGAAGAGTCAGTGAGCAGCACCCTTGATCTCGGGAGGCCGCCGCGCGACGACGCCACACGGCGCGCTGCGGCCTCCCGGTCCCTCCGCTCCCAGGCGGGCTGGCTGACAGCGGCCCTGGCGGTGACCGTCGTCGCTGCCTTGGCCTCGATCGCGCTCGGGGTCCGGTTCGTCGGCCCGCAGGACCTGGTCGACGGGCTGCGCGGTCACGACGACACCATCGCCAGCGCCGCCGTGGTGAAGCGGATCCCGCGCACCCTGCTGGCGCTGCTGGTCGGCGCCGCCCTCGGTCTGGCCGGCGCCGTGATGCAGGGCGTCACCCGCAACCCGCTCGCCGATCCGGGCCTGCTCGGCGTCACCTCCGGCGCCGCCCTGGCCGTGGTGACCGGCATGGTCTTCTTCGGGCTGGCCGCGCCGTCGTCCTACATCTGGGTCGCGATCGCCGGCTCCGCGATCGCCGCCGTCTTCGTCTACGCCGTCGGCTCGCTCGGCCGCGGTGGCGCGACCCCGCTGAAGCTGGCGCTGGCCGGCGCCGCCACGTCCGCCGCCTTCACCTCGCTGATCAGCGCGCTGCTGCTGCCCCGGATCGACGTCATGGACAAGTTCAGGTTCTGGCAGATCGGCGGCGTCGGCGGCGCCTCCTACGACAGCCTCTCGTTGGCGCTGCCGTTCCTGGTCCTCGGCGCGCTCGTCTGCCTGGGCTGCGCCCGCGGACTCAACTCGCTCGCGCTCGGCGACGACGTCGCCGCGGGCCTGGGCGAGCGGGTGGCCGTCACCAGGCTCGCCGCCGCCGTCGGCGCGGTGATGCTGTGCGGCGCCGCGACGGCCGTCGCCGGGCCGATCGCCTTCGTCGGCCTGGTGGTCCCGCACCTGTGCCGACTGCTGATCGGTGTCGACCACCGCTGGCTGCTGCCCACCTCCGCCGTCGCCGGTGCCGCGCTGCTGACCGCCTCCGACGTGGTCGGCCGGCTGGTCGCCCGGCCCTCGGAAGTGGATGTCGGCATCGTGACCGCCTTCGTCGGGGCGCCGTTCTTCATCTGGATCGTGCGCCGGACCAGGGTGCGGGCGCTGTGAGCGAGCTTGCGAGCGAGCTGATCGCGGCGCGGATCGCCTTGGACCGGATCGCCTCGGGCCGTCGCCGCCGGCTGCTGCGGCGTCGTAGCGTGCTGGCCGTCCTCGTGGTCCTGCTGGTGGCGGCGTACGCCGTGAGCCTGATGTACGGCGAGACCTTCTACACCCCCGGCCAGGTGGTCCGGGTGATCCTCGGCGAACAGGTGTCCGGGGCCTCGTTCACGGTCGGCGACCTGCGGCTGCCGCGGGCCTCGCTGGGGGTGCTGACGGGCGTGGCCTTCGGGATGGCCGGCGTGACCTTCCAGACCATGCTGCGCAACCCGCTGGCCTCGCCGGACATCATCGGCATCAGCTCCGGTGCCAGCGCCGCCGCCGTCTTCGCGATCGTGATGCTCTCGCTGAGCGCGGCGATGACGTCGCTGCTGGCGATCCTCGCCGCGCTGGCGACCGCGCTGCTGATCTACCTGCTCGCCTACCAGGACGGCGTCGTCGGCACCCGGCTGATCCTGATCGGCATCGGCATCGCCGCCATCCTCGACAGCTTCGTCTCCTATGTGATCGTCAAGGCCGCCCAGTGGGACCTCCAGATCGCGATGCGGTGGCTGACCGGCAGCCTCAACGGGGCGAGCTGGTCCGCCGTCGTACCGCTCGCGCTGGCGGTGGTCGTGCTGGTCCCGACGCTGCTCTCCCAGGCCCGCGACCTGGACCTGCTGCAGTTCGGCGACGACACCGCCGCCGCTGTCGGCGTCCCGGTGGAGCGGACCCGGCTGGTCGTCATCGTCGCGGCCGTCGCGCTGCTCGCCTTCGCCACCGCCGCGTCCGGGCCGATCGCGTTCGTGGCCTTCCTCTCCGGTCCGATCGCCGCCCGGCTGGTCGGCCCGGGCGGGTCGCTGCTGCTGCCCTCGGCCCTGGTCGGCGCGCTGCTGGTGCTGGTCGCCGACTTCGTCGGACAGTTCGCTTTCGGCACCCGCTATCCCGTCGGCGTCGTCACCGGGGTGCTCGGGGCGCCGTACCTGGTCTATCTGCTCGTTCGCACCAACCGCGCCGGAGGTGGCCTGTGACGCTCGACCACGACCTCACCGTCGAGGGGGCCACGCTCCGCTACGGCGAGCGCACCGTCGTCGCCGACCTCTCGCTCACCGTGCCGCCGGGCGCCGTGAGCGTCATCGTCGGCGCGAACGCGTGCGGCAAGTCGACGCTGCTGCGCGCGATGGCGCGGCTGCTCGCGCCGGCCGCCGGGCGGGTCGTGCTCGACGGCGCCGACATCCACCGGATGCCGACCAGGCAGGTCGCCCGCACCCTGGGGCTGCTGCCGCAGTCGCCCATCGCGCCCGAGGGGATCGTGGTCGCCGACCTGGTCGGCCGCGGCCGCCATCCCTACCAGGGCATGTTGTCGCGCTGGTCCCGGGAGGACGACCAGGCCGTCGCTGCCGCGCTGGCGGCGACCGGCACCGCCGAGGTGGCCGATCGGGCCGTCGACGAGCTGTCCGGCGGCCAGCGGCAGCGGGTCTGGATCGCGATGGCGCTCGCCCAGCAGACCGACATCCTGCTGCTCGACGAGCCGACCACCTTCCTCGACGTCTCCCACCAGGTCGAGGTGCTCGACCTGCTCACCGACCTCAACCGCAGCCGCGGGACCACCGTCGTGATGGTGCTGCACGACCTCAACCTCGCGGCGCGGTACGCCGACCACCTGGTCGCGCTCCGGGACGGCGCCATCGTCGCCGCCGGCCCGCCCACCGAGGTCGTCACCGAATCCCTGGTGTCGGAGGTCTTCGGGATGCCGTGCCGCGTCATCCCCGACCCCGTCTCGGCTACCCCGCTGGTCGTCCCGCTGGGCCGCCACCATGTGAAGGAGCTCCTGTGAGTGCCATCCTGACCGCCTGCACGGTCGTCTCCGTCGAGCGGCTCTCGCCGTCGTTCACCCGGGTCACGCTGACCTCGCCCGAGCTCGCCGACTTCGGCGTCGACGGGCAGCCGCTCTACGACCAGCGGATCAAGCTGATCTTCCCCGGCCCCGCCGGGCTGCCCTCGCTCGACGCCGACAGCTGGTGGACCGAACTCGCCGCGCTGCCGGCGGACCAGCGCGCTCCGGTGCGCACCTACACGGTGCGTGAGCACGCCGGTACGACGCTGGTGGTGGACTTCGTGATCCACCCCGGCGCCCACGGACCCGGCTCCGACTGGGCCGCCGGCTGCTCGGCCGGGGACCGGATCCTGGTGGTCGGGCCGCGCCGCGGCACGCCGCTCGGTGGCATCGAGTTCGTGCCCGGCGACGCCACCCGGCTGCTGCTGGCCGGCGACGAGACCGCCGTCCCGGCGATGGCGGCGATCCTCTCGCAGCTGCCCGCCGACGCCGTCGGCGCGGCCTTCCTCGAGGTGCCGGTCGTGGCCGACGTACAGACTCTCGTCGCACCCGCCGGCATGACCGTCACCTGGCTGCCCCGCGACGGCGCCCCACTCGGCAAGCTGCTCCACGAGGAGGTGCTGGCCCACGTCGGCGCGGCGCCGGTGGTCGTCGAGGTCGCCGACCTCGAGGTGGACCCCGACCTGTGGGAGACGCCCACCTACTCCTCCTCCGGCGAGGAGGTCACCGAGCCCACCTCGCACGCCGACCGCTACGTCTGGATCGCCGGCGAGTCCAAGGTCGTCACCGGCCTGCGCCGGGCGCTGGTCAACGAGGTCGGCCTCGATCGCGGCCAGGTCGCCTTCATGGGCTACTGGCGCGAGGGCGTCGCGATGCGCGGCTGATCACGGCTCCGACAGCATCAGATCCACCCGCTCCACCTGTCCGGCGGCGTCGAGGAAGAGCGTGACGACGAAGTTCGACACGCAGCTCACCATCGGGCCGGTGGGTTGGATCGCCACCGCTCGGGCCGGATTCGGGTGATAGGACTCGGGCCAGGCCATGCAGTTGGGCGCCTTCGTTGGCGGAGTGGTGATGCTGAGGCCGAACGCGGATGCCCGCTGGTCGTGGGGGATCGCGCTCAACGAGGAGAACGGACAGGTCCGGGCAGCGTAGCTGCCGGACGCTGGGCATCCGCGCCAGTTCGCGGCCACACCGGCGGTGGCTCGGTCGAGCGAGCCGACCTCCTCGCCACCGATAGTGAGGCTCACCCGTGGCGCCCAGCGCGGCGCTTGGCCGCCACCGTCCGCGAAGGAGATGAACGCCCTCGCCGTGTCGGCAAGCGTGGCAGGTACGTCGTCCGCGACGACCGGATCGGTGCAGCCCAGCACCAGTCGCACTGTGACCCCACGCGGTCGCAACCCGGCGGCCGGACGCTGGGAGGTGACGTATTCGCCGCGGCTGCACGGCCGGGCCGGCGAGGTGTCGACGGAGGTGGTCTCGACGCTGAAGCCTGCGCCGCGCAGCCGTTCCTCGGCCTGGTCCGTCGGCAGGCCGAGGACGTTGGGCACCTCGAAGGTCTGCGGCGTCGGCGCCCGGCTCGTGCCCGGTGTCGCGGAGGCTGTCGGTGGCGACCACGACGGGCTGTCGGTGGCGATCGAGGAAGTCCTGGAGCCGTCGTCGCGGCCGTGCCAGAGCGCCACGCCGGCGACCAGGCCGACCAGGGCGGCGGCCGCCGCGACCGGGACGAGCGGCGGGCGTCGTACCGGCGTGGGGATCGGCGTGGGGGACACCTCGATGGTGTCGGCGGCGGCCGCGAGCAGTTCGCGGGCCTCGTGGTCAGTGAGCGTCATCGGGGCTCCTCAGATCGGCGGCGAGCGCGGCCAGACCGCGGGCGGCGCGGCTCTTCACGGTGCCGGGCGCGATCCGGAGGATGTCGGCGATCTCGCGCTCGGACAGGTCGGCGTAGTAGCGCAGCACCAGCACCTCGCGCTGCGCCCGGTCCATCGTCGCCAGCACCCGCCGTACCGCCAGGCCGGTGCTCAGGTCGGGCTCGTGGCCGGAGTCGGGCAGCGTCTCGGTGGGCAGCTCGCCGTGCCAGCGGCGGGCTCGGGCGTCGGTGAGCGTGTTGACGAGGACGCGATGGACGTAGGCCTCGGGCCGGTCGGCGCGCTGCACCCGCCGCCAGTGGCGGTAGCACTTCAGCAGCGCCGTCTGGACGATGTCCTCCGCGTCGGGTCTTGGGCAGCCGAGCAGTACGACGGTGCGCACGAGCGCCGTACGCCGCGCCGCGACGTAGTCGCTGAACTCCATCCGCCCTCCTTCACCTGCTTGGACAGCCTGGCGGGCCGGTTGGTTCCGAAAACATTGGGGTCGATCCCTGATGTCAGGCGCCTCGACGGGCCCCTACCGTGCCAGCGATCTACATCCTCCTGGAAGGCTGGACCATGCGCCCCAAGCTCAGCACCGTGATCGCCCTGATCGCCGTCATCGTGCTCACGTCCGTCGGCACCGCCACCGCCGCCGGCGTGATCAACGGCAAGAACATCAAGAAGAACTCCATCCCGCTCAGCGCTCTCAACAAGAACGCCATCGCAGCGCTCCGAGGTGCGACGGGCCCCGCCGGGCCTGCTGGCGCTCAGGGTCCTGCCGGTGCCGCCGGCTCGGTCAACCGCTATTGGGCGGCCATCGACGAGAACGGCAGTGTGGTGAAGCAGTCCGGCGGCATTACGGCCAGCCATGTCACCAATGGCAGTCAGTCAGCCAAGACCCGGGTGACCTTCCCCGCAGACCTCTCCGACTGCTTCTGGGGCGCCACGACCTCCGACGCGGTGAACCCTCTCGGTGGCAGCGAGATGACGATCCCGCGGTTGATCGGCGTCGGCAGGTCGTCGCTGGGAGGCAACGTCCTCGAGGTGACGATGACGGACCCCAACCTGACCCTCGTCTGGGATGCCTTCGAGATCGTCGCCATCTGCTGACCAGTTGAGTAGTGCGGTGGATCCGAGTCACTATCCGGCACGGATCCACCGCACTAGCCGTCTTCCACAGGGTTGATC
>NZ_JASGDQ010000055.1:0-29493 GCF_047607185.1 Nocardioides sp. | reverse complement strand
CTCCGCGCCGCCCAGCACGCGCCCTGGCCGCGTTGTCGTCACTCGCCATGCCTCCGGCATGGCTCCCTCCTCCGCCTTGCCATGACGCACGCTGGACAACGCCGAGCTCGACGCCGAGCTCTCGAACACGCTCTGACGCCTCCGCACCGAACCAGCTCCCTCCGACCGGCCGTTACCCCTCGGTAACGTATCCGGAGATGGTAGGCCGTCCTGTGACGAATCGCACCCCGGCGGGCCGTCGGCTAGGGTCCGGCCCCGTGAGATCGCTGGGTAGGCAGGGGTTGTTGCCGACGGGGGAGCCGGCGGGGCGCTGGGCGCCGACGCTGGGCCGCTCGGTGCGGCTGTTCCGTGACTTCGGCGTCGAGCAGACCGACCCGCGCCGGTTCTACACCGCGCTCGCCGAGGACTCCGTCGGACAGCTCTCGGCCTACCACGACCTGGCCGGCGCCACGGTCCTGGACGTCGGTGGCGGCCCCGGCTACTTCCGGCGGGCCTTCGAGCGGGCCGGGGCGTCGTACGTCGCCCTCGACGCCGACGTCGGGGAGCTCTCCGGCGCCGGCGACATCGCCGAGTGGACCGTGATCGGCGACGGCCAGCGGCTGCCGTTCCGCGACGACTGCGTCGACGTCTGCTACTCCTCCAATGTCGTCGAGCACGTCCCCGACCCCTGGCGGATGGCCGAGGAGATGCTCCGGGTCACCCGCCCGGGCGGCATCGCCTTCATCTCCTACACCCTCTGGTGGGGGCCCTGGGGCGGCCACGAGACCTCGCCGTGGCACTTCCTGGGCGGCCGCTACGCCCGGCGCCGCTACCTGCGCAAGCACGGCCACGAGCCCAAGAACAAGTACGGCGAGTCGCTGTTCGGCGTCACCGCCCGGGCCGGGCTGCGCTGGGCGCGCCAGCAGCAGCACGGCGTCGTGCTCGCGGCGGTGCCGCGCTACCACCCCTGGTGGGCGCGGTGGGTGCTCCGGGTGCCGGTGCTGGGGGAGGTGCTGTCGTGGAACCTCCTGCTCGTGGTGCGCAAGCGCTGAGCGAGCAGCCGGGCTCCCGGGCCCAGTCCCGGGTCCGGCTGGCCGGCTTCGCCGCGGTCTGGACCGCGCTGGCGTTCTCCCAGGCCACCGGCCGGATCGTCGCCGACACCAAGTGGGACCTGGTCGCCGCGCCGTGGCGCTTCCTCGCGGGCGGCACCCGGCTGTGGGACGCCCGCGCCGCCTTCGGCCAGATCCAGAACCAGGCCGACGGCTACCTGTGGCCGATGGGCCCGTTCTTCGTGCTCGGCAGGCTGGCGGCGCTGCCCGAGTGGGTGGTGCAGCGACTGTGGTGGGCGCTGCTGCTCAACCTGGCCTTCTTCGGGATGCTCCGGCTGCTGCGTGAGCTGCGCGTGGGCGGTCCCTGGCCGCAGCTCGCCGCGGCCGCCGGCTACGTGCTGGCGCCGCGAGTGACGACCATCCTCGGCGAGACCTCCGTCGAGCTGTGGCCGACGGCGATCGCGCCCTGGGTGCTGGTCGTGCTGGTCCGCGACCGCGGCCCGGCCGCCCGTACCGGCGCGCTGGCCGCGCTGCTGGTCGCCTGCTGCGGCGGCGTCAACGCGACGGCCGTCTCCGCGGTGATCCCGGCCGGCGTCGTCTGGCTGCTGCTCCGGCGCCGGTTCGCGCTGCTCGCCTGGTGGGGCGGCTTCACCGTGCTCGCCACCGCGTGGTGGCTGGTGCCGCTGATCCTGCAGGGCAGGTACGCCGCCCCGTTCCTGGACTACATCGAGAACGCCGCCGTCACCTCCTCGGCCACCGACCTGGTCTCCTCGCTGAGCGGCACCTCGCACTGGGCCGCCTACCTCGGCGCCGCCGGCTATCCGGCGGGCGCGTCGCTGGTCTCCACCCCCTTCCTGCTGCTCGACGCGGCCGCCGTCGCCGCGGTCGGACTGCTCGGCCTGGCCCGCGCCGACCAGCCACACCGGCGCTTCGCGGTGCTGACGCTGCTGACCGGCCTGGTGCTGGTCGGGCTGGGCTACGCCGGCGAGGTCCACGGCTGGCTCGCCGGCGACCGGCGGTCCCTGCTGGACGGCGCGCTGGCGGCGCTGCGCAACACCCACAAGTACGACGTCGTGGTCAGGCTGGCGCTCAGCCTGGGCGTCGCCCACGCGCTGACGGTGCTGGCCGCGTCGTTGGCCGCCTCGGGCGCCGGCCTGGCCCGGCTCTCGACCAGGACCGTCGCGGCCGCGACGGCTGCGGCACTGGTCGGCCTCGGCTTCCCGTGGCTGGCCGGCGAGGTCGCCGCGCCGCGGGGCTTCGAGGCGGCGCCGTCGTACTGGCGCCAGGCGGCCGCCTTCCTCGCCGACCAGCCCGGCACCGCGCTGGTGATGCCGGCGGCCTCCTTCGGCGACTACACCTGGGGCAGCACCCACGACGACGTGCTGCAGCCCTACGCCGAGGGCCGCTGGGCGGTCCGCAATGTGGTGCCACTCGCCGAGCCCGGCAATGTGGTGCTGCTCGACGAGGTGACCGAGCTGCTGGAGTCGGGCCGGCCCTCGGACCGGCTCGCGCCCCTGCTCGCGACCGCTGGCGTCGGCTCGCTGGTGATCCGCAACGACCTGGACCGGTTCACCACCGGGGCCCCCGACCCGGCCTATGTCCATGCGGCGCTCGACGGCGCCCCGGGCCTGACCCGGGTGGCGACCTTCGGCCCGGAGTCGGGGCTCGCACAGGTGCAGACCGCCGACGACGTCCGGGTGCTCGGCGACCACGGCCTCAGCGGCAGCTATCACGCGGTCGAGGTCTACCGAGTCGCCGCCGCCACCGACGCCACGCTGACTCCCGCGGGCGTCTCGGTGATGGGCGATCCCGGCGACGGGCTGCCGCTGACCGGCGACGTCGCCGACCCCGAGCACGTCGTCCTCACCGACGGGTCGCGCCGCCAGGAGACGGCCTTCCAGGCGGTGCGCGGCAACCACGCGGCGACCACTCCGGCCGGCTCCCGGCCGCGGCTCTCGGGACGCGAGCAGTTCCACCGGATCCTCCCCGACCAGGAGCGATGGCAGACCACGCAGACCTGGCGCGGCGTCGCCGACGTGACGGCCAGCGCCTCCCAGGCGGACGCCGACGCGCCGCCGCCGCTGGAGCGCGGCGCCTCGGCGGCGGCCGCGGTCGACGACGACCCCACCACCGCCTGGCGCACCCCACGTGGCACCGACCCGGACGGACAGTGGCTGCAACTCGACCTCGCCACCGCCGCGGCGGTGCCCTCGGTGAGCATCACGCTGCCCGGCGACGCGGTGGCGGTGTCGAGACTGCGGGTCACTGCCGGACCGATCAGCAAGGAGGTCGCCGCCCCGCCGCCCGGCGGAAGCGTCACGGTGCCGATGCGGGTCGCCTCGGCGTCCTCCGTCCGGGTCACCGCCGTCGGCGGCCAGGCCGGTCAGGCCGGCCAGTGGGGGATCGCCGAGCTCGACGTGCCCGGCGTCTCCGCCCGCCGGGTGCTGGCGCTGCCGGCCCCGCCGGACGGCGCCGTCGTCGACCGGATCGAGCTCACCCGCGACGACGGCGCGACCGGCTGCCCCACCGTCGCGGGCACCGTGACCTGCCTCGCTCTGCTGGCGGAGCAGGGCGAGGACGGCGACCGGATCGATCGGCTCCTCACCCTCGCCGACGAGACGACGTACGACGTCGCGGGCACCGGCTCGCTGCGCCGCTCCCCGGGACTCTCCGACACCGTGGCCCGGGCCGTCGGCGTCGAGCTCACCAGCGAGGGGTCACTGGCCGCCGAGATCGCCGAGTCACCGGTCGCCGTGCTCGACGGCGACCTCGGCACCAGCTGGCGCGGCGGCATCAACGCCGCGATCACCCTGGGGTTCGACACGCCTCGCCGGATCGACTCCCTCACCCTGCGCGTCGGCGCCGCGGCCCCGGTCAGCCAACCGGCCCGGGTGGTCGTCTCCGGCGAGGACTGGAGTCTCGCCCGGCGGGTGCGCCGCGACGGCTCGGTGCCGCTGCCCGGCAAGACCACCAGCCGGCTGAGCGTCCGGATCATCCGGGCCCGTCCGGCGCTGACCACCGACGGGGTCACCACCCAGCAGCTCGACCCCGGCATCTCCGAGCTGCTCCTCGACGGCGCGCCGCTGACCGACGGCGTCGTCACGCTGGGCTGCGGCGAGGGGCCTACCGTCACCGCCGGCGGCCGGACGCTGCGCACCGGCGCCACCGCAACGCTGGCCGGCCTGCTGCGCGGCGAGGAGGTCGCCCTCACGGTGTGCGGCGAGGACAGCCTCAGCCTCGGCACCGGGGAGGTCGCCGCCGCACCCAGCACGCTGCTGCGCGCCGACACGCTCGACCTGGTCAGGCCCGGCGCGACCGTGGTCCGGTCGGCCCCGCTACCGCTCACCCGCGACGACCTGGGGGCGCCGCTGCGCGCCGAGGTGCCGGCCGGGGACAGCGACCGTGTGCTCGCGCTGCCACAGAACTTCAACGCCGGCTGGGTGGCCACCCTCGACGGCGAGCGGCTCCGCGCGCAGCGCGTCGACGGCTGGCAGCAGGGCTGGGTGGTGCCGGCCGGCTCCGCCGGCACGGTGAGCTTCTCCTATCCGCCCGACCGGCCGTTCCGGCTCGGCCTGCTCGTAGGCCTCGGCGGGGTGCTGCTCACGGCCGCGGTCGCCCTCGCGCTCCGACGTCGGCGGCGTCCGGCCGCCGAGCCCGATGCCGGCCGCCCGCGACCCGGCGCCCGGGCACTGGAGGGCGCGGTCGTGGCGCTGGCCCTCGGGCTGCTGGGCGGCTGGAGCGGGCTGCTGCTCGGCGGGGTCGTGGTCGTCGTACTGTGGCGCCGGCCGGATGGCCTCGACCTCGCCGGCCCGCTCGCCGCGCTGGCGCTGCTGCTGGCGGTGGTGCCGCGGGCGGTCGCCGGGCTCGACGGCCTCGCCCCGGTGGGTCAGTGGTGCGGGCTGCTCGCCGTGGCGCTGGTGGCCGGGTCTCTCCTGGCGAGCGGGCCGCGGTCCTTGAGCCGCAGCAGCGGCGACTCCAGCCAGCGGTAGGAGGCCGCGGCGAGCACCAGGCTGACCGGCAGCGTGAAGCCCAGCACGCCCCAGAAGCTTCCGGTGAAGACCTCGATCCCGAGCAGCCGCATCCCCAGCACCAGCACCATCATGTGCAGGCAGAACACCCCGTAGGAGATCTCGCCCAGCCAGTGCGCCAGCGGTGTGGTGAGCCAGCCTCGGGCCCGGCCGCCCTCGCCGAAGATCAGCGGCAGCACCAGGCAGAGCGCCGCCGCGCCGTACAGCGCGCATTTCGCGATCCCCTCCCAGGCCGTCGGCGGCACCAGCAGCCGTGGCCCGGCGAGGTCGCTGCAGGCGATGGCGAACAGCCCACCGCCGAGCAGCCACCAGCCGGCCAGATCGGCCGCCACGCGGTCCAGCCGGGCGGCGGCCGCGGGGTGGGCGCTGATCGCGGCCAGCGCAACGCCGCCCGCGAACCAGGGCAGGTACGCCGGCAGCCACTGTGCCAAGTGGCCGCCGGCGAACCCGGCCCATCCTAACCCGAGCAGGCTCAGCAGCGCGCAGCCGGCCAGCACGCCGCGTGTCGAGAGCCGCGCCAGCAGCCGGGCCAGCACCGGCAGCGCGAGGTAGAAGGCGACCTCGGTGCACAGGCTCCACATCTGGGTGAGGCTGCTGGCCAGCGGGGCGTCGACGTAGAGCTGGGTCAGCGTCAGGTGGCGCAGCCAGGTGCCGACCGAGGCGCCGCGGTTGGCCGGGTCGACGAGCAGCGCGACCACGACCACGACCCAGTAGAGCGGCAGGATCCGCAGCGCCCGCTTCCATAGGTAGTGCGCGACGCCGGGCTGCGGCCGGCCCGCCTCGGCGGCGGTGAAGTGCGGCCGGGAGAGCAGGAAGCCGGAGACCACGAAGAAGAGCGCGACCCCGAAGTCGAGCCGGGACAGCGCCGCCCCGGTCCAGCCCTGGTTGATCCGACCGGTGTTGAAGGCGACATGGGTCAGCACCACCATCAGCGCGCCGACGGCGCGGAGCGCGTCGAGTGCCGGGAACCTCATGGGCTCGCCAACGGGGTCGGGCTGCCGACCACGACCTCGCTGACGCACAGCGAGGAGTCGGCCGGCAGCCCCTCGATCGAGAGCGCCTCGAACCGGTCGGCGCCGGCGGTGAAGAACAGGCTGTGCAGGCCGGGCTCGAGGGTGATCTCGTGGGTCTCGTCGCCGGCGACGACTGTGACCGGGGCGCTCTGCTCGGCGTAGTAGCCGACCCGGGCCCACCAGCCGGTGCCGACCACCGGACCGTCGAGGGGCATCTCGACGGTGCCCTTGCGGGCCGGGAACGGGCAGGCGTCACGGACCCTCGGCACGCCGGTGCGGACCGCCTCGACGACCATCGGCGCGAGCTTGCCCTGGTCGGTGAAGGTGTAGAGGTCGTCGAGTCGGGCCCGGGGGTAGAGCGCGTTGGGGGAGAGCCACTTGAAGATGTGGCTCAGGGTGTTCTCGGGATAGCCGAACGCCCACATCACGAACAGCGGCACGCCGTTGTCGACCAGCGGGATCGGCTCCTTGGGGTGCTCCAGGGTGTCCGCGACACCGGTGACGTAGGCGCGCTGGGCATCGATGGTGTGCCAGTGGGTGGCGTAGCTGATCACCGAGCTGGTGCCCAGCACGCCGACCAGGCAGGTCGCCACCGTGACCCGGCCGGGCAGGTCCAGGAAGGCGCTGGGCCGCACCGCTTCGACGGTCTCGACGGCGCCGCGCAGCGGCAGCGTCGCCAGCCCGAGCGCGATGGCGCTGAACGCCGCGAGCTCGGTGAGATAGCGGTATTCCAGCGCCAGGAAGGGGCCGACCGCGGTACGGCCGGAGGTCACCAGCACGATGTCCGCGGCCAGCGGGACGATCACCAGCAGCAGCGCGCGCAGCGACCGGCGCCGTACCTGGTGCAGGTGGTAGACCAACGCGAGGAGGAGCAGCACCGCCAGCACGGTGACCAGCGGCCCCGGCTGGGCGATGGCGCCGTTGGCGCCCTTGTTCCAGGTGAGCGGTCCGCCCAGGATGCCGGTGGCATAGGCCTGGCCGCTCATGTTGCCGGCGACCGACCACAGCGGCTGGTCGTCGGTCGGGGTCGCCTTGAAGTCCTGGCCGCGCCACAGGTAGAGACCGAGATAGGCCACCGCCACCGCGCCGTAGAGGACGACGCCGGCCCGATAGGTGGCGGCCACCTGCCGGATCCGGGCGAGGATGTCGCCGGTGGCGAAGTAGCCGAGCGCGAGGACGGCGAAGAGCAGGTAGCCGTAGAGCGACTTCTCCTGGAACGCCAGCGCGACCAGGGTGATCGCCATGGTCGCCAGCGCCCACCGGAGCCGGCGGGTGCGCAGGTAGCGCAGGTGGGTCCAGCCACCCCAGAACAGCGCCGCCAGGAACGGCAGCTGGTTGACACCGGCCGCCCACCAGATGCCGGCCGGCACGGTGAGCACGGTGAACAGGTAGATCACCAACGGCGGCAGGATGCCCCAGCGGCGGCCGAAGGCCGAGACCAGGAAGACCACGGCGCCGAGGTCGGCCAGCGCCAGGCAGCCCATCATCTCGACGGCGTACAGCGGGAAGCCCAGCGGGTCGACCTGCACATTGGCCCAGGTCGCCAGCAGACCGGCGGGCATCAGGTGACCGCCATAGCTGGTGGTCAGCGCCTGCCAGCCGATGCCGTCGTTCTGCACCCGGGAGATGAAGGCGAAGTCGTCGAAGAACAGCCACGAGCCGGACAGCGCCCAGGCCCGGATCGCCAGTTGGACCACTACCAGCGCGACAGCGGCAGTGACAGGGTCGATCCTGAGGCGAAGCGGCGCTGCGGCGGGGTCCACGGGGCGGAACTATGGCACACTCTCGCCAGCGTGTGATCCGGGCCACAGCCCGGCTGGCTGACTGGTGACTCTGGGAGGGGTTCGACGTGCGTATCTGGGGAGGACGAGCGCTGCTGCTCGTGGGAGGCTTCCTGCTGGTGGCCGCTGCCGTGGCGGGATTCTGGGGCGCTGGTGCCGCCGAGCGGGTGCCGCTCGACACCGAGTCCTTCACCCGGCTGACCGGGACGGCGAGCGGCTCGCTCGCCAAGTCCGACACCGAGGTGCCGGTCGACTACATCACCCATACCTGGGTCGACGAGGACGCCTCGACCGGCAAGGTGGTCGTCCTGAACCAGCTCGGCTGCATCACCGTGGCCACCGAAGAGCTGCCCGACTGCATCGACGAGAAGGGCGACATCACCCTCGACGCCGACGACGAGCGGATCGTCCAGATCATGCCCAAGCAGTTCGCGATCGACCGGCACGACGCCACCGCCGTCGCGGACCAGGGCGAGTTCGTCGAGGAGGAGCTGGTCGCCCCCTACGTCGGCCTGGTCACCAAGTTCCCGTTCAACGTCAAGAAGAAGACCTACCCGTTCTGGGACGGCACCCTCGGCAAGACCGTCGACGCCACCTACCAGGGCACCCGGGACATCGACGGACTGGAGACCTACGAGTTCCAGGTCGAGGTGCCCGAGCAGACCGCCGAGGTCTCGGACGGCATCGAGGGCCAGTACGAGGCCACGCAGACGATCTGGGCCGACCCCAAGACGGGGGCCTATGTCGACCAGACCGGCAGCCAGCGGGTCAGCCTGCCCGACGGCACCCTGCTGCTCGACATCGACGTGACGTACACCGAGGACACCGTCAAGACCAATGTCGAGGACGCCAAGTCCAATCACGCCATGCTGACCCTGATCGAGAAGGTCATCCCGATCGGCGGCCTGGTCGGCGGCCTGGCCTGCCTCGCCCTGGGCGGCTTCCTGACCCTGGGCGGCCGGCGCGGCCGACGCACGGCGTAGGGCGTTCTCAGGCCATCAATCATCCAGGTCGGCGCCGAAGATCGCGGTGCCCGGGGTGAGCAGCCCGCGCACCCGCGACCAGCCGCCCCACACCCGGTCGTGGCCGGCAGGCCACTGCGGCTCCACCAGGTCGGTGATGCGGAAGCCGGCACCGGCCAGCAGCGCGACCCAGTCGCCCAGGGTGCGGTGGTGCTCGACGTACGACGTCTCCCCGGTCTCGTCGTTGACCTCGACGTAGGGGGTGCGGTCCCAGTAGGACTGCGACGCGACCAGCCCCTCGGTGCCGGGGTCGTCGGGGAACATCCACCGGGTCGGGTGGGTGATCGAGAACGCGAACCGGCCGCCGGCCCGCAGCACCCGGACCACCTCGGCGATCGCGACCTCGATGTCGGCGACGAACTGCAGCGCCCCGAAGGAGCAGAAGACGATGTCGAAGCTGCCGGCCGCGAACGGCAGCGCGGTCGCGGTGGCCTGCACCGAGGGCACCACCACGCCGGTCGCCTCGTCGAGGCGGCGGCCGTGCTGCAGCTGGCGGCGGGACAGGTCCAGGCCGTAGCCGCGACCGCCCCGCGAGCGGACCCACCGGGAGCACTGACCGGCCCCGGAGCCGAGCTCCAGCACGTCGCGACCGGCGACCTCGCCGAGGACGCCGGCCTCGGCCTCGGTGAGCCCCTCCGGGCCCCAGACGAAGCCGATATCGCCGAGGAAGCTGCCATGGGTGGCCTGGTACTCGTCGGCGTAGCGGTCCCAGTCCGGCCCATTGGCCCGACGCGACTCCGCCTCGCTGGTCGAGCGCCGGACGGAGTGGACCGGCGGATCGGGCGGGAACTCGCTCAGTGTCGTCGGTTCGCTGCCAAGCTGGCTCACTCCTCGAGCCTATGCCCACGCCGGGGCTCTTCCCACGCGGGTGGTGAGCGCTCGCTGGTTGGACTGCGCCGCCGCGCTCGGCGTACCCTTGACGACTGCGTGCCAGAGGTGTGCACATCCGCGGATGTCGCCGTCGCGCAGGCCCGCACATCAATCCATCAAACAGACCAAGGTTCCTACTACTCCATGACCATTCTCTCTGCTCTCTCGGACTACGACGCGCCCCAGGTGGCGGTCAACGACATCGGGTCCGAAGAGGACTTCCTCGCCGCGATCGACTCGACCATCAAGTACTTCAACGACGGAGACCTGGTCGAGGGCACCATCGTCAAGGTCGACCGCGACGAGGTCCTGCTCGACATCGGCTACAAGACCGAGGGCGTCATCCCCTCGCGCGAGCTGTCCATCAAGCACGACGTCGACCCCAGCGAGGTCGTCTCCGTGGGCGACCACGTCGAGGCGCTCGTCCTCCAGAAGGAGGACAAGGAGGGCCGGCTGATCCTGTCCAAGAAGCGCGCTCAGTACGAGCGCGCCTGGGGCACCGTCGAGAAGGTCAAGGAGGAGGACGGCGTCGTCGAGGGCACCGTCATCGAGGTCGTCAAGGGCGGCCTCATCCTCGACATCGGCCTGCGTGGCTTCCTGCCGGCCTCGCTGGTGGAGATGCGTCGCGTCCGCGACCTGCAGCCCTACGTCGGCCAGACCCTCGAGGCCAAGATCATCGAGCTGGACAAGAACCGCAACAACGTGGTCCTGTCCCGCCGTGCCTGGCTCGAGCAGACCCAGTCCGAGGTTCGCCACGGCTTCCTGACCCAGCTCCAGAAGGGCCAGATCCGCAAGGGCGTCGTCTCCTCGATCGTCAACTTCGGTGCGTTCGTGGACCTCGGCGGCGTCGACGGCCTCGTTCACGTCTCGGAGCTGTCCTGGAAGCACATCGACCACCCCTCCGAGGTCGTCGCCGTCGGTGACGAGGTCACCGTCGAGGTGCTCGACGTCGACATGGACCGCGAGCGGGTCTCGCTGTCGCTGAAGGCGACCCAGGAGGACCCCTGGCAGCACTTCGCCCGCACCCACCAGATCGGTCAGATCGTCCCGGGCAAGGTCACCAAGCTGGTGCCGTTCGGCTCGTTCGTCCGCGTCGAGGAGGGCATCGAGGGCCTGGTCCACATCTCCGAGCTGGCCGAGCGCCATGTCGAGATCCCGGAGCAGGTCGTCCAGGTCAACGACGACGTCATGGTCAAGATCATCGACATCGACCTCGAGCGTCGCCGGATCTCGCTGTCGCTGAAGCAGGCCAACGAGACCTCGGTCTCCACCGACGTGGAGGAGTTCGACCCGACGCTCTACGGTATGCCCGCGACCTACGACGATCAGGGCAACTACATCTACCCCGAGGGCTTCGACCCGGAGACCGGGGAGTGGCTCGAGGGCTTCGACGACCAGCGCGCGGCCTGGGAGGACCAGTACGCCAAGGCGCACGCCCGCTGGGAGGCCCACGTCAAGCAGCAGGCCGAGGCCAAGCAGGCCGAGGTCGAGGCCGGCGAGGCCACGTCCTACAGCTCCTCGAGCAACGAGTCGAGCGGCTCGCTCGCCTCCGACGAGGCGCTGCAGGCGCTCCGCGAGAAGCTGACCGGCGCCAACTGATGATCCGCGCCTGACAAACGCCGAAGGGCGCTCACCCTCCCGGGGTGGGCGCCCTTCGCCGTTCCCGGGTCAGATCCGGTCGAGGGTGGCCCCGGCGCGGCTGAGGTGCTCCAGCAGCCGCAGCGCGGCGAGCCCGACGATCGTGTAGGCGACGCCGATCGCGAGCTCGGCGCCGACCTGGCCGGACACCTCGTGCCACGGCGCCCCGCCGGCCACGGCCCGGGACGCCTCGATGGCGTGGGAGAGCGGCAGGCAGCGGCCGACCGCGGCCATCCATCCCGGCAGGTCGTCGAGCGCGACGTTGGTGCCGGTGAAGACCAGCAGCGCCAGGAAGCCGACGTTGCCGAGGGTCGCGCCCTCGCGGTAGACCAGGTTGACCGCGCCCATGACCAGGCCGAGCCCGGTCGCCGACAGCGACGCCACCGCCACGATCAGCGTCAGCGGCACCCAGGCGTCGGCCGGGATCGAGGCGTCCAGCAGCAGCACGCCGGCGACCAGCGAGAACATCGCGACGAACCAGCCGTTGAGGATCACCGGCAGCGCCCGGCCGAGGAACAGCGGGATCCGGCGGGCGGGGCTGGTCAGCACCAGCCCGAGGGTCTGCGCGAGCCGCTCCCCGCCGATGGTGAAGGTCATCGCGAACAGGCACGGGATCGCGGCGTTGTTGACGGCATTGCCGATGATGTAGAACTCGTCGTCCCCCACGCCGGCGGCCCGGCCGATATAGGCGAAGAGCAGAATCTGGCAGACCGGCGCGATCAGCAGCGCCGGAACGTAGATCCAGGGGTTCATCCAGCCGAACATCGCGCGATAGCTCATCAGGCCGCCGACGAGGAAGACCCGCGCTCCGCTCCCTCTCATGTCAGGGTCCTCATGTCAGGGCAAGGGTCGCGTTGCGGCGGGCGCCGTCGATGAGGCGCACGCTGAGCCAGCCGGCGAGCGCGGCGTAGCCCAGCCCGACGGCTCCGCAGACCGCGAGGTCGGGCCAGGGACTCTCGCCGGCGGCCGCCGCGCGCATCCCCTCGACCGCCCAGGTCGGCGCGAGCAGCCACGAGACCGGGTGGAGCGCGGTGGGCAGCAGATCCAGCGGCACGACGAAGCCGCACAGCAGCCAGCCGGGGTACTCCAGTGTCGAGCCCAGCGCCCAGGAGGTGCGGTAGCGCACCGCGCTCACCGAGAGCAGGAACCCGAAGAGCGCGATCGTGACGGCCGACATCGCGATGCTGGCGACGAAGCCGGGCCAGTCGGCGACCTCCAGGGCGACGCCGAAGACCCACCAGTCCCACAGGACCGTGGCCACCACGCTGTAGAGGCCGATCACGGCCATCGCGAACGTGATCGGCAGCAGCACCAGCGAGAAGCGGGTGGGCGCCGCGACGACCAGCTCGAGCGTGCCGGCCCACCGCTCCCGCTGGATCAGCGTGCTGGCACTGACCGTCTGGGAGGTCCAGATGCCCATCGCTGCGGCCCCGATCGCGGCGTAGAGCATCGCGGCGGGGTCGCCCTGGACGCGGTAGATCAGCAGTGCCGCCGTGGCGAACATCAGCGGGAAGACCACCCCGAGGAAGCCCTCGAAGGGGGAGAAGAGCAGGATCTTGAGCTGCAGCCAGAAGCAGACCGCGAGCTGGTGGACTCGCGCTCGCAGGCGGCTCACCGGGTCACCAGCTCGACGTAGGCGTCCTCCAGGGTCGGCTCCCGGTGACCGACCCGGCCGAGCCGGACGCCGTCGAGCAGGGCCAGCGCCTGCTGGGTGACGTCGGTGCGTGGCTCGCAGCCGATCACCAGCGTCTGGACGTGGCCGCGCTCCTCGGTGGCGACCGCGCGTACGCCGGGCAGCCGGCGCAGGCTGTCGACGACGCCGGCTGCGACGCCGTACGTCTCGATCTCCAGCACCGTCCCGCCGCTGACCTGGTCCTTGAGCTCCTCGGGGGTGCCCTCGGCGACGATCTGGCCGGCCCGGATCACCGCGATCCGGTCGCAGAGCTCGTCGGCCTCGAACATGTAGTGCGTGGTCAGCAGCACCGTCTTGCCCTGCTCGCGCAGGCCGGCGATGGTGGCGCGCAGCTCGCGGGCGCCGACCGGGTCGATGCCGATCGACGGCTCGTCGAGGAAGATCACGTCGGGGTCGTGCAGCAGCCCGCGGGCGATGTGGAGGCGCTGCCGCATGCCGCGGGAGTAGCCCTCGACCTTCTCCTGCTCCCGGCCGGTCATGCCGACCAGCTCCAGCAGCTCGCCGATGCGCGTCCGCTGCTCGCGGGGCGGGACGCCGTAGAGCTCGGCGAAGTAGCGCAGGTTGTCCAGGCCGCTGAGCCGGTCGTAGAGACCGCGGTCGCCGCCGAAGACGTAGCCGATGCGCCGGCGCACCTCGCGGACGTCGCGCACCACGTCGTGGCCCAGCACGCTGGCGCTGCCGGAGGTCGGCAGCAGCAGGGTGATGAGCATCTTGATCGTGGTGGTCTTGCCGGCTCCGTTGGGGCCGAGCAGGCCGAACAGCTCCCCGGGAGCGATCTCGAGACTGACGCCGCGGACCGCCTCGACCTCCGTGCGCACCGGTCGCAGGATCCTCTGCCTGGTGCGGAAGGTGCGGCGCAGGTCCCGAGCTACGACGGCGGCGGTCACCCGCGCACCTTAGCCGACGGCCGTTACTCTGCGGTCGTGACAGTTCGGGTGCTGGTGGTGTTGACCGGGCTGCTGCTGGCCCTGCTGACGCCGGTCACAGTAGCGGCCGAGCCGGTCCGGATCCTGCTCTACGGCGACTCGATCACGCAGGGCTCCAGCGGCGACTGGACCTGGCGCTACCGGCTCGACCGGCACCTGCGCGACTCGGGGGTCTCCTTCGACTTCGTCGGGCCCTACGACGGCCTGCACCACTTTCCCGACGCCGCGGGCGCGCCCGACGAGCAGACCTATGTCGACCCCGGCTTCGACACCGACCACGCCGCCCGGTGGGGACAGGCGCTGACGGCACCGGTCGACCGGCTCGGCGACCTGGTCGAGGAGTTCCGGCCCGACATGGTGGTCTCGATGATCGGCGTCAACGACCTGACGGCGGCGCACGCCACGGTGAGCGGCGTGATCGACGCCTACGAGGAGCAGATCGCCCTCGCCCGCGCCGCAGCGCCGGGCCTCGACGTCGTCGTGGCGCGCGAGCCGGTCACCTGGCTGGCCGGCGTCACCGACCTCAATGCCGCCCTGGCGACCATGGCGACCGGACTGGACACGCCCACGGAGCGGGTGCTGGCCACCGACGTGCCCGCCTTCGTGGACGGCGTCGACAACTGGGATCCGGTGCACCCGACGGCGACCGGCGAGGTGAAGATCGCCGCGGCGGTCGAGAACGCGCTCTCCGCGATCGGGGTCGGCGACCCGGCCGGCACCGTCGTGGTCGAGAACGGACTGCGGGCCACCGCCACGCTCACCGCCACGGCCGGCGCGCCGGGCGAGGCCAGGCTGCGGTGGACGACGGTCCCCGGCGCCACCGCGATGTGGCTCGAGACCCGCGATCCCGACGTCGACGCGGACTGGCGTCGCTACCCCTTCTCCTTCGGCCCCGCGACCACCCAGTGGACCGCGACCGGGCTGTGGCCCGGCCACGAGCACCGGTTCCGGATCCGCGCCGCCAAGGGAACCGTGACCTCGCCGTTGACCTCGGCGGTGGCGCGGGTCTTCGTCGCCGCGTCCGCGCTGGCCGCGGTCAAGGGCGTCCGTGCCGTCTCGCGCCGCCACGACGTGGTCACGGTGATCGGCAAACCGGTGGCCGGGGCGACGTCGTACGACGTGCTGGCGGTGGCGGCGAAGTCCTGCCGGCGGATGCCGAGACCCGGTCGGTTCTCGTCGCTCAAGACCGGCCGGCCCGCGCCGCGAGCGAGGCTGCGGACATCGGCGCGACACCTGTGGGTGCGGCTGGTCGCGGTTCGCGATGGCGTGCCCGGCCGGATCGCCAAGCGCTCCACTGACTGCGTGCGGGTGCGCTGACCGCCCGGATACTCCTTTATACTTCCCGGAAGTATAAGAGGTTGCGAGACCTACTGGCGCAACCTCTAAGAATGCATCTCGGACCTTGGGAGGCAGGCGATGGCGCCGAACCCCTACACGCCCGGGCAGGTGCCGCGGGTGCTGGCCGGAAGGGCATCCGAGCTGCGCCGGATCGAGGACCGGCTCGCCCGGGTGGTGACCTACGGCGAGCTCGGCGGACCGCTGCTCGTCTTCCACGCACCCCGGGGCATCGGCAAGACCTCGCTGCTGCGCACCGCCCAGGCCCGGGCGAGCGAGCTCGGCTTCGTGTCTGCGTGGGTGGCCTGCTCCCGGGAGCGGCCGGTGCTGCCCGAGCTGGTGCGCGCCGTGCAGACGGCGCTGGAGAAGGCGGAGGCGCTGCCCCGGGGAGGCTCCGGCGGTCGCTGGCGCCGCCGCCTGGAGCGGATCACCCTCGAGGTCGGCGTGCCCGGTGCCAAGGTGCAGGCCCAGCTGGCGACGCCGCCGCCGGCCGGAGAGGCGGAGACTCCGGCGATCGGACAGGCGCCGATCGCCGCGCTGGAGGGGCTGCTGCACGACGCGGCGAGCCTCGTCCGCGACCGCGGCGGCGCCGGCCTGCTGCTCTTCCTCGACGAGCTGCACGTGGCCTCGGCCGACGACATGTCGGTGCTTCTCAACACCCTGCAGAACCTCGACGGCGACCGGGCGCACAACCCGCTCGCGGTGGTGACCGCCGGGCTGCCGGTGACGCCGGAGGCTCTCACCCGAGCGGCCACCTTCGGGGAGCGCAGCTCCTTCGTCGCCCTCGACGTGCTCAACGAGGTCGACGCCCGCGCCGTGTTGACGGTCGTGGCCGAGGCGGTCGGGGTGACCTGGGAGGACGACGCGCTCGACGCCGTGGTCGCCGAGGCCCGCGGCTACCCCTACCTGCTGCAGCTGATCGGCAGCAGCACCTGGGACGCGGTTCGCCCGGAGTCCGGCGCCAGCATCGGCATGGCCGACGTGCGCGCGGGCCTGCCCGCCGCCCGCGACCAGCTGACCGCGATGCACCGGGCCCGCTGGGGCGCCGCCTCGCGGCTCGAGCGAGCGTTCCTGGTGGCGATGGCGGCGAGCGAGCGCGACAACGTCACCCGCGCCGAGATCGCACGGCGGATGGGACGGGAGTCGCGGGCGATCAGCGTGCCGCGCGAGCGGCTGATCGCCAAGGGCGTCATCGAGCCGGTCGGCCACGGCCTGGTCCGGTTCACCACGCCCGGCTTCGGGGAGTTCGTGCGGGGCCTGGACGAGGAGTGACCCAGACCGTATGAGGTTGCCTTAGGCGGCTGCGGTCTGCGCCAGTCCGCCCCGCACCAGGTCGGCGTAGCGGCCGCCGGCCAGCAGCAGCTCCTCGTGGCTGCCGAGCTCGACCACCCGGCCGTGGTCGAGGACGGCGATCTGGTCGGCGTCGCGGACCGTCGAGAGCCGGTGCGCGATGGTGATGGTGGTGCGGCCCCGGGCCAGCTCGTCGAGCGCGGCCTGCACCTCGCGCTCGGTGGTGTTGTCCAGCGCGCTGGTCGCCTCGTCGAGGACCAGCACCCGCGGGTTCCGCAGCAGCGTCCGGGCGATCGCCAGCCGCTGCTGCTCGCCACCGGAGAACCGGTGGCCGCGCGAGCCGACCAGGGTGTCGTAGCCGTCGGGCAGGCCCACGATCAGGTCGTGGATCCGCGCGGCCCTCGCGGCCGCCTCGATCTCGGCGTCGGAGGCGTCGGGCCGGGCGTGGCGCAGGTTGTCGCGGACGCTGGCGTGCAGCAGGTAGGTCTCCTGGGTGACCACGCCCACCGCGCTCGCCAGGTCGGCCAGGGTCAGGTCACGCAGATCGACGCCGTCCAGCCTCACCCCGCCGGTGTCCGGGTCGTGCAGCCGGGCCACCAGGCCGGCCAGCGTGGTCTTGCCCGAGCCGGTCGCGCCCACCAGCGCCAGGCTGGTGCCGGCCGGGACGGTCAGGTCGATGTCGTGCAGCACCGGTCGGTCCTTGTCGTAGCCGAAGCCGACGTGGTCGAAGCGCACCTCGCCGCGGACGTGGTCGAGACGGACCGGGACGGCGGGATCGTCGATCTCCACCGGCAGGTCCATGAACTCGAAGATCCTGCTGAACAGCGCCATCGAGGCGGTGATGTCGACGCCGACGTTGAGCAGGCCCATCAGCGGCCGGAACAACGAGCCCTGCAGCGCCACGAAGGCGACCAGGGTGCCGATCGTCATGCCGCCGCGGGTCACCGGCAGGCCGGCGGCGAGGTAGAGCGCCGCCGGCACCGCGGCGAAGACGACCTGCATGGTCGCCATCCGCCACCGGCCGGCGAGCTGGCTGCGGATCTCCAGGCCGACCAGGTCGTGAGAGGTCTGCTCGAACCGGCGGGAGAGCGTCGGTGCGGCGCCGAGCGTCTTCGACAGCAGGATGCCGCTGACCGAGAGGCCCTCCTCGACCTGGGCGTGCAGGTCGGCGAGTTTGCGCTGCCGGGCCGCCGTGACGGCGTACCGCAGCCGGGCGACCTGGCGGGTGGTGATCACCGCCGGCGGCAGCACCACCAGCGAGATCAGCGCCAGCCTCCAGTTCAGCGCCAGCATGGCGACCACGGTGCCGATGACGACGGTGACGTTGGCGGCGATGCTGGTGGCGGTGCTGGTCACCACGCCCTGCATCGAGCCGATGTCGTTGACCATCCGGGACTGCACCTCGCCGCCGCGGGTGCGGGTGAAGAAGTCGACGCTCTGCCGCTGCAGGTGCGCGAACAGGTCGCTGCGCAGCCGGTGCATGACCTGCTGGCCGATCCGAGTGGACAGCAGCGTCTGGAAGATGCCGAGCGCGGCGGCGAGGACGGCCACGCCGACCATGCCGGCGACGCACCAGACCAGCAGGCTCACGTCGCGGTCGGGGAGCGCGACGTCGATGACGTGACGCACCAGGAAGGGCTGGGCCAGGCCGACCACGGAGCTGGCCACGATGAGGAGGACGACCACGGCAAGGGTGGCCTTGTGCGGCGCGAACAGCGCGCCGATGCGGCGCAGCGAGACCGGGGTGGCCTCCAGTTGACGCCTGTCGCTGTCACGGGAGTCGGGGGCGCGGCGAGCGGAGCGCTCACGGAACTCGTCACCGCGCCCCGGAGCCAGGGTAAGGGGGGTGCTGTTGAGGTCTGTCATACGACCACCTCGCTTTCATCGAGAAGATACGCGGTCTACCTCGCCACATGCTGAGGTAACCACACTATGAGGTTAACGCACGATGACCTAGGATCTATTCCATGGCGATCGAGGAGACGACCGGCGAGCTGCTGATGGCGGTGGCTCGGTCGCTGCGACAGCGGTTCGCCGCCGCCATGGAGCGGTACGACGTCACCCCCGGTCAGGCCCGAGCGCTGCGGGTCGTCGCGACGCGGCCTGCGATCCGCCCCTCGGCGCTCGCCGACGAGCTGCGGATCAGTCCCCGCTCGGCGACCGAGGTGATCGACGGGTTGGAGGCCCGCGGCCTGGTCGCCCGCCGCCCCGACCCGACCGACCGGCGTGCCACCGAGGTGGCGCCGACGCCGGAGGGGCTACGGGTCCACGAGCTCATCCACGAGGCCCGCCGCGCCGAGTCGGAGCGCTTCCTCGCGACGCTGCCGGCCGCCGACCGTGCCGAGCTGGACCGGCTGCTGAGGGCGCTGTCGCGCTAGATCGCTAGGGTGCTCGACATATCGCTAGGGTGCTCGACATGCGGGTGGGGCTGACAGGCGGGATCGCCTCGGGCAAGTCGACGGTCTCGGCGATGCTCGCCGAACTGGGTGCGGTCGTGATCGACGCGGACCGGCTGGCCCGCGAGGTGGTCGAGCCGGGCACGCCGGGGCTGGCTGCCGTCGTCGAGGCGTTCGGGCCGGAGGTACTCACCGAGGACGGCGCCATGGATCGCGCCCGGGTCGGCGCCATCGTCTTCGCCGACGAGGAGCGGCGCCGGGCGCTGGAGGCGATCGTCCACCCGCTGGTCCGCGCCCGGAGCCGGCAGCTGGAGGAGGCCGCCGGACCCGAGGCGATCGTCGTCCACGACATCCCGCTGCTGGTCGAGACCGACCAGGCGGACACCTTCGACGCGGTGATCGTCGTCGACGCCCCGCACGAGACCGCGCTCGGCCGGATGGTGAGCGACCGCGGCTGGACGCCCGAGCAGGCCCGTGCCCGGATCGCCGCCCAGGCCAGCCGGGAGGACCGTCGGGCCGTGGCGACGTACCTCGTCGAGAACACCGGAACGATCGAAGACCTCCGCAGGAGGGTTGCGGAGGTCTTCGATCGGATCACCGGGGGATCTGGCGGCTGACGCGCGCCGTCAGGCCGCCAGATCGGGGTCGCCGAGGCGGCGGAGCTTCTGTAGGGCCTCGCGCTCGAGCTGGCGGACCCGCTCGGCGGAGATGCCGTGCTTGACGCCGATGTCGGCGAGCTTGTGCTGGCGGCCGTCGAGCAGGCCGTAGCGCGACCGGATGATGTCGGCGGCGCGGTCGTCGAGCTGGCCGACCAGGGCGTCGAGCCGCTCGCGGGACTCCTCGTCGAGCACCGTGTCGTCGGGACCGGGCGCGGTCTCCTGAGCCATCAGGTCGCCGAGCGAGGTGTCGCCGTCGTCGTCGACGGGGGAGTCGAGGCTGACGTGCTCACGGCCCCAGGCCATCAGGTCGAGCACCCGGTCGACGTCCATGCCGAGCTCGGCGGCGATCTCCTCCGGCTCCGGGTCGCGCCCCAGCTGCCGCTCCAGGTTGCGGCGGGCGCCGCCGACCTGGTTGAGCTCCTCGACGACGTGGACCGGGAGCCGCACCACTCGGGCCTGCTGGGCGATGCCGCGGGTGATCGCCTGACGCACCCACCAGGTGGCGTAGGTCGAGAACTTGTAGCCCCTGGTGTAGTCGAACTTCTCGACCGCCCGGATCAGGCCGGTGTTGCCCTCCTGGATCAGGTCGAGCATCGGCATCTGGGCACGGCCGTACTTCCGCGCGATCGACACCACGAGTCGCAGGTTGGCGGTGATGAAGGCGTCGACCGCCTTGCGGCCCTCCTCGGCGAGCCACTCCAGCTCCTCCTTGGTGGCCTTGCCGGGCGCCTTGCTGCCGTGGATCCCTCGGGCCAGCAGGTGCTCGGCCATCAGCCCGGCCTCGATGGCCTTGGACAGCTCCACCTCGGCGGCGGCATCCAGCAGGTTGTTGCGCGCGATCTCGTCGAGGTAGAGGCCGACGCTGTCACGGCCCTCGATCTCGCGAGTCTTCGTCAGTGTTGCCATGGGGACCCTCCTTCACGTGCAGGGATCGCCTGCAGAGTGTCAACGCCTGGGGCCGGCCCAGGATTCCCTGGGTACGTACCCCGTTGCGCTCTCACCACCCATGACGTCCGGGGGCTCCCAGGAGTTGCCTAGATCGGGAAAACTCAGGGTCTTCTCAGGGGGTTACCCGACAGTCACGAGGCGAGACCGAGCCGATCCAGGATCCAGGCCAGCGAGAACGCCCGGTCGTGCCAGGCCTGGTAGCGACCCGAGACGCCACCATGGCCGGCGCTCATCTCGGTCTTGAGCAGCACGTCCGCGCCGGCCACGGACCGCAGCCGCGCCACCCACTTGGCCGGCTCGACGTAGAGCACCCGGGTGTCGTTGAGGCTGGTCTCGGCCAGGATCGGCGGATAGGGGTGGTCGGTGACGTTGTCATAGGGCGCGTACGACGCCAGGTAGTCGTAGACCTCCGGATCGGCCTCCGGGTTGCCCCACTCGTCGTACTCCACCACCGTCAGCGGCAGCGAGGCGTCGAGCATGGTGGTGAGGTTGTCGACGAAGGGCACCGCCGCGTCGATGCCGTCGAACAGCTCCGGCGCGAGGTTGGCGACGGCGCCCATCAGCAGGCCGCCGGCGCTGCCGCCCTCGGCCACCACCCGTGACGCCCAGCCGGTCTCGCGCAGGTGCCGGGCGACCGCGACGAAGTCGGTGAACGTGTTGCGCTTGTGCATCAGCTTGCCGTCGTCGTACCACCTCCTGCCCAGCTCGCCGCCGCCACGCACGTGCGCGACCGCGAACGCGCCGCCGCGGTCGAGCACGGAGAGCCGGGCCACCGAGAAGCCCGGGTCGATGGAGTGCTCGTAGGAGCCGTAGCCGTAGAGGTGGACCGGCACCGCACCACCAGCGCGGGCGTCCTTGCGCACCACCAGCGAGATCGGCACCCGCTCGCCGTCGTCGGCGACCGCCCAGAGCCGGTGCTCCTCGTAGGCGTCGGGGTCATAGCCGCCCAGCACCGGCTGTCGCTTGCGCAGCGACAGCGAGCGGGTCGCGACGTCGTAGTCGTAGACCGAGCTCGGCGTGCGCAGCGTGGTGTAGCCCAGTCGCACCGTCGGCTGGTCGAAGGCGGGGTTGCCGCCGGCGCCGATGGTGTAGAGCTCGTCGTCGAACTTGACCAGGTAGTCGTCGGTGACGCCGTCCGGCCCCAGGTCGAGGATGCGCAGCTGGGTGAGGCCGCGGGAGCGCTGGTGCACCACGAGATGGGTGGCGAAGGCGTCGACCCCCTCCAGCCGTACGGCGGGGTCGTGGCCGATCAGCGGCCGCCAGCCCTCCTTCGGGGTGGGCGCGACGGGCGCGACGCCGATCTCGAAGTCGGCGCCGGTGGCGTTGTGGTGGACCAGGAAGACGTCCTCGCCGCCGAGGACCGCGTGCTCGAGGTTGTACTCCACCCCCTCCTCGCGTGGCGCGAAGACCTGCCAGCCGGCCTCCGGGTCGTCGAGGTCGAGGTAGCGGTACTCGGTGGTGACCTTCGCGCCGGACTCGATCATCAAGAACCGGTCGGAGCGGCTGCGGCCCACGCCGGTCCAGAACCGCTCGTCGGACTCGTGGAAGATCAGCTCGTCGTCGGTCTGGGCGGTGCCCAGCAGGTGGCGCCAGACCTTGTCCGGCCGCCAGGAGTCGTCGACGGTGGAGTAGTAGAAGCTGGTCCCGGCACGGTCCCAGGTGGCGCCGCCCAGGACGCCCTCGATGACGTCGTCGAGCAGGTCGCCGGTGGTCAGGTCCTTGACCCGAATCGTGTAGCGCTCGTCGCCGACCACGTCCACGGCATAGGCCAGCCTGGTGGTGTCGGGGGAGACGCTCGACCCGCCGAGGGAGAAGAAGTCGTGTCCCTGGGCGAGCGCGTCGAGGTCGAGCAGCACCTCCTCGCCGGGCAGCGCGGGCGACTCCGGCGCCACGTCGGCGGGCGTCGGCGGGGTCCAGTCGGTGGGGTCGGCGACGGGGACCCGGCAGGAGGCGCCGTACTCCTTGCCCTCGAAGGAGCGGCCGTAGTACCAGTAGCCGCGGTTGCGGGTGGGCACCGAGAGGTCGGTCTCCAGGGTGCGGGCCTTGATCTCCTCGAAGATGGCCTGCCGCAGGTCGGCAAGGTGCGCGGTGCGCTCGGTGGTGTAGGCGTTCTCCGCCTCCAGGTAGGCGATCACCTCGGGGTCGTCCTTGGCGCGCAGCCACTCGTAGTCGTCGACCCGGGTCCGGCCGTGGTGGACCGAGGTGACGGGAACCTGCTTGGCGACGGGCGGCTGCATGGCCGCGACCCTATCCTCGGTGGTGTGACGAGCGTGGTGGACCTCAACGCCGACCTGGGCGAGGAGATCACCGACGACGCCGCACTGCTCGCGGTGGTGACGTCGGCCAATGTGGCCTGTGGCTACCACGCGGGGTCGGCCGCGATCATGCGCGCGGTCTGCGCCGAGGCGCTCGCGCGGGGCGTGGCGATCGGCGCCCAGGTCTCCTATGCCGACCGCGCCGGCTTCGGCCGGGTCGAGCTCGACGTGCCTGCCGAGGTGCTGCGCGAGCAGATCGTCGACCAGGTCGGCACGCTGTCCGCCATCGCCGCCGGGGAAGGTACGACGGTCCGCTACGTGAAGCCGCACGGCGCTCTCTACCACCGCACTCGGCGCGACCCGGACCAGGCCGCTGCCGTGCTGGCGGGCTCCGGCGACCTGCCGGTGCTGGGCATGACGGGGAAGCTGCTCGACCAGGCCGCGGCGGCGGGCCGCGCCGTGATCCTGGAGGGCTTCCCGGACCGGGCCTACGACGGCGACCGGCTCCGGCCGCGGGACCAGCCGGGCGCGCTGATCACCGCCTCGGGGGAGATCGTCGCCAACGCGCTGACGCTGGCGGTCTCGGTGCGGTCGCTGTGCCTGCACGGCGACACCCCGGGCGCGGTCGGGCACGCCCGGGAGGTCCGGACGGCGCTCGAGGCGGCCGGCTGGACCCTGGCCCCCTTCTGAGCGCGCCGGGTTGTGAAGAATTCGTGGTGCCCCAGGTCACGGTGAGGTCACCCTGGGAGACTTCTGCCGTGCAGTTGCGTCCGCTCGGGCCTCGTGCCCTCCTGGTCGAGGTGGCCGACGCCCGCGAGGCGGCGGCGCTGGCGACCTGGGCGAGGGACCGGCTGGCCGCCGAGGAGATCGTGCCGGCGGCACGGACGGTGCTGCTCGACGGCGTCGACCCGGCCGAGGCCGAGGCGCTGCTCGCCGGCTGGTCGGCCGCCATCGAGGTCGCCGAGGGCGAGCTGGTCGAGCTCCCGACGACGTACGACGGCCCGGACCTGGCCCGGGTGGCCGAGCTGTGGTCCTGCTCGGTCGAGGAGGTGGTCGCCCGGCACACCTCGGTGAGCTTCACCTCGGCGTTCTGCGGCTTCGCGCCCGGCTTCGCCTATCTGACGGGGCTGCCTGCCGGCTGGCGGGTGCCGCGGCTGGACTCGCCGAGGTCGCGGGTGCCGGCCGGCTCGGTGGCACTGGCCGGCGAGTGGTGCGGCGTCTACCCCAGCCCCTCGCCGGGCGGCTGGCTGCTGCTCGGCAGGCTGCCCGCGTCGGCGGCAGCCCGGCTCTGGGACCCGGCCAGGTCACAGCCGGCGCTGCTGGCACCGGGCACCCGGGTGAGGTTCGTGGCCGGCTCCGGGAACGACCGGTGACGCTCGCCGTGCTGAGCACCGGTGTGCTCACCACCGTCCAGGACCGGGGCCGACGCGGCCTGGCCCACCTCGGCGTGCCGCGGGCCGGCGCTCTCGACGCCCCGGCCGCCGCCCTGGCCAACCGGCTGGTCGGCAACCACCCCGACGCGGCGGTGCTGGAGGTGACGCTGGGCGGACTCTCCTTCCGTGCCGGGACCGGGCTGTGGATCGCCGTCACCGGCGCCCCGGCGCCGGTGCGCGTCGCGGGCCGGGCGCGGGGTGTCCAGCGACCCGAGTGGGTGCCGGCCGGGGCGGTGGTGACGCTCGACCCGCCGGCGATCGGAGTCCGCAGCTATGTGGCGGTCTCCGGCGGCATCGCGGTGCCGCCCGTGCTCGGGTCGCGCGCCACCGACACCCTCGCCTGGGTCGGCCCGCCGCGGGTCGCGCCGGGAGACCGGCTGCCGCTCGGCGGCGCGACCGAGCCGCGGCCGCTCGACACCCCACCGGTACGTCGCCCCGGCGAGCTGCGGCTCCACCCCGGCCCCCGGGCGGACTGGTTCGCGCCGGCGGCGCTCGACCGGCTGACCGCCACCACCTGGCGGGTGGAGCCCGCCTCGGACCGGATCGGCCTGCGGCTGGCCGGGCCGCCGCTGCCGCGCTCGCGCGAGGGCGAGCTGGCCAGCGAGGGCATGGTGCTCGGTGCGGTGCAGGTGCCGCCGAGCGGACAGCCGATCGTCTTCCTCGCCGACCACCCGCCCACCGGCGGCTACCCGGTGATCGCCGTCGTCGAGGAGGCCGACCTGTGGCGGTGCGCCCAGGCCAGGCCGGGGGAGCCGATCAGATTCACGACAACGGGCTGAGCAGCGGGTCGTCGACCGAGAAGGAGCGCACCGGGCCGGGCCCGGTCTCGGCGGTCTCGAAGCGGACCGTCACCACGCCCTTGCCCGAGCCCCACACCCAGCCGGCGCCGTACTCAGCATGGACGACGTCCAGGCCCGGTGCCCACGCCGGCCGCTGGCGCAGCGGCACCTCCACCTCCGGTGCCTCCTCGGGCAGCTCGTCGTACCCCTCGCCGAACAGGTCCTCCTGGACCCAGTCGGCCAGGCCGGAGACGCCGACGCCGAGCAGCCGGACGCCGCCGGCCGTCTGCCCGCTCTCCGTCAGCTCTCCCAGCAGCGAGCGAGCCAGCCGAGCGATGGTCCCGGCGTGGTCGGTGGGGGCGGGCCGGGTGCTGGAGCGGCTGATCGTCGTGAAGTCGTGCAGCCGCACCTTGAGGGTGACGGTGCGGCCCGAGAGACCGTGCTTGCGCAGCCGGTCGGCGACCTCACGCGCCTGCCGGATCACCAGGCTCTCCATCAGCACCCGATCGGTCAGGTCGGTGTCGTAGGTGCTCTCCACACTGACCGACTTGGTCTCCTGCTCGGCCACCACCGGCCGGTCGTCCTCGGCCCGGGCCAGGTGGTAGAGCCAGCCACCGTGCGCCTTGCCCACCAGCCGCACCAACTCCTCCAGGCTGACCACCTCCAGGTCCGCCACGGTGTGGATGCCCGCCCGGCGCAGCCGCTCGCCGGTCGCCGGGCCGACGCCGGGGATGACCCGGACCTGCATCGGCCGGAGCAGGTCGAGCTCGGTGCCCGGCGCCACCACGACCAGGCCGTCGGGCTTGTCCAGGTCGCTGGCGACCTTCGCCACGAACTTGCTGGTCGCCAGCCCCACGCTGGCCGTCAGCCCGCCGGTCACCTCCCGGACCCGCTCGCGCAGCTCGCGGGCGAGGCCGGTGAGGGCATCGGTCTCCAGCGAGGGCAGACCGGCGGCCGCCAGGTCCACGAACGCCTCGTCCAGGCTGAGCGGCTCCACCAGCGGGGAGACGCCGCGCAGCAGCGCCATCACCCGCTCGCTGGTCTCGCGGTAGGCGCCGAAGCGCGGGTAGAGGAAGGCCGCGTGGGGGCAGCGGGCCCGCGCCTCCCGGGTCGGCATCGCCGAGCGGACGCCGTATCTCCTCGCCTCGTAGCTCGCCGTCGACACCACGCCGCGGCCGCCGATGCCGCCGACCACCACCGGCTTGCCGCGCAGCGAGGGCTTGTCGCGCTGCTCGACGGAGGCATAGAACGCGTCGAGGTCGAGGTGGAGGACACAGGCGTGCGGGCGCACGGACCCGAACCTATCCGCAGGCGTCGACACTCCTGCCCCACCGGTCACACGACATGCCAATTACCGTCCACAGGCGGGGCGCCGAGCAGCGTTATCCAGAGGGTGCGGGAGCCTCGGTGTGAGCCAGGGGTACGCCGGGCAGGTGATCGGACATGACACTTACCTTCAAAGCCCGCACCCCCGAGGACATCCTCGCCGTGGCGCCGGTCATCCTGGGATTCGAGCCGGAGCAGTCCGTGGTGATGCTGACCTTCGGTGGCCGGCACTCCTTCCACGCCCGGATGGACCTGCCGGAGCCGGCCGACGTCGAGGACTGCGTCTCCGGGCTGCTCGACCCGGCCCTGGCCCACGCCGTCGCGACAGCCGTCTTCGTGATCTACGACGGCTCCGACCTGGTGGCCCAGCGCATCGCCCGGGCCCTGCGCCGCCGCTTCGAGGCGGCCGACATCGAGGTGCTCGAGGTCCTGCACGCAGCGGGGGGTCGCTACTACTGCCCACTGGGCCGTCGTGGTGTCCCCGCCCACGGGGTGCCCTATGACGTCAGCGCCCATCCCTTCCGCGCCCGGGCGGCCTTCGGCGGCCTGGTCACCGAGCCGTCCCGGGCCGCGCTGGCGGCCCGGCTGGAGCCATCCCCGAGCCCGGTGCCGCTCGCACTGATCGAGTCCGCGGTGCCGCTGGCCGGTCCCGAGCTGCGCGACCTGATCGAGGCCCATCTGGGTGCCGAGACGTTGCCCTGCGACGAGGAGGCGGCCGCGATGCTGCGTGCCGTCGGCAGCGCCGCGCTGCGGCATCACGCCTGGTTCGGCATCAGCCGGCACGAGGCGGCGCGGCACGTCCGGCTCTGGACCGACCTGGTCACCCGCGCCCCGGAGAGCCACCTCGGCAGCGCCGCCGCGGTGCTCGGCTTCGTCGCCTGGATGCACGGCGACGGCGCCTTCGCCTGGTGCGCGGTCGACCGCGCGCTGGCGGCCGAGCCGGACAACGGTCTGGCCCACCTGGTCTCCGACATGCTCTGCAGCGCGACGCCGCCACGCGACGACTGGGACGAGATGTTCCCCGCGGGGATCCCGGCCTGAGGCCGCGGCTACGGGGACAGCGCCGGCGGCGGCCGGAACCGCGACCAGCTCAGCGACAGGCCGCTGCGCGGATCGCGCCAGCCGTGCCGGTTGACGACTACGAAGACCAGGGGCACGCCCGACTCGCCGTACGCCTGCCGGGCCGCCGCCAGCCACTGGGCGTCCACGTCCTGCAGGTCGAGCTCCCCGGGCCGGGTCAGCCACACCAGCGGCCAGGTCGCCGGGATGAGCCGACCCAGCATCGCCGCCACGACATCGGCGCGCAGCGCGTGGTCGCCGGCCTCCCCGGGACGGATCGGGTGGACGACCTCCTGGTCGCCCGGTGTGCCGAGGTGAAGCAGCGGTAGGTGACCGCGGCGGCGCTCGCCCCGGGCATGGTCGACCACCGCACGGCGCAGCGCGCGCTTCAACGGCACCGACAGTGGCGCGACCAGGCCCGCCTCGGTGATCCACGGCGCTCGTCCGCTGGCAGGCCTCATGGCGCCAGCCTGCCCCAGATCGCCGCGACACACCGGCGCTCGTCCACAGGCAACCATGTGTAATCTGAGTCACACTCGCTTCGAGAAGGAGAGTGAACATGGCATCGGTAGTGGTCGGCTACGTCGCCAAGCCCGAGGGCGAAGCCGCCCTCGACAGAGCGGTCCAGGAGGCCCAGCTGCGCGGCCTGAAGCTGGTGGTGGTCCATTCGGAGCGCGGCGGCCCCGGCTACGACGAGGCCGCCGCCGGCGAGGTCGAGACCAGCCTGAGCGAGGTCCGGAGCAAGCTGGACGCCATCGGGGTGCCCTACGCCATCCGCCAACTCGTGCGCGGCTTCGACCCCGCCGACGACCTCATCAGCATCGCCGAGGCCAACGCCGCCGAGCTCCTGGTGATCGGGCTACGCCGCCGCTCCCCGGTCGGCAAGCTGATCCTCGGCAGCAACGCCCAGCGGGTGCTGCTCGATGCCCACTGTCCGGTGCTGGCGGTCAAGGCCGACGGCTGACCCGAGACCGGCGCTGGGCCAGGATGGCGGCATGGCCATCCACATCGCCGGCAACGAGGCCGCCGACCGGCTGCTGACCGACGACCCGTTCGCGCTGTTGGTCGGGATGATGCTCGACCAGCAGTACCCCTGGTACAGAGGCTCGATTGTGAGGCTCCGAGCCCAAGGTGCAGGTTCTCTGCAACAAACATCAAGGCACGTTTTCACGGGTCAGACGGGGTTTGGGGTGTCGCTAGATCCGCTGCGTGCGCGTTTCCTGCAACAAAGCGTCACCGCTCTGGGTCGGCCCAGAATGCCGTCATCGGGGTGGCGAAACCGTACCGTTTTTGGTACGGTTGTGCCATGGCTGTCGATGGCAAGTACCGGGACCTGGTGCGCGAGATCGCGCTCGGGGAGTACGGCTACGTCACGACCAAGGATGCAGCCGAAGCAGGTGTGCCCCCGGTGGAGTTGCGGAAGTTGGCTGCACGGGGCGCACTCGTCAGCGTCGCCTACGGCATCTACCGCGTTCCCGACGCGCCAGCCACACCGTTCGATCAGTTCGCTGAAGCACTCCTGCGTGCTGGCGACGGCTCGTACCTGCGAGGAGATTCGGTTCTGGCGCTGTTCGGCCTCGCTGACGTGAACCCACGCCGTGTCCGGGTCGTCGCGCCCCGACGCACTCGCGCGAAGATGCCCGCCTTCGTTGAGGTCACCACGCTGTCCGGCACTCAGCCCCAACTGACTCACTATCAGGGGCTGCGAGCGATGACCGTCGCCGAGGCGCTCCTTGATTGCCGAGGTCGAATCGAGCGAAGCCGTCTCTTGGAGGCAGCGCGCGATGCCCGCAAGGAGGGTCTGCTCACCCGCGAGGAGTACACGCGCGTGCAGCGAGAACTGCGCCACACACGGTCGGCTGATTCGGGCGAGAAGGTCAGGACGGTCTGAGAGCGCGTTTGAGAACTCGGAGGCGCCGGCTCCGCGCCGCCCATCGCACGCCCTGGCTGCGTTGTCGTCGGTCGCCATGCCTCCGGCATGGCTCCCTCCTCCGCCTTGCCATGACGCACGCTG
>NZ_JASGDQ010000054.1:0-18838 GCF_047607185.1 Nocardioides sp. | reverse complement strand
GGTCATCCAGGCGGTCAGCGTCACCGGGCCACCCGGGAACACCCGCTGGAGCTCGGCCAGGCCGGGAACGAAGCCACGCTCGGCGTCGGGGTCGAACTGCCAGGTGGGCAGACGCCACTCTCGGCCCTTCTTCAGACCGACCAGCGCCCCCGACTCCAGGCGGTCCAACACCGCCTGCACTGAGCAAGATAAACCAGATAAGCAACCCGACCGAGTTGACCGCCTCACCCCTGGGCAGGCGATCCCCAAATGAGGGGATAGGCCGCCGCGGTCGGTCCGTGGCGGCACGGCTGCGGGTTCTCTGGTGTTACCAGCCCTCTGATACGTGGAGATCGACCGAATGACCACCCGCAACAGCACTGCGGAGCCGGCCCCTCTCGGGGTCGCCGTGGTGGGCGCCGGCTATTGGGGCCCCAACCTGATCCGCAACTTCCGCGGCAGCCCCGCCTGGGACCTGGTCGCCGTCTGCGACCTCGACACCGAGCGGGCCAGCGCCGTCGTGGGGGCCCGCAGCGGCGTCCTCGTCACCGACGACCTGGCCGAGGTGCTCGGCCGCGACGACGTCCACGCCGTCGCGATCGCCACCCCGGCCCGCAGCCACCGGCCGATCGCCGAGGCCGCGCTGGCCGCCGGCAAGCACGTCCTGGTCGAGAAGCCGCTCGCCGACAGCGTCGCCGCCGGCGAGGCCATGGTCGAGGCGGCCCGGGCCGCGGGCCTGGTGCTGATGGCCGACCACACCTTCTGCTACACCCCGGTGGTCCGCAAGATCCGCGAGCTGGTCACCACCGGCCAGCTGGGCGAGATCCTCTTCGTCGACTCGGTCCGGATCAACCTCGGCCTGGTCCAGCCCGACGTCGACGTCTTCTGGGACCTCGCCCCGCACGACCTGTCGGTGCTCGACCACATCCTGCCCGACGGGCTGCGGCCGCTGGGCGTCTCTGCCCAGGGCGCCGACCCGATCGGTGCCGGCAAGCCCTGCGTCGGCTACCTGTCCCTTCCCTTGACAGGTGGCGCGCTCGCCCACGTCCACGTCAACTGGCTCAGCCCCACCAAGATCCGCCAGATGGTGATCGGCGGCAGCGAGCGGACGCTGGTATGGGACGACCTCAACCCGCAGCAGCGGCTCAGCGTCTTCGACCGGGGCGTGGACCTGGTCCAGCAGACCGTCGACAGCGCCGACCGCCGTACCGCCTCGATCAGCTATCGCCTCGGCGACACCTGGGCGCCCGCCCTGCCCGAGCGGGAGGCGCTCGCCGAGATGGTCGCCGAGTTCGCCGCCGCCATCCACGAGGACCGGCCACCCGCCACCGACGGCGCCGCCGGGCTGCGGGTCCTCGCCGTGCTGGAGGCCGCCGCCACCAGCCTCCGTGCCAACGGCGCCCAGGTCCAGGTCGCCGCTCCCGCCCCGACCCTGGAGCTGATCCGATGACCCTTCCGCCCATCGCCCCCGACCCTCGTCACGCGAACCGGCTGCGCGGCGCCCGCGTGCTGGTGACCGGCGGTGCCGGCACCATCGGCTCGACCATCGTCGACCAGCTGCTGGCCGTCGGCGTCGAGCACGTCGTCGTCCTCGACAACCTGATCCGTGGCCGCCGCGCCAACCTCCGCGACGCGCTCGCCACCGGCCGGGCCACCCTGGTCCAGGGCGACATCCGCAACCGCGACCTGGTCCACGACATCACCCGCGGCCAGGACCTCGTCTTCCACCAGGCCGCCATCCGGATCACGCTGTGCGCCGAGGAGCCCCGGCTGGCGATGGAGGTGCTCGCCGACGGCACCTTCAACGTCGTCGAGGCCGCCGCGGCGGCGGGCGTCGACAAGCTCGTCTACGCCTCCTCGGCCTCGGTCTACGGGCTGGCCGAGGAGTTCCCGACCCCCGAGCACCATCACCACCACCACAACGACACGCTGTACGGCGCGGCCAAGTCGTTCAACGAGGGACTGGTCCGCAGCTTCCACGCGATGAAGGGACTGGACTACGTCGGCCTGCGCTACTTCAACGTCTACGGTCCGCGGATGGACGTCCACGGCGCCTACACCGAGGTGCTGGTGCGCTGGATGGAGCGGATCGCCGACGGCCGGCCACCGCTGGTCCTCGGTGACGGTCGGCAGACCATGGACTTCGTCTGCGTGCCCGACATCGCCCGCGCCAACCTGCTCGCCGCCGCCTCGGGCGTCACCGACGGCATCTACAACATCGCCAGCGGCACCGAGACCAGCCTGCTCACCCTGGCCAAGACGCTGCTGCGGGTGATGGGTGCGACCAACCTGAGCATCGAGCACGGCCCGGCCCGCGTCGTCAACGGCGTCACCCGCCGGCTCGCCGACATCCGTGCCGCCCGCCGCGACCTCGGCTGGCGGCCCACGATCGACCTCGACGAGGGCCTGAGGATGCTGGTCGACTGGTGGCGTCCGCTGCGCGAGGAGGTCGCCGCCGGCCGCGCTCTCGGGGTGGCGCGATGAGCCGCGTCAACGTGATGCAGCCCTGGCTGGGCGAGGAGGAGGCCGCGGCCCTCGCCGAGGTCATCGCCTCCGGCTGGGTTGCCCAGGGCCCCCGGGTCGCGGCCTTCGAGGAGGCCTTCGCCGCCAGTCAGCAGGCGTCGTACGCCGTGGCGACCTCGAACTGCACGACCGCCCTCCACCTGGCGATGGTGGTCACCGGCGTCGGTCGCGGCGACGACGTGGTGGTGCCGTCGCTCTCGTTCATCGCCACCGCCAACGCGCCCACCTATGTCGGCGCCCGGCCGGTCTTCGCCGACGTCGATGCCGTCACCGGCAACCTCACCGCGGCCACCGTCCAGGCGGCGCTCACCCCGCGCACCAAGGCCGTCATCGCCGTCGACCAGGGCGGCGTGCCCGTCGACCTGCGCGCCATCCGGTCCGTCTGCGACCCCCGCGGCATCGTCGTGGTGGAGGACGCCGCCTGTGCCGCCGGCTCCACCTATCAGGGTCGCCCTGTCGGTGCAAGCGCCGAGATCGCCGCCTGGTCCTTCCACCCCCGCAAGATCCTCACCACCGGCGAGGGCGGCATCGTGACCACGTCGCGGCCGGACTGGGCCGAGCGCGCCCGCCGGCTCCGCGAGCACGCGATGAGCGTCTCCGCCGCCGCCCGCCACGCCAGCGTGCTCGCGCCCGCCGAGCAGTACGACGAGATCGGCTTCAACTTCCGGATGACCGACCTGCAGGCGGCCGTCGGGCTGGTCCAGCTGGCCCGGCTCCCCGAGGTGGTCGCCCGGCGCCGGGAGCTGGCGCGGGGCTACCGGAAGGCGATCGAGGAGATCCCCGGGCTGCGCGCCGTCGCCGACCCGCCGTGGGGCACCAGCAACTTCCAGTCGTTCTGGGTCGAGGTCGGCCCCGGCTACCCCGTCGACCGCGACGGCCTGCTCGCCGCGCTCGCCAAGGCCGACATCTCCGCCCGCCGGGGCATCATGGCCGCCCACCGGCAGCCCGCCTACACCGGCCGGGACACCGGCGACGTCCCGCTGCCGGTGACCGCCAGGCTCACCGACCACACCCTGATCCTGCCGCTGTTCCACCAGCTCTCGGAGTCGGAGCAGGCCCGGGTCGTCGACGTGCTGCGGGACCCGTCGTGAGCGAGCTTGCGAGCGAACCGAGGGCATCACGCCGCCCCGGAGCGCAGCGAGGAGGGCGGTCATGACATCGCTGATCCTGGTTGCCGCCAGCGGCCTGGCCCGTGAGGTGATCGCCGTCGAGGCGGCCAGTGGCCGCTACGACGAGCTGATGCTCGTCGACGACGACCGCGCCCTGTGGGGCACCCTGGTCGACGGCGTCCGGGTCGTCGGCCCGGTGGTCGCCGCCGCCGAGCACGACGGCGACCTGGTGCTGTGCGCTGGCCGCGGCGCGGTCCGCCGCCACCTCGCGCACCGGCTCACCGCCCTCGGCGTGCCGGGCCGGCGCTACGGCCGGGTGATCCACCCCGGCGTCGAGATCCCGCCCGGCTGCACCGTGGGCCCGGGCTGCATCCTGCTCGCCTCGGTGGTGATGACCGCCGGCGTCCACCTGCACCGGCACGTCGTCGCCATGCCGCACGTGACGCTCACTCACGACGACGTCGTCTCCGACTTCGCCACGCTGTGCGCCAAGGTCGCGCTCGGCGGCGGCGTCACGGTCGGCGAGGGCGCCTACCTCGGCATGAGCTCCTCGGTCCGCGAGAACGTCGTCGTCGGCGCCGACGCGGTGCTCGGCATGGGGTCCGTGCTACTCCGCAACCTCCCCGCCGGGGAGACCTGGGCCGGTGTGCCCGCACAGTCCCTCGCCCTCAGGAAGCAGCTGGTCCCATGAATGTCCCCTTCCTCGACCTCGCCGCCCAGTACGACGAGGTCGCCGACCAGATCCGGCTCGGACTCGACGCGGTCTTCGCCCGCACCGCCTTCGTCGGCGGCGCCGAGGTCGCCGAGTTCGAGCGCGAGTACGCCGACTACCTCGGTGTCGAGCACTGTGTCGGCGTCGGCAACGGCACCGACGCCCTCGAGCTCGCCCTCCGGGCGCTCGGCGTGGGCCCCGGCGGTGAGGTGATCCTTCCTGCCAACACCTTCATCGCGACCGCCGAGGCGGTCTCCGCCGTCGGTGCCACTCCGGTCCTGGTCGACGTCGACGAGGAGCACCTGCTCATCGACCCCGACGCGGTGGCGGCAGCGGTCACCGAGCGCACCCGGGCGATCGTCCCGGTGCACCTGTTCGGGCAGACCGCGCCGATGGGCCGGCTGGTGGCGATCGCCACCGCGGCCGGGGTGCCCGTCGTCGAGGACGCCGCCCAGTCGCAGGGCGCCCGCAAGAACGGCCACCCCGCCGGCAGCCTCGGCACCGTCGCGGCGACCAGCTTCTACCCCGGCAAGAACCTCGGTGCCGCCGGCGACGGCGGCGCGGTGATGACCGACGACGCCGAGCTCGCCCAGCGGGTGCGGGTGCTGTCGGCGCACGGCTCGCCGAGCAAGTACGTTCACGAGGTCGTCGGCCGCAACTCCCGCCTCGACACGGTCCAGGCCGTCGTACTGCTGGCGAAGCTGGCGCGGCTGGAGAAGTGGAACGAACTGCGTCGCGGCGCCGCCGACCGCTACGCCGAGCTGCTTGCCGACGTGCCCGGCGTCCGGGTGCCGCGCAGCGCGGCCGGCAACGAGGACGTCTGGCATCTCTACGTCGTCCGGGTCGCCGACCGGGACCGGGTGCTCGCCGAGCTCGGCGCCGCCGGCATCGGCGCCGGCATCCACTACCCGACGCCGGTGCATCTCACCGGCGCCTACGCCCATCTCGGCCTCGGCCCGGGGAGCTTCCCGGTCGCCGAGCGGGCGGCAACCGAGATCCTGTCGCTGCCGATGTACCCCCACCTGAGCGCCGAGCAGCAGGAGCGCGTCGCCGACGCCCTGCGCCGAGCGGTGCGCGGGCGGTGACCGCACTCGGGGTCGCTCCGTCCCGGGTGAGAGCGGCGGACGGCGGCCCGCTGACGGTGACGCTCGGCCTGGCCGGACTGGCCCTCGGCGGCTGCCAGATCAACGCCGTCGACCTCGGCCGGACGCTGCGCGCCGCCGGCCACGACGTCTCCCTCTTCGCCGTCGCCGACGAGACGGTGACAAGGTCGGTGACGACCTCGGTGGTGCCCTACGCCGAGGCGGCCGGCCTCGACATCGAGATCCTCCCCGCCGGGCAGGGGCTGTGGCGCACCGCTCGGGCCATCGACCGGCTCGCCGCGGCCCACCACAGCGACGTCGTCCACGTCTTCGCGCCCTGGCTGGCCCGCCCGCTCGGCGTCGCCGCCGCCTCCTGGCGCGCCCGCGCCGCCGTCGAGACCAACTGGACCATGGCCAATGCGTTCTGGGGCTCGCCGGCGGTGCCGCTGATCGTCGGCACCGGCGCGATGCTCGCCGAGGCCGCTCCTCGCCGGGCGGCGGTCCACCTCATGGAGCCGCCGGTCGACGCCGTCGCCGACCGCCCCGACCCCGGCGCCGGCCGCGCCTTCCGTGAGGCCCACGGCATCGCCGACACCGAGACCCTGGTGGCCGTCGTCAGCAGGCTGGACCGGGAGATGAAGGCTGCCGGCATCGAGCAGGCGATCGCCGCGGTAGCCGCCGCCGACACCCCGCTCCGGCTGGTCGTGGTGGGCGACGGCGACGCCTTCGCCGACCTCGCCGCCGCCGCCCGGCGGGTCGACACGGCCCTGCGCCGCTCCGCCGTGGTGCTCACCGGCTCGCTGCTCGACCCACACCCCGCCTACGCCGCCGCCGACATCGTGCTCGGCATGGGCGGCTCGGCCATCCGCGGCCTCGCCCACGGCAAGCCGGTCGTGGTGCTGGGCGAGGACGGCTTCCTCCTCACCTACGAGCCCGACACCGTGCCCCACTTCCGGCGCGAGGGCTTCTACGGCCACGGCGGCCGCACCGACCCGGTCGGCGAGCTCGCCGCGACCCTCGACGCGCTCGCCGCCGACCCGGCCCGGCGCGCCGAGCTGGGCGCCTTCGGGCTGCGCCAGGTCGCCGACAGGTTCGGCCTCGCCGCCGCCGCCGACGGCCTGGTCGGCGTCTACCGCCAAGCCCTGACGCGACTCCCGTCCCGCCCGCGCCGCGCGGCGGAGGCGGGCAGGCTGCTGGCCAGGGAAGGTCTCTCCCGGACCCGGCGGCTGCTCCGGGAGCGGCCGTGACCGCCACCGACACGCTGCCGCCGAAGGTCGCCGTCGACCGCCGGATGGTCGTCTCCGGGGCGATGTGGACGGCCGCCAGCGGCATGTTCATGCGCGTCGCCAATGTGGCGATCACCGCCGTCGTCGCCCGGCTGCTGACGCCGGTCGACTTCGGCGTCTTCGCCGTCGCGGCGGCGGTCTTCCTGGTGGTCAGCAGCCTGGCCGAGCTCGGCATGGGCGCGGCCATCACCCGCTCCTCGGTCGACCCGCGCGATATCGCGCCGACGGTCTCCACCCTCGCCCTCGGCGTCGGCTCGGCGCTGGCCGTGCTGATGTTCCTGACCGCCGCCCCGCTGGCCGCGCTGCTGGGCTCGCCGCAGGCCGCCGGGCCGCTGCGGATCCTCTCGCTCTGCCTGGTCCTCAACGGCCTCTTCGCGGTGCCCTGCGCCCAGCTCGCCTGGGAGTTCCGGCAGCGCCGGCTCTTCCTCGCCCAGGCCATCTCCTTCGTCCCGGCCAACGCGATGCTGATCCTGCTCGCTCTGCACGGCGACGGCGCCACCGCCTTCGCCTGGTCCCGCGTCGCCGGCCAGATCGTCTCGGGGATCGTCGTGGTGACGGGCCTGCGCAAGATCTACCTGCCCGGTCTCTCGCCCGGCCTGGTCCGGGGCCTGCTCGTCTTCGGGCTGCCGCTCTCGGTCGCCAACCTCGTCAACTGGACGCTCCTCAACGCCGACTACCTCGTCATCGCCCGCCGGATGTCGGAGGAGCAGGTCGGCACCTACCTGCTCGCCTTCACCGTCGCGAGCTGGCCCACGGTGGTGCTCGGCAGCGTCCTCAACGGCATCGTGGTGCCGGCCATCGCCCGGGTCGGTCGCGACGCCGCCGCGCGGGGCGCCGCGCTGGTCACCGCGGTACGACTGGTCTCGCTGTGCGCGCTGCCGGTCGGCGCGCTGGTGCTGGCGCTGGCCCGGCCGGTGGTGCTGAGCCTGTACGGCGAGAAGTGGGCGGCCTCGATCCCGGTGCTGGAGGTGCTCGCCCTCTACGGGATGGTGTTCGCCTACTGCCTGCTGCTCGCCAACGTGCTGGTCGCACTCGGTCGCACCTGGCGGCTGCTGTTCATCCAGCTCGGCTGGATCGTCGTGCTGGTCCCGACCATGCTGTGGGGGCTCGCCGCCGGCGGCCTGCCCGGCGTGGGCTGGTCCCACGTCGCCGTCGTGCTCGCCGTCGCGCTGCCGCTCTACCTGGCGACCGCCCGCGCCGAGCTCCGGCTGCGCTGGGGACAGCTGCTCGGCGCGGCCGCCCCCGCCGCCGGGGCCGCGCTGCTCGCCGGCCTGGTGGCGCGCGGCGTCGCGCTGCTGACCGACGGATCGTGGTGGCAGCTGATCGCCGGCGCAATGGCCGGGTTCGCCGTCTACGTGGCGATCGCCGCGCCGCTGGCGCGCCCCTACCTGCCTGCCGGGATCGCCCGACGGCTGCGGCTCGGCCGAGCGGAGGCGCGGGCATGACCGGGGCCGGGCGCGACCGGCTCCGGCTGAGGCTGCAGCGGCTGGCCGCACTGGTGCCGCCGCGACTGCGGACCGGGCTCCGGCGGCTGACGCCGGCCTGGCTGCGGCCCTCCGCCGCCACCGTGACGCTCGAGCGCTGGGACCGGCCGCTGTACGGCGACGGGCCGGGCCTGGCCGGGATCGCCACGGTCCAGGTGCCACCCGCGCCGGTCGTGCTCGGGTCCGCCGAGCTCCGGGTCGCGGTGGTGACCAGCGAGCTCGACGTCGGCGGCATGGACGTCTTCGTCGCCTTCCTCGCCCGGGGGCTACGCGAGCGCGGCGCCAGCGTCGTCGTCCTGATCGCGTGGACGAAGCCGGAGCACGACGGCCGGCTCGCCGCGACGCTGCGCGAGGAGGGGTACGACGTCCGCGCCGTCGACGCGGCCGCGCTGGCCGCCGCGCTGGCCGAGCTCCGGCCCGAGGTCGCCAGCGTCCACGGCGCCCCCGACTGGGCGGTCGAGGCGCTGCGTCGGCAAGGCGTCCCGGCGGTCGAGACCGTGCACGGGATGCACACCCTCTACGCCGCCGGCCCGGGCGAGATCGCCGCCCGCACCGCCGCACTGACCGCCGTCGTGACGCTCAGCGAGATGGCCCGGGAGGAGTACCTCCGGATCGCGCCGAGCGAGGCCCTCACCGTCATCCCCAACGGCGTGGTGTCGGCGCGGCAGCCCGCCCGGGTCAGGCAGGCGGCTCGCGCCGCGCTGGGGATCGACGAGGAGTTCCTGGTCGTCTCGCTGGCGCGGCACTGTCCCCAGAAGAACAGCTATGGCCTCGTCGAGGCCTTCGCCGACGTCGCCGAGCGGGTTCCCGACGCGGTGCTGGTGGTTGCCGGCCGCCCCGACGATCCGTCGTACGCCGGCCAGGTCCTCGCGCTGCGGAGCCGGCTGCGCTGCCGCGACCGGATCCACGTCCGCGACCAGCTGGACCGGCCGGCGGCGCTGCTGGCGGCCGCCGACTGCTTCGTGCTGGACTCCTTCTTCGAGGGCTGGGCGCTGGCGTCCATGGAGGCGATGACCGCCGGGCTGCCGGTGGTGCTCTCCGAGGTCTCCGGGGCGGTCGACCAGCTGGCGGCGGTCCCCGGCGCTGGCCTGCTGGTGCCGAACCCGCTCGGCGACCCGCTGGCCGTGGACTGGCCGGCCATCGCCCGCGCCCGGTTCGCCCGGCAGGGCAACCGCGAGGCCCTCGTCGCCGCGCTGAGCGACGTGGCCCGCCGGCGCGCGCAGTGGGCGGCGCGACGCCAGCAGATCGCGCTGCACGCCGAGGCCGCCTTCGACCCGGCGACCTGCCTGGACCGGCATCTGGCGGTGCTGCGCCATGCTGCCCACGCCCCGGAGGTGTCGCGGTGACCCTGGCCCAGCTGCTGCGCGCCGCGCTCCGGCGGTGGTACGTCGTCCTGGTCGGCGTCGCGCTGACCGCCGCCGTGGCGCTGCCGCTGCACCGCACCGCGGTGACCTACTGGGGTGAGGCGACCCTCGTCGTACTGCTCCCCAAGGGCGAGAGCACCGCGGCCAACTCGCTGCTCTCCCGCTCCCCGATCGCGATCGCCTCGCTGGCGGTGCAGCAGGTCAACCAGCGTCCCAACATGTTGCGCTCGGCCTCCTCCGGGGCCACCCTGGTCGGCATAGGGGAGCGGTCCGGGACCCTGGTCCAGCTCCGCAACACCGGGGTCCAGTGGCTGCCCGCGGCCGCGCTGCCCTATATCGACATCGAGGCCGTCGGCGTCAGCGAGGCGGAGGTCGAGCAGCGGATCACGACCGCGCTGGAGCAGGTCCGGGTGGCCGTCGCCGACCTGCAGCAGCGCATCGGCGTGCCGTCGGCGATGCAGGTCTTCACCGAGCAGCGCTCGCCGCAGCTGAGCGTCGAGCACGCGTTGAGCAACCCCAAGCGCGCCCTGGCCGGCACGCTGCTCGCCGGCGCCGCGCTCACCGCTGCGGCGGTCGTCCTCGTCGACCGGATGCTCCTGCGGCTCCGGCTTCGTCTCCAACTCCGAGGGGGTGTCCCGAGATGGGATCTCTGATCGCCGCGCTGTGGCGGCGCAAACTGCTCACGGCACTGGCCGCGCTGCTCGCGGCGGTGGCCGGCTATGTCGTCGCGATGACGGGCGGACCCACCTACAGCTACAGCGCCACCACGGTGCTGCTGCCGCCGGGTCCGGCACGCAATGTCGCGCCCGATACCACCGACTACACCTTGGGCAACCCGCTGTTCTTCCTGGGCAACCTCAACCAGGCCCGCGACATCCTCATCGGTGCCATGACGTCGAAGGACGTCGAGGCGGCGATCGCGAGGAAGTACCCCGGCACCACCTACTCGGTGGACGGCGACGTGCTGAGCTCGGCCCCGGTGGTGGTCCTCACCGCGATCGGCTCCGACGAGCAGATCAGCAAGGACCTGGTCGGCGACCTGGTCGCCCGGCTGCCGGTCGTGCTCGCCGACGTACAGCAGGGGGTGGGCGTCGAGGCGGACGCCCAGATCACCTCCTACCAGCTCACCGCCGAGGCGGAGCCGGTCGTCAGCCACAAGGCGCAGCTGCGCTCGGCCATCGTCGCCGTCGGCGCGTCGGCGGTGGTGCTGATCTTCCTGATCGGGGCGATCGACGGCCTGCTGCGTGCCCGGCAGGCGCGGCGGCGCGATCCCGAGAGTCCCGAGGAGATGCCCGAGGAACTGCCGGAGCCACTGGTCAGCGCCGTCTGGTTCACCAGGGCCGGCAGCCGGTGATCGCCACGGCACCGGCCCGCCCGGCCGCGACACCGACACCCGGCCTGCCCGGGCGACCGGAGTCGCGGGAGGGGCTGCGCGTGCTGACGGCGTACGTCGTCATCCTGTTCGTCTTCCCCGCGCCGATGCTCATCGCGGCACTGGGGCAGGTCGGCGGGCCGGCGACGCTGGCGGCCGTCGGCTGCTTCATGTGGTGGTCCTGGACGCTGGTCAACCGGGCCGTGCCGGAACCGGTCGACGCCGGCAGAGTGGTCCGGATCGCCGCCCTGGTCTTCCTGCTGGTCTGCGTGATCGCCTACGCCCACAGCGCCGCGACGCCGTACCCGGCCGACGAGCGCAGCCTGCTCGACGCCGCGCTGATCCGGATGGTCGGCTGCATCGGCCTGGTCTGCCTGGCCGCCGACGGGCTGCGCGACGCCGAGCAGGTCTGGACCCTGGTCACCCGGCTGGTCTACGTGCTCGGCGCGGTCTGTGCGATCGCCCTGGTGCAGAGCTTCACCGGCGAGGTCTGGGTCGACCGGATCTCGCTGCCCGGCCTGACCCCGGCGAGCGGCATCGAGATCGCCCAGCGCGGCATCATCACCCGCCCGGCCGGCACCGCCAGCCATCCCATCGAGCTCGCCTCGGTGCTCGCCGTCGGGATGCCGCTGGCGTTCGCGGTGGCCGGCCGCCCAGGCGCCCGCGCCTGGCTGCGCCGGCTGATCGCCGTACTCGTCGCCATCACCCTGCTGCTCATCGGGTCCCGGACCGCCATCGTCTGCGGCACCGTCGGCTTCGTCGCCATGCTGTTCGCCTGGAACGGCCGGACCCGGCTCATCGCCGTCGGCGCCAGCCTGCTGGTGCTCTGCGTCGCCTTCGTGATGCTGCCGGGCTTCCTGGGCACCCTCGCCGGCATGTTCCTCGGCGCCGGGTCCGACCCCAGCGTGGCGTCGCGGACCGACAGCTACCGGATCGTCGAGGAGTTCTGGAGCCACCACCTCTGGATCGGTCGCGGCGTCGGCACCTTCCTGCCGAAGTACTGGATCCTCGACAACGAGTACCTCATCCTCCTCATCGGCGCCGGCGTGCTCGGCCTGGCCGCACTGCTCGGGCTGATCCTGACCGCGGTGGCCGTCGCTGCCCGCGCCGCGGCCCTGGCACGGCGGGCCGGCGACGACTCGACCCGCCAGCTCTGCGTCGCGGCCCTGGGCGGCACCCTGGCCGGCGCCGTCTCGATGGCGCTCTTCGACGGCTTCTCCTTCCCCCAGGCCGCCGGCATGTTCTTCCTCTGCCTCGGCATCTGCGGGGCGCTGCCACGAGCGGTGGCGAGCCGGATGGCGAGCCGATGAGCGCCACCGCCGCGCTGCGCGGCCTCTCCCGCCGGGCGCTGTTGCGCGCCGCCCGCGATGTCACCGTGCCGGCCGCCGGCCGCAGCGCCCTGGTCATCGCCCCCCACCCCGACGACGAGACGCTCGGCTGCGGCGCCACCATGCTGGCCAAGGTCGCTGCCGGCACCCGGGTCACCGTCGTGGTGGCCACCGACGGCCGGCACTCCCACCGCAGTGCGGCGATCCCGCCGGAGCGGCTCGCTGCGCGCAGGCACGCCGAGATGACCGAGGCCGCGACCCGGCTCGGCCTCGTCGAGGAGGTGCGGTGGCTCGGCATCGAGGACGGCACCGTGGCCGCCCACGAGGACGACCTGGTCGCGGCGCTGGTGCGCCTGGTCGCCGAGCTGCGGCCCGACGAGCTCTACGCCACCTGCGCCGAGGAGCCGCACCCGGACCATGCCGCGGTCGGCCGAGCGGCCCGCCGGGTGGCGGCCGCGACCGGCACCCGGCTGCTGGAGTACCCGGTCTGGCTGTGGCACGGCTGGCCGGCCAGCCGGGGCGACCGGGCCGGGTCGCTCGCCGAGGCCGGCCGGCGCGTCGTACGGCGTCGGGCGGCGGTGGTCGCCACCGGACCGCACCTGGCCGCGAAGCTCCACGCTCTGGACGCGCACGACACCCAGCTCCGGCGACCGGCCGAGGTCCCGGTGGGAGAGGAGTGGGCGGTCCTGCCCGAGCCGATCCTGGCCGCCGCGGCAGGCCCGTGGGAGCTGTTCTTCCCGACGAGCGGGGGCGGCCGATGAGACCGCCGGTCGAGATCGCCCAGGAGCTGGCCCAGCAGCTGGCCCGGACCGCGACCGCCGCCCGCCACGCCCGGCGCCGCCGACCACCGGCCGTCGGGTCGGCGCCGGCGACCGGGGCGCCACCCCACGTCTACTATCTCTCCCCGGACCCCGACCGGCCCCGGGGCGGGATCCGGGTCTTCTACCGGCACGTCGACCTGCTCAACCAGGCGGGCATCCCGGCGACCGTCGTCCACCGCAAGCCCGGCCAGCGGGCCGCGTGGTTCGCCAACGACACCCGGGTCGCCGGCGCCGCCGAGGTCGCCGTCACCCCCGAAGACCTGCTGGTGGTGCCGGAGTTCTACAGCGCCGAGCTGGACCGGCTGCCGGTCCGGTCGCGGGTGGTGGTCTTCAACCAGGCGCCCTTCTACACCTTCGACGCGATGACGCTCGAGGAGGCCGCCGTATTCGCGCGCCGGCCGATCGAGGCGATCCTGACCGTCTCCGACGCCGGCCTGCGACTGCTGAGCGACACCTTCGCCCCGGTCCTGGTCCACCGGACCCGGCCGGTCCTCGACCCGGGGGTCTTCCACCCCGGCGACGAGCAGTCCGGGCCCCGGCCGCGCCGGATCGCCTACGCCACCAACCGCCGCGCCCAGGAGGCGCACCAGCTGCTCAGCATCCTCACCGTCCGCGGCGCCCTGACCGGCTGGGAGCTGGTGCCGATCCGCGGCATGACCGAGGCACAGGTGGCCCGGACGCTGCGGGAGTGCCCGATCTTCCTCAGCTTCAGCGAGCGCGAGGGCTTCGGGCTGCCGCCCGCCGAGGCGATGGCGTCGGGCTGCTACGTGATCGGCTACACCGGCCAGGGCGGCGAGGAGTTCTTCGACCCCGCCCACTCCGCGCCGGTCCCCGACAGCGCGCTGGCCGACTACGTCGCCGCCGTGGAGCGGGCGATCGCCGGCTACGAGGCCGACCCCGCCGCGCTCGCCGGCCTCGGCCACGCGGCCGCCCGGGCCGTCACCGAGCGCTACAGCCTCGCCGGGCTGCGGGCCGACCTGCTCGCCTGCTACGCCAGCCTCGGCGTGTCCGTCCCCGGAGCGGACGGCATACCCCGGTTGGGTGAAGTATCCCGGCGGGGGCCGGCAGCGGACCGCTCCGGTGTCACGCTCCAGGGGTGAGCGTGATCGATCACGTCCTGCTGACGCGCTTCAACCTGCCCTCGGCGGGCGTGGAGAGCCTGATCCGGGCCCGCGAGGGCTGGCTGCGGGACAGGATCGCGCTCTTCGAGCGCTACACCGTGCCCTCGGTCGCGGCGCAGACCAACAGCGCCGTCCGGTGGATCGTCTACCTCGACCCGGAGAGCCCCGACTGGCTGCTGGAGCGCATCCGACCCCATGCCGACTCGGGGCTGCTGCGCCCGATCCTGCGGGCCACCGTCAGCCGCGAGGAGCTGCTTGCCGACCTCCGGGACACCCTGGGCACGCCCGGGGAGATCCTGCTGACCAGCAACCTGGACAACGACGACGGGCTCGCCGTCGACTACTCCGAGCGGCTCGTCTCGGTCGCGACGACGCTGCCCCGGGCGGCGCTCTACCTCACCCACGGCATCGTGCAGGGCGGCGGCGCGGCCTATCTCAACACCGATCGGCGCAACGCCTTCGTCGCGGTCCGGGAGAGCTGGGCGAGCCCGATGACGGTCTGGAGCGAGTACCACACCGCGCTGGGACAGCACATGCCCGTCGTGGAGGTCGGCGGCCCGCCGGGCTGGCTGCAGGTCGTCCATGGCGCCAATGTCAGCAACCGGATCCGCGGCCGGGTGGTCGCGCCGTCGTCGTACCGCGAGCTGTTCGCCGTCGACCTCGACGCCACCGCCCCGAGCCGGGGCGCGATGCTCACCGACCGGCTGCTCGGCCACCCGGCCCGGCGGCTGCGCGACGGCACCCGGGGCACGCTGCGGACCCAGGGCCTGCGGCTGCTGGGCAAGGAGCGCTACGACCGGCTCAAGTACGCCCTCGCCCGGACCGCGCGCCGTACCGCCTGACCGCATCCCCCAGATCGGGGAGGCGCCGGCGGGACCGACCCCCAGGATCGGGGAATATCAGGCCGATCCGGGCCTGCGGCGCCGCCGCTTGCACAGGCTGTCGTCATGCCAACGAGGGTCGCTCGCACGCACGTCCTGATCATCGTCCAGAACCTGCCCGTGCCGCTGGATCGCCGGGTGTGGCTGGAGTGCCGCGCGCTCCATGCGAGCGGGTACGACGTCAGCGTGATCTGCCCCAAGGGGCCCGGCGACCCGGCCCGGGAGACCATCGACGGGATCCGGATCTTCAAGTACCGCCCGGCGCCGCGAGCCCGGGGCGCGCTGGGCTACCTGATCGAGTTCGTCTACTGCTGGCTGCGGACCGCGAGACTGTCGCGGAAGGTGTGGCGGGACCGGCCCTTCCAGGTCATCCAGGCCTGCAACCCGCCCGACACCTACTGGCTGCTCGGCCGGATCTGGAAGCGCAAGGGCGTCCGGTTCGTCTTCGACCAGCACGATCTCAACCCCGAGCTCTTCCTGTCCCGGTTCGGCGAGCCGACGTCGATGCTCGGCCGGCTCCAGCTCGGCTTCCTGAGATGGCTGGAGCGGTGCACCTATGCGACCGCCGACCACGTCATCTCGACCAACGAATCCTACCGCCGGATCGCACTCGACCGGGGCGGGCTCGACCCCGACGACGTCACCGTGGTCCGCAGCGGCCCCGACACCACCGTGATGCGGCCGATCCGTCCGGTCCGGCCCCGCCCGGCCGCCCGGCACACCCTTGCCTACCTCGGCATCATGGGCCCCCAGGACGGCGTCGACACCGTCCTGGAGGTGATGCACGAGCTGGTCCACGGCCGCGGCCGGCGCGACGTCGACGCGGTGCTGATGGGCTTCGGCGACTGCCTGGCCGACCTGCGCCGCCGTGCCACGGAACTGGGCCTCGACGACGTGGTGACCTTCACCGGCCGCGCCGACGCGGCGATGATCGCCGAGCACCTCAGTGCCGCCACCGTCGGCCTGTGCCCCGACCTCAAGACGCCGCTCAACGACGTCTCGACCATGAACAAGACCATGGAGTACATGGCCTACGCGCTGCCGTCGGTCTCCTTCGACCTGACCGAGACCCAGGTCTCCGGGGCCGACGCCTGCCTCTACGTCCCCTCGGGGGACACCTCGGCCTTCACCGATGCGGTGGAACGGCTTCTCGACGACCCCGAGCTGCGGGTGACGCTGGCGCGGCGGGCCCGTCGCCGGGTCTCGCTGGTGCTCGACTGGAAGCCGCAGGCGACCGCCTATGTCTCGGTCTACGACCGGCTCTTCCCCCGGCCCGCCGCGGTCGAGGAGGCGCTGCCCGACACGGCGTACGTCGACCTGGACTCCCCGGAGGCCTTCCGCCGGTTCGTGCTCGACCGGGGGCCGCTGCCGCTCGGCTCGCTGCCCGTACGGCCGCGGCGCGAGCTCGAGGCGAGTGCTTGAGACGAGTGCGTGTCGAGGTCCTGCTGGCGACCTGCCAGAGCGAGCGCTATCTCGGCGAGCTGCTGGACTCGCTCGCCGCGCAGACCTACCGCGACTTCGTCCTGGTGGTCAGTGACGACTGCTCCGCCGACGCCACCGCCGACATCCTGCGCGACGGGACCCGCGGGCTGGCCAACCCGCCCGAGATCCTGCTGCGCACCACCCCCAGCGGCAGCGCCGGCGCCAACTTCGCCTCGCTGCTGGCCGGGTCCCGCGGTGACTACGTCCTCCTGGCCGACCACGACGACATCTGGCTGCCGGACAAGATCGAGGCCGGGCTGGCGCGGATCCGCGCGGCGGAGTCGCGCTACGGCGTCGCCGCGCCGCTGCTCGGGCACGGCGACCTGGCGGTCGTCGACGCCGCCGGCCGACCGCTGGCGCCGTCGTTCTGGGCGTTCAAGTCGATCGACCCCGGCTTCGGAGCGGCCCTGCCGACCGCGCTGATGCATCCCACCGTGACCGGCTGTACGGCGGTGCTCAACCGGAGCCTGGTCGACCTGGTCCGCCAGATCCCGCCGGAGGCGGTCATGCACGACTGGTGGATCGGCCTGACGGCGGCCGCCTTCGGTCACGTCGACGCCGACCCGACCCCGCGCATCCGCTACCGCGTCCACGGCGGCAACGTCTCGGCGCCGAAGCGGTCGAGCCTGCTGGGCGCGCTGCGCCGGCTGCCCACCGCCGATGACATACGACGCTGGGTCCGGCTGCGGCTGGACCAGGGCGAGCTCTTCCTCGACACCTACCGCGACCAGCTGCCTCCCGAGAGCCGAGCGGTACTCGAGGAGTTCGTGTCCATCAGGGGAGCGGGCTCGCTCGCTCGGCGTCGCACGCTGCTCTCGGGCGGCTTCCGCTCGCCCGACCTGTGGCGCAACGCCGCCACCCTCGCCTTCGTCTGACCCCGGCCCTGCGGTAAAGGGGCCTCTGCCACCGACCACCAATGGCACGTTGCGCTCAGAACTCTTCTCCTCACTCTGGGCTCGACCTTCGTATCGACCGAGGCCAGCGACAGCCCAGTTGGGGGTCTACGGCGTGATGATCTTGAGGCCCTCATGTTCGGCGAAGTCGCCGAAGTGCCCGGTGTTCAAAGTCGCTAACGGCACATCCTGCACCAAGCAACACGCGGCGATCCACGAGTCGTTGACTGGCCGAGGTCGACCGCGCTTCTCCGCGTAGGCCATGATCTCGCCCCACTTCCGAGCGACGTCGCGCCCACCGGTAATGAGGGGACCACCGACCCATTGCTTGATCTCAGCCCGCCGTCGAGCACCCAGGTCGCGTTGGACCACCCAGCGTTCGAGCTCGCCCGCGCTGACGAATGTCGTGATCAACTGGTGGCCGACGAGCTTCGCGTTGAGGCTTGCTGGCAGGTTCTTCTTGACGAGTCCCGAGATGACGTCGGTGTCGAGGACAACGACAGCCATGCGTCAGACGAGTTCTTTGTCGCGCTCGGCTCGCACCCAAGCGACGAACTCCTGCTGCTCCTCGTCGTTGGCGAAGAAGTCCGGGATCGCGTACTCGTCGCCACCGGTGTAGGGCTTGACGCCCTTGACCAGTTCGGCGAGGTCCTGCTTGTCGCTGATCCACTCGGCGGGCAGGTCAGACTGCGGGTTGAGAGTCATGGCTGCCTCCAGGGTCTAGGTCGAACACTTCCAGTGTGCCATGCGGCCGGGGAGTATCAGGCGTTGCGGCGCGCCTCATCGAGCAGGTCGGCAACCTCGGACGCGTCGACGTCACCACGCTGTACTTCGAGGTCGAGAAGGAAGACGACCGGCGCAAAGTCGGCTACTCCAAAGAACGACGCGTGGATCCCGACGAGCATCCCGCCTCGTGGCGGGCCGTGTGGGCCTACTCCACCAAGCGTGCGGTGCGTGACAACCGCACGTTGACGTTGCAGGAGAACCGCGCGAAGGAAGTCGTCGCCGGGGAGAAGTCCGCCAAGGCACCGCGGTTCGTGAAGAACGCAGGCGGCGCCCAGGTTGTCAAGGTCCTCGACGAGGTGTCATTGGCGCGGGCGCGCCGGCTGGTCGGCTTGACGGGCTATGTCACCAACATCCCCTCGCCCTGATGAGACCGGGCGAGGTCATCGCCAGCTACCACGACCTGTGGCGCATCGTGACCCAACTCAGGTCTGACCCCGGTCCAACATGCGCATGGGATGCTCCTCGAATGAATGAACCGCCCTGGGGCCGTCGGAGGGGTGTGTCAGGCGACAGCGGGGTCACTGTAGCCCGGGGATGAGTGGTGTGTCTGCTGGCGGTAGAGGTCCTCGTACTCGGCCGGCGGGATGTCGCCAATCGAGGTGTGAAGACGGTCGT
>NZ_JASGDQ010000053.1:0-27013 GCF_047607185.1 Nocardioides sp. | reverse complement strand
GTCATGCGGACGGAGCAACCCCTTGCTCCGTCCGCATGACGTTGCGCGGGGGTCAGGCCAGGGGTGTCGTGCACCGGGCCAACGCTAGCCGGGTCAGCAGATGCCCGGGTGCAGCTGGGTGCGCAGCATCATGCCGAGCTCCTCGGCGGAGTGGGCGACCCGGGGAAACTCCAGTGCCATGATCCGGGCGCCGTCGCCGTCGACCCACCGCAGCTCGGCGCCGTACGGCGTCAGCGCGGTCAGCCGCACCCCGATGACGTCGCCGAGCCGGATCCCGGCGATCGCGGCGACGGCTCGGCGCAACTCGTCCTGGTGGCGGTCGCAGGCGTGCTCGGCCGAGCGCTGCAGGTAGCCCCTGTTGAGCTGGTGACTGGGGGAGCGGAACTCCGCCAGCGGCACCCGGCAGCGCTCCAGCGACCCGTCGGGGAGGCTCCGGGTCAGCAGCACGAATGTCACGTCCACGACCGCTCGCTCGCGAGTGTCGTCGCAGCAGTCGCACGCCTCGGTGCCCACCGATCGCAGCGAGCCGGCCAGCACCAGCGTCTCCCAGCGGTCCTCGGGATCGGTCTCCTCGGCGGCCAGGCCGCTGCGCAGCGAGAGCAGCACGTTGCGGCCGGCGCACGCGGCGTAGGCCAGCGCGCCGTCGGGAGCGCACAGGAAGGTGGGCACGCCGCAGGCGTCCTGCAGCGCGAAGGCGCCCGAGTCGTCCAGGGCGTCGTCGAGCGGCTGCGGGACGCCGTCGACCGTCAGCTCGATCGCTGCCGGGCAGGACAGGATGCTGCGCGCGGTCGCCGCGGCCAGCCGCGGATCCGTCGTGGTGAAGCTCATCGAGACCTCTTCCGATCGTTAGGTCCACCTAACAAAGGTGAGCCTAACCTATAAACAACCGGCGACAAACGCAAGAGGCTTCTGCCTAGTAGGCTTGGCACTCCGAAACGGCGAGTGCCAAGCCACAGAGGACGGGCCAGAGGACGGGAGAGGTGCCGGGATGCAGAACGACCGCAGACTCGAGGTGCTCCGGGCCATCGTCGAGGACTACGTCGCCACCGAGGAGCCGGTCGGCTCCAAGGCCCTGGTCGAGCGGCACGGTCTCGGCGTCTCGCCGGCAACGGTGCGCAACGACATGGCCGTGCTGGAGGAGGAGGGGTACATCGCCCAGCCGCACACCAGCGCCGGCCGGGTGCCCACCGACAAGGGCTACCGGCTGTTCGTGGACCGGCTCGCCGGCGTCAAGCCGATGAGCCCGGCGGAGCGCCGCGCCATCGCCAGCTTCCTCGACGGCGCGGTCGACCTCGATGACGTGGTGCAGCGGTCGGTGCGGCTGCTCTCGCAGCTGACCCGGCAGGTCGCCATCGTGCAGTACCCCACGCTGGCGCGCTCCACCGTCCGCCACGTCGAGCTGGTCTCGCTCGCCCCCACCCGGCTGCTGGTCGTGCTGATCTTGTCGACCGGGCGGGTCGAGCAGCGGCTCGTCGAGGTCGCCGCCGAGGTCGACGAGGAGGGGCTGGCCGAGCTGCGCAACCGGCTCAACGCCGCGGCTGCCGGCGTCGTCATCGCCGACGCGGCGGCGGCGCTGCGGGCGCTGCCCGGCGACCCGGTCGTCACCGCCGTGGTCGAGTCGCTCGTCGAGGCGATGTCCGACCATCGCTCCGACGGCCGGATCGCGGTGGCCGGTGCGTCCAACCTGGCGCGCTACGGCGACAGTTTCGAGACCGCCGTACGTCCTCTCCTCGAGGCGCTGGAGGAGCACGTCGTGCTGCTCAAGCTCATCGGGGAGGCGACCTCGAGCGGCATGGTGACGGTGCGGATCGGTGCCGAGGGCCCCTATGCGGAGCTCTCCTCCACCAGCGTCGTCACGACCGGCTACGGGCCGCGCGACGAGGTGCTGGCCTCGCTGGGCGTCGTCGGCCCGACCCGGATGGACTACCCCGGCACGATGGCGGCGGTGCGCGCGGTGGCGCGCTACGTCTCGCGCATCCTCGACGAGGCATGAGAGCAGGAGCATTGGACCCCTACGAGCTGCTCGGCGTCGACCGTGACGCCGACGACGCCGCGATCAAGAAGGCCTACCGGTCCCTGGCGCGGCAGTACCACCCCGACGTCAACCCCGACCCCGAGGCGCAGGAGCGGTTCAAGGAGATCTCGCACGCCTACGAGATCCTCTCCGACCCGCAGAAGCGGGCCGCCTTCGACCGCGGTGGTGACCCATTCTCGGGCGTCGGCTCCGGTGGTTTCGGGGCCGGATTCTCCTTCACCGACATCATGGACGCCTTCTTCGGCGGCCAAGCCGGCGGCGCGGCGGGCGGTCGCGGCCCCCGGCCACGGGTCCGGCGCGGCCAGGACGCGCTGATCCGCGTCGAGATCTCGCTGGCCGAGGCGGCCTTCGGCGTCAACCGCGAGATCAAGGTCGACACCGCCGTGCTCTGCGAGACCTGCTCCGGCTCCGGCGCCGCGCCGGGGAGCCGGCCGGTCGCCTGTGAGACCTGCCGCGGCGCCGGCGAGGTCGCCCACGTGCAGCGCTCCTTCCTCGGCGAGATCCGCACCCTGCGGCCCTGCGCGGCCTGCCGCGGCTTCGGCACGATCATCCCCGAGCCGTGCCGCGACTGCGGCGGCGAGGGCCGGGTCCGCTCGCGCCGGTCGCTGACGGTCAAGATCCCGGCCGGCGTCGACAACGGCACCCGGGTGCAACTCTCCGGACAGGGCGAGGTCGGCCCCGGCGGCGGCCCCGCCGGCGACCTCTACGTCGAGCTCCAGGTCGCCCGGCACCCGGTCTTCACCCGGCAGGGCAACGACCTGCACTGCACCGTCACCGTCCCGATGACTGCCGCCGCCCTCGGCACCGTGCTCACCCTGCCCACGCTGGAGGCCGACCTGGTCTCCGAGACCTCCTCCCCGGACATGGTCACCTCCTTCGACCTCGAGGTGCGTCCCGGCACCCAGTCCGGCACCGACCAGGCCATCAAGGGGTACGGCGTCCCCGGGCTGCGCGGCGGCCGGGGCGATGTCGTCGTCACCGTGCTGGTGGAGACCCCGACCGGCCTCGACGCCGAGCAGGAGACGCTGCTCAACCAGCTTGCCGACCTGCGCGGCGAGCAGCACCCGTCGGGCCAGCTCCGGGCCTCCTCGAAGGGCTTTTTCGGCCGGCTGCGCGACGCCTTCGATCACTAGTGGTCATCTCCGGAAGTTCGTCCCGGGTCTGCGCGGCCCAGGCACACTCATCGCGGCGTTGGCGCCGCTCGGAAGACGCCCGGTATGCCGTCGCGACGCCGCCTTGCGCTGCGCGCACCTGGATCCACGCATACCCCCCACGAACTTCCAGAGAGGACCACTAGGCCATGTCCCTCCCCGTCCATCTGGTCCTTTCGCTGGTCGGCGTCGCGGTCGGGTCGACGGTCCGCGTCGAGGGCGACGAGGCCCACCACGCCGTCGCGGTACGCCGGCTGCGACCCGGTGAGCAGGTCGTGCTCACCGACGGCGCCGGCGTCTGGGCGGCCGGCGAGGTCGCCGAGACCGGCAAGCGGGTGATGGAGGTGCTCATCGCCACGATCGAGACCGTGCCGGCTCCGGCTCCGGCCGTCACCGTCGTCCAGGCCATCCCCAAGGGCGAGCGCGGCGAGCTCGCCGTCGAGACGCTGACCGAGATCGGCGCTGCCACGATCGTGCCGTGGGCGGCCGCCCGCTCGGTCGCGGTGTGGCGCGGCGACCGCGCGGAGCGGTCCCTCAATCGCTGGCGCGCCACCGCCCGTGAGGCGGCCAAACAGTCCCGGCGGGCGTGGTTCCCGGCGGTCGCCGAGATGGCCACCACCCCCGCAGTCGTCGCCCTGGTCGCGGACGCCACGCTGGCCGTCGTGCTCCACGAGGAGGCGACGGCCTCCCTGGCCGGTCTCGACGTGCCGGCCGAGGGGGAGATCCTGGTCGTCGTCGGCCCCGAGGGCGGGCTGACCGACGACGAGGTGGCGGCGTTCGAGGCCGCCGGAGCGGTCACCGTCCGGCTGGGCGCCGAGGTGCTGCGCACCTCCACCGCCGGCGTGGCGGCGGTCGCGGCGCTGCTCGCCCGCACTCCCCGCTGGTCCTGACGGACTCTCCCGCGCTCAGCGGGCCAACAGCGCCTCCACCCGGTCGACCTCCTCGTCCAGTTCGACCCGCTCCCGCCGGGTGAGCGACCGGAGCGGCTCGTCGAGCACCACCCGGCCCTCGACCGGCCGCCACAGCCCGGCGACGTACCCGTCCGCCAGCACCACCCCGGCCGAGGCGCCGTTGCTGCCCATCCAGGCGGCCCGGCCCGCCGGGGTCATCATCCGGTCCCGGGTGGCGTGGGAGAGCCAGAGGTTGTCATAGCTCCCCAGCAGCCGCACCGGCGCGTGGACGTCCTCGACGACCTCGCCCTCGGGCACGTCGTAGAGCACTACCCGAGATCCGGCGACCGAGTGGCGCACCAGGTCCGCCGTCGCCGCCAGCACCGGCCCCAGCCGGGTGACCCCCGACCAGGTCGTCATGTCGGCGGCCGACGCCGGGCCATAGCCGCGCAGGTAGCGACGCACCAGCGCCGACAGGTCGGGAGCCGTCAACGACAGCCCGGTCCACCGGTCGACGTACTCGTAGACGACCCCGCCGGAGGCCTTCCAGCCCCCACGTGGCGGCACCTGCAGCAGCGGCGCCCGGAGCCGGGCCAGGTTCCCGAGGGCTGCCGGCGGATGTCCGGAGTACCGCTCGGCCAGTGCCGCCGAGAGCTCCCGCAGCGGCCTCGGCCCGGTGAGCAGCTCGGCCAGGACCGCCCGGAACTCGTCGGCGTCGATCGCGCGCGCCGGGCCGATCGTCCGGCTGCTCCGCTCCTCCCGCTGCCGCACCGGCTCGGCCCAGACCGGCAGCGTCACGGCGTCCTGCGGCACATGCAGGTGCACGGTGTCGCGCAGGCTGAGGATCCGCACCAGGCTGCGGTCGGCCAGCGCCTGGGTGACGTCGTGCGGGTCGAGCTCGGCGAGCCGCGCCGCCAGCGAGAGGTACGGCGGCAGCGACTCCTGCGCCTGCAGCCCGATCAGGTCGTGAACCACCCCATGGACGCTGCCCGGGGAGCGGGCGAGCAGCCCCTGCCGTCGTAGCAGCGTCCGGTTGAGGGCCCGCGCGGTGAGGATGGTCACGAGACGGTGATGTGGACTTCCACCTGCTGGGCCTGCTTGCCCTCGCCGTCCGAGGGGTCGTCGGTGCTGACCACGAAGGAGTAGGCGCCGGGCGCGACGCCGGCCAGGTCGACGCTGCCGGAGAAGGGGTAGAGCTTGTCCATCCAGCCCTCGGCGGTGAACGCGCCCTGCTGCACCACCGCGCCTGCGGCGTCGACCAGGAGCCACGGCACATTGGCCTCGACCGAGTTGGCGGTGCCCGAGACGTCGATCGACCCCGAGACGGTCGCGCCGTCGGCGGGGGAGGAGAGGGTGATGTCGGTGACCTCGCTCGGCTCGGTGTAGGTGGCGCTCGCCGTCGGCGGTGCCACTGTCGCGGTGGCGGTCGTCTCCTCGGGGGACGGCGACTGGCTGCTCTCGACCGCGGTCGAGGCGTCCTCGGTGGCCTCGCTGTCCGAGCTGCCGCAGCCGGCCAGCGCCAGCGTCGCGACGGTGGCGACGGCGACCGGAAGACGACGGAACGGGGTGCTGTTTCGCATGGGCGCCAGTCTGACACCATGAGCGGCGTGACCACGGATGCGAACTGCCTGTTTTGCAAGATCGTCGCCGGCGAGCTCCCCGGCGACCTCGTCCACAGCGACGACCGGCTGGTCGCCTTCCGCGACATCGCCCCGAAGGCGCCGCTGCACGTGCTCGTGGTGCCCCGCGATCACCAGCCCAACGCGGCGGCCTCGGCGGCCGCGGACCCGGCGATCCTCGGCGAGCTGGTGACGGCGGCGGCCGCCGTCGCGGAGCGCGAGGGCTACCCGGCGTACAACCTGATCTTCAATACCGGCGCCGAGGCCGGCCAGACGGTCTTCCACACCCACCTCCACGTGCTCGCCGGCGCCTCCTTCCTGGAGGTCGTCGAGAGCTTCGGCCGCCAGGGCGGCTGACCGGCTCCGGCAGCGGAACAAGTCGGTGCGCGCGGGTGTTCTCGCCGCGTAGCATGGTCCCGCCGTCCCCGACCCAGAAAGCGCCCGTGACCGAGAACCCCCAGATCCACACCACCCGGCCCGACGTCGCGGGGACCACGACGAGGCACACCGTGGTCGTCCCGACCAGCGTCGACATGGTGAGCGTGCTGGGGCCGGGAGACGAGTTCCTCGGCACCATCGAGAGCAACTTCGACGCCGACGTCCACGTCCGCGGCAACCGCATCACCCTGCACGGCGAGCCCCACGAGATCGCGCTCGTCGAGCGGCTGCTCGAGGAGATGGTCACCCTGGTTCGCACCGGCCAGGGGCTCTCGGTCGAGGCCGTCGAGCGGATCGTCGCCATGCTCCGCGCCGACACGACCGAGAAGCCCGCCGACGTGCTCAGCCTCAACATCCTGAGCAACCGGGGCCGCTCGATCCGGCCCAAGACGCTCAACCAGAAGCGCTACGTCGACGCCATCGACAAGCACACCATCACCTTCGGCATCGGCCCCGCCGGCACCGGCAAGACCTACCTCGCCGTCGCCAAGGCGGTGCAGGCGCTGCAGTCCAAGCAGGTCAACCGGATCATCCTCTCCCGCCCGGCGGTCGAGGCCGGCGAGCGGCTCGGCTTCCTGCCCGGCACGCTGACCGAGAAGATCGACCCCTATCTGCGGCCGCTCTACGACGCGCTCCACGACATGATGGACCCCGAGGTCATCCCCAAGCTGATGGCCAGCGGGACGATCGAGGTGGCGCCGCTGGCGTTCCTGCGCGGCCGCAGCCTCAACGACTCCTTCATCATCCTCGACGAGGCGCAGAACACCACGCCCGAGCAGATGAAGATGTTCCTCACCCGGCTCGGCTTCGGCTCCAAGATCGTCGTCACCGGCGACGTCACCCAGACCGACCTCCCCACCGGACAGAGGTCCGGCCTGCGCGCGGTGGAGGGCATCCTGGACGAGATCGAGGACATCAGCTTCAACCGGCTCACCAGCCACGACGTCGTACGCCACCGCCTGGTCGCCAAGATCGTCGCCGCCTACGACGAGCACGAGGCGCGGTCGTGACGATCGAGATCCTCAACGAGTCGGGGTACGACGGCCTCGACCTCGACCACTTCGCCAAGCTGGCCCGGTTCGTGATGGACCGGATGCGGGTGCACCCGCAGGCCGAGCTGTGCATCAAGGCGGTGGACCAGGAGACCATCGCCGAGCTCAACGAGCAGTGGATGGAGAAGGAGGGCCCGACCGACGTGCTCGCCTTCCCGATGGACGAGCTGCGGCCCGGCGAGATCGACGAGGAGCCGGAGGAGGGCGTCCTGGGCGACCTGATCCTGGCGCCGGCGATCGCGGAGCAGCAGGGCGAGAAGGCCGGCCACGGCCTGGTCGCCGAGCTCGAGCTGCTCACCACCCACGGCATCCTGCACCTGCTCGGCTACGACCACGCCGAGCCCGAGGAGCACCGGGAGATGTTCGACCTGCAGGCCGCGCTCCTCCAGGAGTGGGGCTCGCAAGCCCGCGCCCCACGGTGAGCGACCTCTGGCTCTGGGCGACCGCCGCGCTGCTGGTCGTCGTCGCCGGCCTCTTCTCCGCCGCCGACGCCGCACTGGCCGGCTTCTCCCACGCTCGCGCCGAGGAGCTGGCCGAGGACCGCCGAGCCGGCTCCCGCCGGCTGGTGACCCTGCTCGCCGACCCGCCGCGCTATCTCAACACCGCGCTGCTGCTGCGGCTGCTGTGCGAGATCGGCGCCACGGTGCTGGTCGCGCTTGAGGTCCACGACCTCTACGACGGCCGCTGGTGGCCGACGGTGCTCACCTGCGTGGGCGCCATGCTGGTGGTCTCCTTCGTCGCGATCGGCGTCGCGCCGCGCACGCTGGGCCGCCAGCACCACGAGCGGGTCGCCCTGCTCGCCGCCGCGCCGGTCACGCTGATCGCCGGCGTGCTCGGTCCGGTGCCGCGGCTGCTCATCCTGATCGGCAACGCGCTCACCCCCGGCAAGGGCTTCCGCGAGGGTCCGTTCAACACCGAGACCGAGCTGCGCGAGCTGGTCGACCTGGCCGAGGCGTCCTCGCTGATCGAGGGCGACGAGCGCCGGATGATCCACTCCGTCTTCGAGCTCGGCGACACCACCGCCCGCGCCGTCATGGTGCCTCGCGGCGACGTCATCTTCATCGAGCACCACAAGAACCTGCGGCAGACCATGTCGCTGTTCCTGCGCAGCGGCTTCTCCCGGATCCCGGTCATCGACGACAGCCTCGACAATGTCGTCGGGGTCGCCTACCTCAAGGACGTCGTCCGCCGCGACTTCGAGGCGCCGGACGTGGAGTTCACCCAGCGCGTCGAGGAGATCATGCGGCCGCCGTACTGGGTGCCGGAGAGCAAGCCCGTCGACGAGCTGCTCAAGGACATGCAGGCGCGCCGCCAGCACATCGCCATCGTCGTGGACGAGTACGGCGGCACCGCCGGCCTGATCACCATCGAGGACATCCTCGAGGAGATCGTCGGGGAGATCACCGACGAGTACGACGCCGGCGACGACTCTCCCGTGGTGATCGCCGAGGGCGTCGTCCGGGTGCCGGCCAGGTTCCAGATCGACGACCTCGACGAGCTGCTCGGCATCGACGTCGAGGAGGACGACGTCGACTCGGTGCGCGGCCTGATGGCCAAGCACCTCGGCCTGGTCCCCATCCCCGGCTCGGTGGTGGAGGCCCACGGCCTGCGGTTCACCGCGGAGGAGACCGCCGGCCGCCGTAACAAGATCGGCACCGTGCTCATCGAGCGCGTGGAGGAGGAGCCCGACCATGAGTGAACTGACCGCCGAGGACCAGAAGCTGGTCACCCTGGCCCGCGCCACCAAGGCCCGCACCGGCGCCGCGGAGGGCGCAGCCGTGCGCGACAGCGACGGCCGCACCTATGCCGGCGCCACCGTCGACCTGCCCTCGCTGCAGGTCTCCGCGATCGGCGTCTGTATCGCGATGGCGGTCGCGTCGGGCTCCAAGGGCCTGGCCGCCGTCGTACTGCTCACCGAGGGCGACCTCGCCGACGTCGACGCGAGCGTCATCAGGGAGTTCGGCGGCGAGTCGGTCACGGTCCTCGTCGGCGACCCCCGCGGCACCACCCTGGCGCCGACTCGGCACTAGTGCTGGTCTGAGAGGGCGCGAGTCGGCAGAAGTGCTGGTCTGAGAGGGCGCGAGTCGGCAGAAGTGCGGGTCGAGCGCCTGCACTTCTGCCGACTCGACGGGTTTTAGACCTGCACTTCTGCCGACTCGGCGGTGCTGGGACTCGCACTTCTGCCGACTCGCGCCGGTCTGGCTTGTGTCAGTCCAGCGGGAGGGTGCCCAGCTCGATGGTGAGGTGGATGCCGTCCTCCTCGCGGTAGGCGGTCAGCCCGGTCATCGTCGCGATGTCCGGCCTCTTGGCACGCATGTGGTCGGCGAGCGCCTCGATCGCGAGCGCCAGCCGGGCCTGGGTGACGGGCTTGCTGCGCCACTTGACCTGATTGGCCTCGAAGTAGGGGAAGGCCTTCTCGGCCAGGGTCGCGATGGCGTCTCTCTCAGCGGCGGTGGACAAGGTGGGGAGGCTCCTGAGGTCGTGTCGGTGGGGTGAGGCCGAGGATACGTGGTCCTGATGGGCGCCGTGGGGTGGAGCCGGCATGAAACCGCCCGGTAAAACAAGCATCGAGCAAGAGGAGTAACGTCAGGACGTGTGAGTCCCTGGGAGCAGCATGAGGCGGCTGTGGCGCGGCTGAAGGCGTCGTACGACGCCATTCCGGCAGGCGCCCCGGTCCGGCTGGCGAAGAAGACCACGAACCTGTTCCGGCCCCGTGCCGCGACCACCGCGCCGGGCCTCGACGTGAGCGGGCTGACCGGTGTCATCGAGGTCGACCCGACGGCGCGGACCGCCGACGTCCAGGGCATGTGCACCTACGAGGACCTCGTCGACGCCACCCTCCCGCACGGCCTGATCCCCTATGTCGTGCCGCAGTTGCGTACCATCACCCTCGGCGGCGCGGTGACCGGGCTCGGCATCGAGTCCACCAGCTTCCGCAACGGCCTGCCGCACGAGTCGGTGATCGAGATGGACGTCTTCACCGGTGCCGGCGCGGTGGTCACCACCCGCCCTGGCCCCCAAGGTCAGCACAGCGACCTGTTCGAGACCTTCCCCAACTCCTACGGCTCGCTCGGCTACGCCACCCGGCTGCGGATCAAGCTGGAGAAGGTGCCCAGCTTCGTGAGCCTGCGCCATGTCAGGTTCGACGACGCCGGGCTGCTGGCCAAGACCATCACCCAGATCACCGAGACCAAGGAGTACGACGGCGTCAGGGTCGACGGCCTCGACGGCGTCGCCTTCGCACCCGGCGAGCTCTACCTCACCCTGGCGACCTGGACCGACGAGGCGACCCAGGAGCCCTCGGACTACACCGGCCAGCAGATCTTCTACCGCTCGATCCAACAGCGAGAGACCGATCTGCTGACCATCTACGACTACCTCTGGCGCTGGGACACCGACTGGTTCTGGTGCTCCGGCGCCTTCGGCGCCCAGCATCCGACGCTGCGACGACTGTGGCCCCGCCGCTACCGCCGTAGCGACGTCTACATGAGGATGCTCGGCCTGGACCGCCGCTTCGACATCGCCGACCGGCTCGACAGGCGCGCCGGCCGGCCGCTGCGCGAGCGGGTGGTGCAGGACATCGAGGTCCCGGTCGAGAACCTGCCCGCCTTCCTGGAGTGGTTCGACGCCGAGGTCGGGATGCGGCCGGTCTGGCTCTGCCCGCTGATGGCCAAGCAGGCCTGGCGCTCCTACCCGCTGCAGCCCGGCGAGGTCTACGTCAACCTCGGCTTCTGGGGCACCGTGCACGTCGGCCCCGAGGCTGTGAACGGCCCAAAGAACCGCGCCATCGAGGCACGCGTGCACGAGCTCGGCGGCCACAAGTCGCTCTACTCCGAGGCGTTCTACGACCGCCAGACCTTCGACGAGCTCTACAACGGCGCCAACCTGGCGGCCGTCAAGCGGACCTACGACCCCCAGCACAGGCTCACGAGCCTCTACGACAAGGCGGTGAAGAAGCGATGACCAGCCCCAAGGACACCAGGGGGATCGCCCCCACGATCGCGACACTCTTCAAGGACGGGCTGCCGATCTGGCTCAAGGCCTACGACGGCTCGCAGGCCGGCAACCTGGACGCGCCGTACGGCATGGAGCTGGTCAACGAGCGCGGCCTGTCCTACATCATGACCGCCCCCGGCGACCTGGGTCTGGCTCGCGCGTACGTCAGCGGTGACCTGATCTTGCACGGCACCCACCCGGGCGACCCTTACGAGGCGTTCAAGCTCCTCATGCACCACACCAACTTCACGATGCCCGGTCCGCTGGAGCTGGCCGCCATCCTCCGCCGGCTGGGTGTCTCCCATCTCGTCCCCCCGCCGCCGCCCCGCCAGGAGGCGCTGCCGGACTGGCGCCGCCAGCTCGAGGGCCTGCGCGACCTGCGCATCCTGGGCGGCCGCCGCCACTCCAAGGACCGCGACGCCGAGGCGATCCACCACCACTACGACGTCTCCAACACCTTCTACGAGTACGTCCTCGGACCGTCGATGACCTACACCTGCGCGGTCTTCCCGACCCAGGACGCGACGCTGGAGGAGGCGCAGGCCAACAAGTACGACCTGATCTGCCGCAAGCTCGACCTCAAGCCGGGGATGAGGCTGCTCGACATCGGCTGCGGCTGGGGCAGCATGGTCCGCCACGCCGCGAAGCACTACGGCGTCAAGGCGCTCGGGGTGACGCTCTCCCGCGAGCAGGCCAACTGGGCCGCCGAGGAGATCAAGCGGCAGGGTCTCGACGACCTCGCCGAGGTGCGGTTCTCCGACTACCGCGACGTCGCCGAGGGCGGCTTCGACGCGGTCAGCTCGATCGGCCTCACCGAGCACATCGGGGTCGCCAACTACCCGGCGTACTTCTCCTTCATCAAGGGCAAGCTCAAGGACGGCGGCCGGCTCCTCAACCACTGCATCACCCGCAACGACAACCGGCAGAAGGCCAAGGCCGGCGCGTTCATCGACCGCTACGTCTTCCCCGACGGCGAGCTCACCGGCTCGGGCACCATCGTCACCGCGGTGGAGAACGTCGGGCTGGAGGTGCAGCACCACGAGAACATCCGGGTCCACTACGCCAGGACGCTCGCGGGCTGGAACAAGAACCTCGTCGAGCACTGGGACGAGTGCGTCGCCGAGACCGACGAGGGCACCGCCCGGGTCTGGGGCCTCTACATGGCCGGCTCGCGGATCGCGTTCGAGCGCAACGAGATCCAGCTCCACCACGTGCTGGCCACGCGGACCCCGAATTCAGGGCCAGCCGCCGGCGACTCGCACTACCCGCTGCGTCCCGACTTCGGCGTCTAGCCGCTTCAGGATGAGTGTCAGGGCCCAGCAGTACGACGCGCGGGTGCTGCGCCGCGAGCAGCTCAGCGAGCATCTGGTCAGGATCGTCCTCGGCGGGCTCGACGGCTTCGAGTCCACCCAGATCCCCGACGAGTGGGTCGGCCTGGTGGTGCCCGGCCAGTTCCAGTCGCGCTACTACACCGTGCGTCACTGGGACGGCGCCGAGATGACGCTCGACATCGTGGTGCACGAGGTCGGCCTGGTCACCGAGTGGGCCTCGCGCCACGACATCGTCGGCGAGGTGGTGCGGATCAGCGAGCCGAAGGGCTCCTTCGCGCCACCTGACGACGCCTGGTGGCTCTACCTGGTGGGAGACCTGACCGCGGCACCGGCGATGGCGCGCATCGCCGAGTCGATCGACCCGGCGATCAACGTCATGGTCTGGGTGGAGGCACCCGAGCCTGTCGAGGGCTACTTCGCCGAGGCGCTGGCCGGGCAGGGCAACCTCGTCTGGCTGCGGCCGGCGGCCGAGGGCAGCGGGCTCGCCCGGTGGGTGGAGTCGCTGCCCTGGCCCGACGGCCCGGGCTACTTCTGGATGGCGGGGGAGTCGGCGCAGATGCGGGCGATCCGCAAGCACCTGATGCGCGAGGTCAAGCTGCCGACCGCCTACTACGACGTGATGGGCTACTGGCGCGCCAGCACCGGCCGGCAGCCGCGCGCCGTCGACCCCGGCCCGATCTACCGGGCCGGCAAGGCCGCCGGGAAGTCCGACGCCGAGATCTGGGCGGACTACGACCAGGCCCAGCAGGCGGCCCAGCAATGAGCGAGCAGTTCCGCTCCGGCTTCGCCTCCTTCGTGGGGCGCCCCAACGCCGGCAAGTCGACGCTGACCAACGCCCTGGTCGGCAGCAAGGTCGCCATCACCTCCGACAAGCCGCAGACCACCCGGACCGTCGTACGCGGCATCGTGCACCGCCCCGACGCCCAGCTGATCCTCGTCGACACCCCCGGCCTGCACCGGCCCCGCACCCTGCTCGGGGAGCGCCTCAACGACCTGGTGGAGGCCACCTGGACCGAGGTCGACGTGGTCGCCATCTGCTTCCCGGCCAACGAGCGGATCGGCCCCGGCGACCGGCGGATCGCCGAGAACGCCAACAAGCTCAAGAGGGGGATCAAGCGGGTCGCCGTCGCCACCAAGACCGACCTGGCCAGCCCGGAGCGGATCGCCGAGCACCTGATGGAGATCACCGCGCTGGGTGAGGAGCTGGGCATCGAGTGGGCCGAGGTGGTCCCGGTCTCCAGCGTCTCCGGCGACCAGGTCCAGCTGCTGGCCGACCTGCTCGTGGGCCTGCTCCCCCAGGGGCCGCCGCTCTACCCCGAGGGCGACCTCACCGACGCCCCCGACGAGATCCTGGTCGCCGAGCTGATCCGGGAGGCGGCGCTGGACGGAGTCCGCGACGAGCTGCCGCACTCCATCGCCGTCGTGGTCGAGGAGATGGGCCTGCGCGAGGATCGCCCCGAGGACAAGCCGCTGATGGACATCCACGCCAGCCTCTACGTCGAGCGCGACTCACAGAAGGGCATCGTGATCGGCCACCGCGGGGCACGGCTGAAGGACGTCGGCAAGCGAGCCAGGCTCCAGATCGCCGAGCTGCTCGGCGTCCCGGTCTTCCTCGACCTGCACGTCAAGATCGCCAAGGACTGGCAGCGCGACCCCCGCCAGCTCCGCAAGCTGGGGTTCTAGCCACCCCACCCGGGTGAGCAGACGCAAACTGACATGCCAAACCCGGTGAGCAGGCTCAAACTGACGCACGTGGGACGGTGAGCGGTCGCAAACTGACATCCCCCGCTGCGTTCCTTCTGTCAGTTTGCGACCGCTCACCTGGGGGAGTTCGGGTTGCTTTGGCGGCTTGCGTTGAGGAGGGGTGGGGCCTCGCCGGCAGTTGCGGGCTTGGCCCTGCCTCAGTTGGTGGCTTGGTCCGGAGCCCAGCAGAGGCCGTAGGTCTGGCCGGCGGCCCATTGCTCGGCGGTGGGCCACTCATAGCCCCACTGGTAGTCGAGGGCGTCGCTGGCGACGTCCTGCCCAGCCTGCTGGCAGGTTTGCTGACCGGCGTCCCGAGCGGCCTCCTCGCCGGGATAGGACTTGCCGTCGAGCGGTACGACGGCGATCGCCCGCCAGGCATGGTCCCTGCCGCACGGCAGCCTCCGGAAGTCCGCGGCGTCAGGACCGTCGGTGCCACACATGGCGACCTCGTCGGCCCGGTCGGAGTCCAGCACGCCCTTCAGCGACCCGGTCAGCGTCGCGAGCCGCTGATCGCCGGCCACGTCGATGACGTCGCACCGGAACCAGTTGGCGCCCTCGTCGGAGTCCGCCACCGTCGGGGTGAACCAGACCGCGCGCAGCATCGAGAGCCGCAGGTCGTCGACCTCCCCGCCGACGTACGACGACAGCCTGGCCGGGCACGCCTTGGCTACCTGTCGCCGCACCCGGTCGGAGTCCACCGCAACCAGGTGGCCGTCGACCAGTGTGTCCAGCCGACCGACGTGGAAGGTCTCGGCGGTGTGCTTCTGGTCGCAGGAGATGCCGGGGCTCTGCGTGGTCGGTGCGACGGCGTCGACATAGGCGAGCCGGTGACAGGCCCCGACGGCCGGCGCGGCCACCGGGGTGGCGGTCGGTGGGGGAGTCGTCGGCGGCGTGCTTACCGGCTCCGACCCGGTGCAGCCGGCCGTCAGCAGGCCGGCCGCCAGCCCTACTCGGAGGTGGCGGCCCAGCACACCGACCTCCGATTGCCCGCCTGCCATTCCGCCTGGCCGAACCAGGTGTAGGCGTACTCGTAGTCCTCCGGGTAGCCCAGCCAGCCCTGCACCGAGGAGGCGCAGTAGTCGCTGCTGGTCTGCTTGACCGCATCGTCGCCGGGGTAGGGGTCGGTCGGCTCGCCCAGCTTGATGGTGGTGACGGCGCGCCAGGCGTGCTGCTTCGAGCACGGCACCTTCGCGCCGTGCTCGGGGTCGCTGCCGCGGGCACAGGTCATCCAGTGGTCGTCCGGCGGGCCCTCGGCCAGCAGGCCCTTCGTGGTGGTGGGCAGGTCCAGGTAGCGGCGGGACCCGGCGCCGCCGGCGAGCAGATCGCAGCGGTACCACCTCGCGCCGGCCGACCAGGCCTCCTCGCTCGGCCGGAACCACACCCAGGTCAGCAGGGTGCGCATCAGGGTGCTCTCGTTGATGCCCAGGTGCTCGCGCAGCGCGGTGCCACAGGTCTGGTAGGCCCATTGGTCGAGGCTGCTGTCGTCGTACGACGTCCTCGCGAACTCCTCCGGCAGCACCCCGGAGGCGAAGGTCTCGGCATTGTGCGGCTCGGTGCACGCCACCGGCGAGCTGTCGTTGGACCTCTTCGCCAGGTCGGCGCGCTTGAGCTCACGGCACTGGCCGGTGGCTGGCGGGTCCATCGTCACCTTGCCGCCGGAGGCCTTGTCGCCGCACGCCACGAGGGCCGGGAGCAGCAGGGCGAGCAGGAGAAGGCGGCGCACGCCGACCAAGGTTAGCGATCGGGGCGAGTCAGTCCGACAGCAGCGCCGCGAGCGTCGCGCCGAGCTCGTAGGCCGCCTCCAGCTGCTCCCCGGTGACGTCGCCGAGCACGTCCAGCACCGGCGCCGCCTGCGCCCAGCCCAGCGCGGCCACGATCGAGCCCACCGACCGGATCGCGCCGGCGGTGTCGTAGCGGCCGTGCACCCACAGCCCGTAGGGCTTGCCCTTGGTCGAGCCCGGCGCCGCCCCGCCGGCCGCGTCCAGGGAGCCGCCGATGGCGAGGAACGTCGAGTCGAAGAGATGTTTGAGCGCGCCACTCATGTAGCCGAAGTGGGCCGCCGTGCCGAGCAGGTAGCCGTCGGCCGCGAGCAGGTCCTCGGCGCTCGCCTCCAGCGGCGACCGGGCGACGACCTCGACCCCGGTGATGGCGTCGTCGTGGGCGCCGGCCAGGACGGCGTCGCCCAGCGCCGAGAGCGAGGCCGACGGAGTGTGCTGGAGGACCAGCAGGGTGGCCATTCAGTCCAGCCGGCGACCGGTCACCTCGGCGCCGGCGAGCTCGATCCACAGCGGCCGGGGGCCATCGGGCCAGGTCCGCAGCCGCTGCACGTCCTCCGGCACGGTGTCGGTGTGGAAGTGGACGTGCGCGACCCCGCGCAGCTGCACCGACCAGCCCACGTGGGTCTCGGGGTCGATCGAGTCGACCAGCACGGCTACCGGGGTGTCGTCCACCTCCTTGACCAGCGAGGAGTACGCCGAGGTGCGGATCCACAGCGTCCGGTCATGGATCACGTGGTTGACCGGCAGGATCACCGGTCCCGACCCCGAGCTCCACCCGATCCGGCACAGTCCCTGCTCCCCGGCCAGGTCCCAGGACTCGTCGACATCCAGCTCGATCAGCTCAGCCATGACACCAGTCAACCAGTCCCGCCGCGGATGCGGTATGGTGGCCCTCGTCATGCTGAACCGCAGCCTCCTCCTTAGCTGCCGCAGCGGGGTCTTCTCTATCAAGTAGAGGCCGGGACTCCCTCGCTGCGGAGAGTTGTCGTGTGCCGGCACACCGACCACAGCTAGAGGAAGATCGATGACCAGTCTCAGCAACACCCGCAACTTCCAGAAGACCTCGCCCATGCCGTTCGGGCGCTACACCGCATTCCAGCCGGTCGACGTGCCCGACCGCACCTGGCCGACGAAGCGGATCACCCACGCGCCGCGCTGGCTCTCCACCGACCTGCGCGACGGCAACCAGGCGCTGATCGACCCGATGACCCCCGGCCGCAAGCTGATGATGTTCGAGCTGCTGGTCAAGATGGGCTACAAGGAGATCGAGGTCGGCTTCCCGTCGGCCAGCCAGACCGACTTCGACTTCGTGCGCAAGCTCGTCGTCGAGGACCGGATCCCGGACGACGTCCAGATCTCGGTGCTGACCCAGGCCCGCGAGGATCTCATCGAGCGCACCGCCGAGTCGTTGGCCGGCGCCCCGCGCGCCACCATCCACCTCTACAACGCCACCGCCGAGCTGTTCCGCCGGGTCGTCTTCAACGTCACCCCCGAGGAGTGCATCGGCATCGCGGTGCGCGGCACCGAGATGGTGATGAAGTACGCCGAGCAGTATCTCGGCCCGATCGTCGGCACCGAGGACTTCGGCTACCAGTACAGCCCCGAGATCTTCACCCAGACCGATACCGACTACGCCCTGGAGATCTGCGAGCGGGTCTCCGACGTCTGGCAGCCCGAGCCGGGTCGGGAGATCATCCTCAACCTGCCCGCCACGGTCGAGATGTCGACGCCCAACACCTACGCCGACCAGATCGAGTACTTCGGCCGCGGCCTGACCCGGCGCGACGTCTCGGCCATCAGCCTGCACCCGCACAACGACCGCGGCACCGCCGTGGCCGCCACCGAGCTGGCGCTGATGGCCGGCGCCGACCGGGTCGAGGGCTGCCTGTTCGGCCACGGTGAGCGCACCGGCAACGTCGACCTCGTCACGCTGGGCATGAACCTGTTCAGCCAGGGCATCGACCCCCAGATCGACTTCTCCGACATCGACGAGATCCGTCGTACCGTCGAATACGTCACCAACCTGCCGGTCCACCCGCGCCACCCGTACGCGGGGGACCTGGTCTACACCGCCTTCTCCGGCTCCCACCAGGACGCCATCAAGAAGGGGCTGGAGGATCTGGACCGGATCGCCGCCGAGCGAGGCGTCCCCGTCTCCGAGGTGCCCTGGGAGGCGCCGTACCTGCCGATCGACCCCAAGGACGTCGGCCGCACCTACGAGGCGGTCATCCGGGTCAACAGCCAGTCCGGCAAGGGCGGGGTCGCCTACATCCTCAAGAACGAGCACCACCTGGACCTGCCGCGCCGGGCCCAGATCGAGTTCAGCCGGGTGATTCAGCAGCACACCGACGCCGAGGGCGGCGAGATCACGCCCGAGGAGATCTGGTCGATCTTCTCCGCCGAGTACCTCCAGCGCGAGGAGCCCTACTCGCTCACCTCCTGGAACTCCGTCACCGGCCCCGACGGCGACCGCCAGGAGGTGCACCTGCGGGTGCGCGGCGAGGAGCGGGTCTTCACCGGCGAGGGCAATGGCCCGGTCGCGGCCTTCGTCGACGGGATGCGGCAGGCCGGCGCCGCCATCCGCGTGCTCGACTACGCCGAGCACGCGCTGTCCTCCGGCGGCGACGCCCTCGCCGCGGCCTATGTCGAGTGCGAGATCGCCGGCGAGACGGTGTGGGGCGTCGGCATCCACGCCAATATCGTCACCGCCTCGCTGCGGGCCGTGGTCTGCGCCGCCAACCGCGCCGCCAAAGAGGGTGTCATTCCAGACCGCGTGTGATCGTGCGGCTTCGGTCCGTTCGCTCGGCGCTCGGGCTATTGCCCCTAGAGACTCGGGGAGTAATGTCAGCGAACCACGAGGAGGTGGCCATGGAAGTTAAGCGCAAGGTTGCCGTTTCGGTGAGCATTGCTGCTGCTCTGGTGGGAATATCCACCGGCGGGGCGTACGCCGCATCAAAGTATCTCTCGGTACCCGTTTCGATGCAGGCCAAGAGCAACTGGTGCTGGGTGGCTTCCGCCCAGTCTGTGGTGAAGTAGCACCAAGGATCGAGTCCGATTCAGTGCACCGTGTATAAGCAGGCGAAGGGGACGAGCACTTGCGACGACACCACCGGTACGCTGGCAAATGTCTCCACCATCTTCATGCACGCAGGATTCGCATCCCCGGGAACCTATACCAGCGGCGCAAGATCCTGGAACCAGCTCCAAACTGACCTGAACTCAAACCAGCCGACCGTGGTTCGCTGGGGGTGGGACTCTGGGGCGGGCACATGGTCGTGATCCGAAGTTTCAATACTTCGGGCTCGGACGTCGGCTTCATGAACCCTCTTGCATCAAGTTATCAGTACGGTTCCTACTCGTGGATGTTGTCAGGAGGCGGACATACATGGACACATTCCTTGTATGGCGCGAACGACTGACTCGCTGCGGCCTGCTCGCGGGCGGGATAGCAACGGCGACGCTGCTCGCCGTGCCGACCGCGCCGGCGACGGCCGACGCTCCTGACGTTCCCGACGATGTCTCTCAGGCATTCAACGGCGAGGCTCTCTCACACCTGCGCGAGATGAATGCGACGGACATGGAGAAGAGCGGGGTCCGTACCACGAACGTCAGCGCCGCGACCGACTTCGGCGACCCCCGTCAGATCCATATGTGGAGCGCAAACCTGTTGGCATCCGCCGCCGTAGACGAGCCCGTGGAAGCGATGCTCGAGTGGGTCGCGCCGATCCTTGACGAGAATGGCGACGCGCTCGGCACCTATCGGGTCTGGCGCTCGGCTCCCGACCGTGCCGCGGAGTTCGCGACCTACGACGGTGAGGTCGAACTCGGGGAGAGTCTTGAGTCGGTGCCCCTCGATGCCACGTTGATCGGTGATGTCGAGACCGGTGGATGGTTCTGGCTCGCGGACGGAGAGGTCACCCCACTCAACGACCTCGCTCGCGCGGAGGTCCCGCGCTCGGTGCCTGTCAGCGAAGTGGCGTCGATCGTCTCAGCGCGCCATCAGGCAATGCTGGCGATGTCGACAGAAGAGGACTCGGCAGGCGGGGCACCCGTGCAGCGAGCAGCAATAGACTCCGACGGCTTCAACTGGCCGCTCGTGGCTGGCAGCGGTGCGCTCGTCCTCGTCGGCGTTGCCGGAGCGCTAGTTGTCACGGTGCGCGGCCGACGCCGTCCTGCTTGACCTGCTCGTGGAGCTGCTCGCGGACGTTGCCGCGCAGCTCGGTGGCCGACTCTCGGATCGCGTCGCTGATCAGCTCGTGCACCCGGGGATCGGCCAGCGCGCCGTGCGCGATCCGGAAGACGGTGTCCGAGACCAGTCTCACCACATCGTCGTGGAAGGGCAGGTAGCGCAGCTTGCCGGTCGCCTGGTCCTGCCTGATCAGGTCGAGGACGAGCGCGTCGAGCTCGGCCCGGTTCTCCTCGATGGCACTGGCGATGTGCTGGGTGTAGTTGCCGGTCTGGATCACCGCTATCACCTCGTCGAGCACGGCCACGGTGACGGGCTTGCGGATCACCGAGACGATCGTGTCGGCGAACCGGCCGACGACGTACGCCGTCGCACGATCGCCGAAGGCACGGTCCGCCGCCCGCCCCAGCCGGACCAGGATGACCACGACCCTGATCAGCCGGAACGACCTGAACGCCGGGTTCGAGAGCGGGATCATGCCCAGCACCTCGTACCAGTAGGTCGCGACGAACCGCCAGCCCATCCGGGAGCGACGCCAGCGCACCACGAACTCGACGGCGAAGACCGCGCAGATGACGTCGTCGGCGATGACGATGCGGTCCACCCACCGCTGCGGCGCATCGAAGAAGGTGACCCAGCTCAGCAGCGCCACCGAGATCACCGCCAGCAGCAGCATCAGCCAGTCGACGACGGTCACCGGCGGTGCCGCCGGGCGGCCGGGCTTGCGGCGCGGTCCGCTGCCGTGGTCCGGAGTGGCAACCGGTGTCGTGGCGGTCATGGGCGCAGAATAGTTAGGTGCCTCTCTACCGCGACGAGGCGATCGTGCTGCGCACCCACAAGCTCGGGGAAGCCGACCGCATCATCACCCTGCTGACCCGGTCCCACGGCCGGGTGCGCGCGGTGGCCCGTGGCGTGCGGCGTACGACGTCCCGGTTCGGGTCGCGGCTGGAGCCGTTCACCCACGTCGACCTGCAGCTGGCCGACGGCCGCTCGCTCGACACCATCACCCAGGCGGAGACGCTGACGCCGTTCCACTCCGAGATCGGCCTCGACTACGACCGCTACACCGCTGGCACGGTGATGCTGGAGACCGCCGAGCGGCTGGTGACCGAGGAGCGGGAGCCGTCGGTGCAGCAGTTCCTGCTGCTGGTCGGCGGCCTGCGGGCGATGGCCTCCGGCGCCCACCAGCCCTCGCAGATCCTCGACTCCTATCTGCTGCGCTCGCTCGCGGTGGCCGGCTACGCGCCGTCGTTCTCGGCCTGCGCCAGATGTGGTCTCGAAGGACCCCATCGCTGGTTCAACGTCTCCCTGGGCGGTGCGCTGTGCGTCACCTGCCGGGTGCCCGGCTCGGCCTCGCCGGCCGCCGAGACCCTGACGGTGCTCGGTGCGCTGCTGGCCGGTGACTGGCCGGTCGTCGAGGCGGCCGCGCCGCGCCATCTGCGCGAGGCCAGCGGCCTGGTGGCGGCGTACCTCTCCTGGCATCTGGAGCGCGGGCTGCGCTCGCTGGCCTATGTGGAACGCTAGCCCGCTGTGAGTCACCGCAAGCCCACGCCGCACCCCTCGGGGGCGACCCCGCCGCCGATCCCGAGGGACCTGGTGCCCCGGCACGTCGCCATCATCATGGACGGCAACGGCCGGTGGGCCAAGCAGCGCGGCCTGCCGCGGACGAAGGGCCACGAGGCGGGGGAATCGAGTCTCTTCGACGTCGTCGAGGGTGCCATCGAGCTCGGCGTCAAGGCGATCAGCGCCTACGCCTTCTCCACCGAGAACTGGACCCGCAGTCCCGACGAGGTGCGGTTCCTGATGGGCTTCAACCGCGACGTGATCAGGCGTCGCCGCGACGAGATGAACGAGCTCGGCGTCCGGGTGCGCTGGGCCGGCCGCGCGCCGCGGCTGTGGCGCTCGGTCATCAAGGAGCTGCAGGTCGCCGAGGAGCTGACCAGGCACAACGACGTCTGCACCCTCACCATGTGTGTCAACTACGGCGGCCGCGCCGAGCTCGCCGACGCCGCCAAGCGGATCGGCCAGGACGTCGCGGCGGGCCGGCTCAAGGCCGACAAGATCGACGAGCGGACCTTCGCGCGCTATCTCTACGTCCCCGAGCTCGCCGACGCCGACCTGATCTGGCGTACCTCGGGGGAGCAGCGGCTCTCCAACTTCATGCTCTGGCAGGCCGCCTACTCCGAGCTGGTCTTCACCGACGTGCTCTGGCCCGACGTCGACCGCCGCCACCTCTGGGCGGCCGTCGAGACCTACGCCCGCCGCGACCGGCGCTACGGCGGCGCCCTCCCCAATCCCGAACGGCCCAATCCCGAACAGCCCGGCACCGAATAGCCGGCACCCGCACCTGGCTGGGTAGGCTGGCGCCCCACAGCGCCGACCCGCCGGCGAAGACCCGCACGACCCCAGAAAGCAGCTGACAGCAGTGGCAAAGCCGCCCGCCTCCACCGTCGACCAGATCGTCTCCCTCGCCAAGCGGCGCGGGTTCGTCTACCCGTCGGGGGAGATCTACGGAGGCACCAAGAGCGCCTGGGACTACGGCCCGCTCGGCGTGGAGCTGAAGGAGAACATCAAGCGGCAGTGGTGGCGCTCGATGGTGACCAGCCGCGACGACGTCGTCGGCCTCGACTCCTCGGTGATCCTGCCCCGGCAGACCTGGGAGGCCTCCGGCCACGTCGCCACCTTCAGCGACCCGCTGACCGAGTGCCAGAGCTGCCACAAGCGGTTCCGTGCCGACCACCTGCAGGAGCAGTACGCCGAGAAGAAGGCCAAGAAGGATGGGCAGAGCTCGGACCCCGACAGCGTCACGCTCGAGCAGATCGCCTGCCCCAACTGCGGCACCCGCGGCGCCTGGACCGAGCCGCGGCAGTTCTCCGGCCTGCTCAAGACCTTCCTCGGTGTGGTCGAGGACGAGACCGGGCTGCACTACCTGCGCCCCGAGACCGCGCAGGGCATCTTCCTCAACTTCGCCAATGTGGTCACCAGCCAGCGGATGAAGCCCCCGTTCGGCATCGCCCAGATCGGCAAGTCCTTCCGCAACGAGATCACCCCGGGCAACTTCATCTTCCGGACCCGCGAGTTCGAGCAGATGGAGATGGAGTTCTTCGTCAAGCCGGGCACCGACGAGGAGTGGCACCAGTACTGGATCGACACCCGCACCCAGTGGTACGTCGACCTCGGCATCAACGCCGACAACCTGCGGCACTACGAGCACGCCAAGGAGAAGCTGTCGCACTACTCCAAGCGGACCGTCGACATCGAGTACCGCTTCAACTTCGCCGGCTCGGAGTGGGGTGAGCTGGAGGGCATCGCCAACCGCACCGACTTCGACCTCTCCACCCACTCTCAGCACTCCGGCGCCGACCTCTCCTACTACGACCAGCCCCACGACGAGCGCTACGTCCCCTACGTCATCGAGCCGGCCGCCGGCCTCTCCCGGTCGCTGATGACCTTCCTGGTCGACGCCTACACCGAGGACGAGGCGCCCAACACCAAGGGCGGCGTCGACAAGCGCGTCGTGCTCAAGCTCGACCGCCGGCTCGCCCCGGTCAAGGCCGCCGTGCTGCCGTTGAGCCGCAACGAGGACCTCTCGCCCAAGGCGCGTGACCTCGCCGCCGAGCTGCGCAAGAGCTGGAACGTCGACTTCGACGACTCCGGCGCGATCGGTCGCCGCTACCGCCGCCAGGACGAGATCGGCACGCCGTTCTGCGTCACCGTGGACTTCGAGACCCTCGAGGACCAGGCCGTGACCATCCGCGAGCGCGACACCATGGCCCAGGAGCGGGTCTCACTCGACCGCGTCCCGGCCTACCTGGCGGAGCGCCTGCTGGGCGCCTGATGCGGAGGAGAGCCATGGAGGGATTCCGTACGACGACCGCCGCGGCCGCCGGGGGTTTGCTGGTCATCGCGTTGCTGGCCGGCTGCTCCGGGGGCTCGGGCGGCTCCGAGCCGCCGTCGTCGCCGTCGGCCTCCGCGTCGACCAGCTCCGCCGCGGCGTACCCCTCCACCAACGCCGAGGTGACCCTGACCGACCCCGGCACCGACCTGTCCTACGGGCAGCCGGCGTCGATCGCCTGGCAGGCGGGTGCCGACACCGTCGGCACGCTGCGGATCAGCGTCGACTCGGTCGAGCAGACCACCTTCGCGAAGTCCTTCAAGGACTGGAAGGTCGACGACACGACGAAGACCTACACGCCCTACTTCGTGCACGCCTATGTCACCAACCTCGGCGACACCGACCTGAGCGAGCTGCCGGTGCCGCTCTACGGCGAGAGCAGCGCCGACGCGCTGGTCGAGCCGAGCACCTTCGCGACCACGTTCAAGCCCTGCCACCCCGGCAAGCTGCCCGCCGGCTTCACCGCCGGGGCCGCCACGTCGGTGTGCCTGGTCTACCTGGTGCCGCCGGGCGGTCAGCTCGCCGGCGTCGTGTTCCGGCCCACCGAGGACTTCATCCCGATCACCTGGACCGGCGCGGTCCGGACGCTGGGCTGAGAGCACGCCGCTTTGGCCGGGGCGGCCGGCTCCGTGACAATCGGAGAGTGACCCTCCGCCTCGGCAGCCTCGAGATAGCGACGCCGGTGGTGCTCGCGCCGATGGCGGGCATCACCAATGCGGCCTACCGCCGACTGTGTGCCGAGCAAGGGGCCGGGCTCTACGTCTGCGAGATGATCACCTCACGGGGGCTGGTGGAGGGCGACCAGCACACTCGGGACATGCTGGTCTTCGACGAGGCCGAGACGGTGCGGTCGGTGCAGCTCTACGGCACCGATCCGGCGTACGTCGGCAAGGCGGCCGAGATCCTCTGCGCGGAGTACGGCGTCGCCCACATCGACCTCAACTTCGGCTGCCCGGTCCCCAAAGTGACGCGCAAGGGCGGCGGCGGAGCGCTGCCCTGGAAGCGGACCCTGCTCGGCGCGATCCTGGAGCACGCCGTGGCTGCCGCGACGTCGTACGGCGTGCCGGTGACGATGAAGACCCGCAAGGGCATCGACGGGGACCACCTGACCTATCTCGACGCCGGCCGGATCGCTGCCGACGCCGGCGTGGCCGCCATCGCGCTGCACGGCCGCACCGTCGCGCAGGCCTACTCCGGGGTGGCCGACTGGGCCGCCATCGCCGAGCTGAAGGCCTCGGTCGACATCCCGGTGCTCGGCAATGGCGACATCTGGGAGGCCGCCGACGCGCTCCGGATGGTCGCCGAGACCGGTGTCGACGGCGTCGTCGTCGGCCGCGGCTGCCTGGGCCGGCCGTGGCTGTTCCGCGACCTGGCCGCCGCCTTCGCGGGCGAGCAGGTCGCCACCCTGCCGACGCTCGGCGAGGTCGCGGCGATGATGCGCCGCCACGCCGAGCTGCTGTGCCGCCACCTCGGCGAGGAGCGGGGCTGCAAGGAGTTCCGCAAGCACGTCACCTGGTATCTCAAGGGCTTTGCCGCCGGCGGCGAGATGCGTCGTGACCTGGGCCTGGTCGGGACGCTCGCCGACCTCGACCGGCTGCTCGCCGGGCTCGACCCGGCCGAGCCGTTCCCGGTCTCCGAGCTGGGCACCCCCCGGGGCCGGCAGGGGTCCCCGCGGGAGCGGGTGGTGCTGCCCGAGGGCTGGCTGGAGGACACCGACGGCACCGGCTGCGTCATCGCCGAGGACACCGTCTCCGGCGGCTGAGCGCCGTGCTTCGTCGCGATCGAGGTGACGTAGCACACTGATGCCGCTAGGGTCTCGATAGTGGACCGTTCAACGATGTGTGGTTCACTCGATAGCTGCGTCCGGCTCGGGGGCGCTCGCACCTGTAGTCGACCAGCAAAGGATCAGCGCTGTGGCAGAAGGTCGCCACAAGCGGGACACCGATGCCCGCCCGGGGTCTCTCGCGAGACTCCGACCCCGGACCGCCGCCGTCGCCGGCCCGATCGCCCTGGTGGCGACCGCTGCGGTGGTGGCCACGGGCGTCTCCCTCTCCGGCCCGCTCTCGGCGGTCCCCACGGCCGGCGTGAGCAACCCGCTGGCGGAGCTGACCGCCGCCGCGCCGGCTCCCGGTGACGACGCAGCGGCGGCGGAGCGGCGTGCCACCGTGTCCCGCTCGACCGCACGCCGCGAGGCCAAGGCCGCGATCGCGGGTGACACGAAATGGACCACCGCCGACCTCAATCTCTGGACCAGCGCCGGCAAGGCCGCCCGCCAAGACGGCGAGGCCGACAGCGGCACCGAGGTGACGGCCACCGGCCGAGCCAAGGCCGGGCGTGTGGAGGTGGTCGTCGACGGCCTCCGCCGCTGGGTGAGCGAGGGCTACCTCTCCGACGAGAAACCGCTGGCCGTCGCCGAGGGCACCTCGATGGAACCCTGCCCCGACCCGGGCGTCGAGAGCGGTCTGAAGGCCAACATCATCTACGTCTACCGCTCGGTCTGCCACGCCTACCCCCAGATCACCAGCTATGGAGGCTGGGACGCCCACGGTGAGCACGCCTCCGGTCGGGCGCTCGACATCATGACCAGCGACGTCGAGCTCGGCACCGCCATCGCGGAGTACCTCCGCGCCCACGCCGCCGAGTTCCACCTCTACGACGTGATCTGGCGCCAGCGGATCTGGACCCCGGTGCGCTCCGCGGAGGGCTGGCGGTCGATGCCCGACCGTGGCTCGGCGACCGCCAACCACTACGACCACGTCCACGTCTCGACCTACTAGATGACAAATTCCAAGGGGTTCTCAGTGGTCGTAGGCGGTCAGGGACCGTAGGACGGGTGCGTCGACGCTGTCGTTGTGCCAGATGGCGGCGGTGAGTGCGAGGACGCGCTGTGCGACTCGGG
>NZ_JASGDQ010000052.1:0-6884 GCF_047607185.1 Nocardioides sp. | reverse complement strand
TCTGCGCGGCCCAGGCACACCCATCGCGGCGTTGGCGCCGCTCGGAAGACGCCCGGTATGCCGTCGCGACGCCGCCTTGCGCTGCGCGCACCTGGATCCACGCATACCCCCCACGAACTTCCAGAGACGACCACTAGAAGGCGCTGATCGCGAATGCTCACCGCGACCGCCTGCCGCTGAGAGCTCACTCCGACTGGCTGTCACGGCGGGCGACTCGTCGGCGGCCGGGAGGAGATGATCATCGACATCGCCCTCGACGTCGCCACTACGCGGTAGGCACCGGGCCTGTCGGCCGAGGCGTCGCTCTCGCCTCATCGTCAACTCCAGTCACATGTTATCCACAGATCGCTGACATGGGGTTTCGGCCTCGACAATGCTGGGCAACCATGTGGGCACTCCAACTCGGGAAACTGGAGGCAGATCATGGGGATGGCGCAGGTCGACGTCGACGTGCTGGACCAGCACGTGCGCGAGCGGGTGCGTCGTGAGGGTGTCGATCCACAGCGGGACAGTGCGGTGGTGCGGCGCATCGCCGAGACGGTGGTGCGCGAGCACGACGAGCGGTCGCTGACCGGCGCGGTCGTCCCGGTCGACGACCCGGCGGCGATCGTCGTGGAGCTGGTCGCTCGGGTCGCCGGCTTCGGCCCGCTGCAGCCGCTGCTCGACGACCCCGCCGTGGAGGAGGTCTGGATCAACCAGCCCTCGCGGGTGTTCGCGGCCCGGGCCGGCCGCCACGAGCTGACCAACATCTTCCTCACCACCGAGCAGGTCGAGGAGCTCGTCGAGCGGATGCTCAAGGCCAGCGGCCGGCGGCTCGACCTCTCCACGCCGTTCGTCGACGCCCAACTCCCCGAGGGCCACCGGCTCCACGTCGTGCTTGCCGGCATCAGCCGCGAGTTCACCGCTGTCAACATTCGAAAACACACCGTCCGAGCGACCAGGCTCGCCGACCTGGTCGAGCTCGGCAGCCTCACCACTCGCGCGGCAGCATTCCTCGAGGCCAGCGTCCGCGCTGGGCTCAACATCCTGGTGGCCGGGGCAACTCAGGCGGGCAAGACCACCCTGCTCAACTGCCTGGCCGCGGCCATCCCCGGCGGCGAGCGGGTGGTGAGTGCCGAGGAGGTCTTCGAGCTGCGCTTCCCGCACCCCGATCACGTGCAGCTGCAGACCCGCCAGGCCGGTCTGGAGGGCACCGGCGAGGTGCGGCTGCGCGATCTGGTCAAGGAGTCGCTGCGGATGCGGCCGAGCCGCCTCATCATCGGCGAGGTCCGCGCCGAGGAGTGCCTCGACCTGCTGCTGGCGCTCAACGCCGGGCTGCCCGGGATGTGCACGCTGCACGCCAACTCCGCTCGGGAGGCGTTGGCCAAGATGTCGCTGCTGCCGCTGTTGGCGGGGGAGAACATCTCCAGCGCCTTCGTGGTGCCCACGGTCGCGTCGTGCGTCGACCTGGTGGTGCACCTCGGCATCGACGCGCAGGGCCGGCGCCGCGTCGAGGAGATCCTCGCCGTGCCCGGCCGGGCCGAGGCCGGCGTGATCGAGACGGCGCCGGTCTTCGAGCGGCGAGACGGCGAGCTGCGTCGGGCCGGCGGGATGCCGCCCCGGACCGAGCGCTATGAGCGGCTCGGCATCGACGTGCACGGCCTGCTGGGACGCGACTGATGGGCGCGCTGGTCGGGCTCGGCGTCGGCGTCGGCCTGCTGCTGGTGTGGTCGGCCTTCGCGCTGCCGCGAGCGCCCCGACCGTCCGCGACGAGAGAGTCAGCCCTGGCGAGGCTGCTCGCCAGGGCCGGGCTGCCACGGGTCTCGCCCGGCGGGCTGGTGCTGCTCTGCGTCGCCTGCGGCCTGGCGGCGGCACTGGTCATGCAAGTCGTCTCGGGCACCCCGCCGGTCGCCCTCGCCTTCGGCGCGATGGCCGGCTACCTCCCGGTCGCCATCCTGACCGGCCGGGCCAGACGGCGGCAGCGGGAGTTCGCGGAGGTGTGGCCGGAGGCGGTCGACAACCTGGCCTCCGCCGTACGCGCCGGGCTGTCCTTGCCCGAGGCGCTGGCTGGCCTGGCCAGCCGCGGCCCGGAGGCGCTGCGGGAGCCATTCGCGGCCTTCGCCCTCGACTACCAGGTCTCGGGGCGGTTCGGCGAGTGCCTCGACCGGCTCAAGGACCGGCTCGCCGACCCTGTCGGCGACCGCGTGGTCGAGGGGCTGCGGATCGCCCGTGAGGTGGGCGGCGGCGAGCTCGGCAGGCTGCTCCGCAACCTTTCCACCTATCTTCGCGAGGACGCCCGCACCAGATCAGAGCTGGAGTCGCGTCAGGCCTGGACCGTCAACGGCGCCCGGCTAGCCGTCGCCGGACCCTGGATCGTGCTGCTCTTCATGTCCGCCCAGCCCGACGTCATCCACCGCTACGCCTCGCCCGGCGGCACCCTGGTCCTGGTCATCGGCGGCGCGGCCTGCCTGGTCGCCTACTGGCTGATGATGCGGATCGGCCGGCTGCCGGTCGAGCGCCGGATCCTGTCATGACGCTTTGGGGAGCGGCGCTCGGGGCGTTCCTCGCGGCGGGCGTGCTGCTCGCAGCTGCCCGGATCCGGGCGATCCGCCGGCCCTCGCTCGATGCCCGGGTGCTGGCCTACGTCCGCGATCTGCCGATGGCGACCCGGCCGGCGACGGCACCGGTCTCCGCCGCCGCCGGCGTCTTCGGGCCGCTGCTTCGGGCCGCCGCCGAGATGGTCGAGCAGACGCTTGGCGGCGCGGCCACGGTACGACGCCGGCTCGAGCGGGCGGGGATCGACCGCACCGTCCACGAGTTCCGGGTGGAGCAGGTGCTGTGGGGGCTGGCCGCCTTCGCGGTCGCCGCCGGCTACGGGCTGCTGCGCACCCTGGCCGACCCCGGCAACGCGGTGCCGTCGCTGGTGCTCTGTGCGGTCGCGTTCGTGGTCGGCGTGCTCGCCCGCGACAACCGGCTCACCGGCCAGGCCCGGGCCCGGGAGCGGCGCATCGTCGCGGAGTTCCCGACCGTTGCCGAGTTGCTCGCCCTCAGCGTCGCCGCCGGCGAGTCGCCGGTGCTGGCGCTCGACCGAGTCGTGCGCCGCAGCGGCGGCGAGCTCTCCGCCGAGCTGGGCCGGGTGCTCGCCGGGATCCGCACCGGCCAGCCGGTCGCCGCCGCATTCGACGCCCTCGCCGCCCGCTCCGGGCTGCCGCTGGTCGCCCGGTTCGCCGCCGGGATCGCCGTCGCCGTGGAGCGCGGCACCCCGCTCGCCGACGTGCTGCACGCCCAGGCCGCCGACGTCCGCGAGGCCGGCCGCCGCGAGCTCATCGAGTCCGGCGCACGCAAGGAGGTCCTGATGATGGTGCCCATCGTCTTCCTGGTCCTCCCGGTCACCGTCCTGTTCGCCTTCTATCCCGGCGTCATCGGGCTCCACCTCACGACGCCGTGACCCTCTCGGGAAAGGAACCCTCGCATGAAGACACTGCTCCACCGCCTCCGAGCTCGCGGCCAACGCGGTGACGTGCCGGGCTGGGTGCTGGTGACGGTGATGAGCGCTGGCCTGGTCGCCGCGCTCTACACCCTCGCCAGCGACCAGCTCACCGCCATGCTCTCGGCGGCGCTGTCGAAGGTGAAATGAGCCGTCGCCACGCCGAGCGCGGGGCAGCGGTCGTCGACTTCGTGCTGATCCTCGGCCTGCTGGTGCCGCTCTTCCTCGGCATCCTCCAGGTGGCGCTGGTGATGTTCGTCCGCAACACCCTGGCCAGTGCCGCCTCCGAGGGCGCCAGGTACGCCGCCACCGCCGGCCACTCGCCCGGGGACGGCGTCGCCCGTGCCCGCCAGCAGCTCGACGGCGTGCTCGCCGCCCGCTACGCCGACGACGTCACCGCCGAGCCCACGACGATCGAGGGCGCCCCGGCGGTGCGCGTGCTCATCCATGCCGAGGTGCCCGCGCTCGGGCTCGGCGGCCCGGCCATCGCCGTCGACGTCTCCGGCCGCGCCGTCCTGGAGCAGCCATGAGAGCGCGTTCGAGAACTCGGAAGCGCCGGCTCCGCGCCGCCCAGCACGCGCCCTGGCCGCGTTGTCGTCACTCGCCATGCCTCCGGCATGGCTCCCTCCTCCGCCAGCTCACCCCACGAAAGATGCTCGCTGGCGCTCGCACTTCCGCGAGGACCCCGAGCTCCATGACGCACGCTGGACAACGCCGAGCTCGACGCCGAGTCCTCGAACACGCTCTGAGAGCGCGTTCGATGATCCGCCGGCGCGGCGAGCGCGGCAGCGCGCTGGTGGAGTTCACCTGGCTCGCCATCTTGTTGATGGTGCCGGTGCTGTGGCTGGTGCTGGCGGTCTTCGACGTGCAGCGCGGCGCCTTTGCCGTGAGCGCCGCCGCGCGAGCGGCCGGCCGCGCCTACGTTCTCGCCGACTCCGACGCCGAGGGCCGCGCCCGCGCCGAGCAGGCGGTGGAGATCGTGTTCGCCGACCAGGGCGTCGACATCCCGGCCGACATCGAGGTCGGCTGCACGCCGTACCCCCGCTCCTGTCATGCCGCCGGCTCGGTGGTCATGGTGCGGGTGCGCAGCGGGGCGGCCCTGCCCTGGCTGCCGAGCGTGCTGGGCAGCCCGCCCCAGGTCGCGCTGGAGAGCACCCACACGCTCCCGGTCGGGCGCTACCAGGAGCCACCCGATGAGAGCTGACCAGCGCGGCTCGACCATCCCGCTGGTGGTCGGCCTCACCAGCGTGCTGCTGATCGCCGGCGCGGTCGTCGTGGACGCCACGGCCGGCTACCTCCAGCGGCAGGGGCTGGGCAGCCTGGCCGACGGCGCCGCGCTCTACGGCGCCGACGCGGGTGCCCAGGGAGTGGAGGTCTACGGCGACGGGCTCGGACAGCGGCTGCGGCTGACCGAGGCGGAGGCGACCGCGGCGGTCGGCGACTACCTGGTCCGCACCAGTGCCCGGGAGCGGTATCCCGGCCTGCGCTTCGCCGTGGCCGTCACCGAGGAGCGGGTCGAGGTGCGGCTCAGCGCGCCACTCGACCTGCCGTTGCACGTGCCCGGCTCACCACATCACCCGGTGGTCGGCGCTACCGGTGTCGCGGCCGTCGGGCTGGACCCGTGATCACCCATTTGGGTCATTTGTCCTGACCGTTCGGAGGATGTGACGTTACCATCCATTTGCTTTATGCTGGCAGACATGAGGGGAAGGATAAGCCGCGCCGCGCTGCTCAGCGCCCTCAGCGCGGGTCTGTTGACCGGATTGTTGGTGGTCACGCCGGCCGAGGCCGCCACCGCGACTGACTCGTCTGCGACGTATTACGCCGACCAGGCCGTCAAGGCAACCAACCAGGCTCGCCGGGCCAACGGCCTGCGGCGGCTCAAGAAGAGCGCCTGCCTGCAGCGCTACGCCGCCGCCCAGGCCGAATGGATGGCAACTCAGGGGGAGATGGCCCACCAGAGCCTCTACCCGCCGCTGCGCAAATGCGGGCTCAGCATGGTCGGCGAGAATGTCGCCTACGGCTGGAGCGCCGGCAGCGTCCTGGTCGACTCGGGCTGGATGCAGTCCAGCGCCCACCGGCACAACATCCTGGAGAAGCGCTTCGGGTTGATCGCCATCGCGGCCCGGCAGGACGCCGACGGCAACTGGTACGTCTCCCAGCTCTTCGGCCGCGCCTGAGGCACCGCCGGGCGTACGCCGAATCGGGTGGTTGCCGGCACGGCCGATAGACTCGCGCCTCGTGGCAGGACCGGACTTCGACGCCGAGCTCAAGCAGCTCCGAGCGACCATGCGCACCATCGAGCAGGTGCTCGACCTGGATCGGCTCAAGGCCGAGATCGCCGATCTCGAGAAGCAGGTCGCCGCCCCGGACCTGTGGGACGACCAGGCCAATGCCCAGCGCGTCACCGGCCGGCTCTCCCTGCTGCAGGGCGAGATCGAGCGGTTCGAGTCGCTGGCGAGCCGTGTCGAGGACCTCGGCGTGCTCGTTGAGCTCGGCACCGAGGAGGGCGACGCCGAGGCGCTGGCCGAGGCCGAGGCCGAGCTGAGCCGGATCGCCAAGGACGTCGAGGCGCTCGAGGTTCGCACGCTGTTGTCCGGGGAGTACGACGCCCGCGAGGCGCTCGTCACCATCCGCTCCGGCGCCGGCGGCGTCGACGCGGCCGACTTCGCCGAGATGCTGCTGCGGATGTACACCCGCTGGGCCGAGCAGCACAAGTACCCCGTCGAGGTCTTCGACACCTCCTATGCCGAGGAGGCGGGCATCAAGTCCGCCACCTTCGCGGTGCACGCCCCCTATGCCTACGGCACCCTCTCGGTCGAGGCCGGCACCCACCGGCTGGTCCGGATCAGCCCGTTCGACAACCAGGGCCGCCGGCAGACCTCCTTCGCCGCCGTCGAGGTGGTCCCGGTGCTGGAGCAGACCGACGACATCGACCTCCCCGAGGAGGACGTCAAGGTCGACGTCTACCGCTCCTCCGGTCCCGGCGGCCAGTCGGTCAACACCACCGACTCCGCGGTCCGGCTGACCCACCTCCCGACCGGCGTCGTGGTCACCTGCCAGAACGAGAAGTCGCAGTTGCAGAACAAGGCCTCCGCCATGGTCATCCTCAAGGCCAAGCTGCTGGCCATGAAGAAGGCCGAGGAGGAGGCGCACCTCAAGGAGCTCAAGGGCGATGTCGCCGCGAGCTGGGGCGACCAGATGCGCAACTACGTCCTCAACCCCTACCAGATCGTCAAGGACCTGCGTAACGGCTACGAGACCGGCAACCCGGCGGCGGTCTTCGACGGCGACCTCGACGGTTTCCTGGAGGCCGGCATCCGCTGGCGCCGGGGCGGCAACAAGCCGACCGAGGCCGACTGAGCGGACCCTGAGCAGACCCTGGGCGGACGTCATGCGGAGGGAGCAACCCCTTCCT
>NZ_JASGDQ010000051.1:0-46589 GCF_047607185.1 Nocardioides sp. | reverse complement strand
GGGCCTCCCACAATTGTCGGATAGGCCGAGCAGGCAGCCCCTGCTCGGTAACCCACGAATCTTGTGAGCGAGGCCCCGGCCCGCAACCCCATCACTCCTCCGGAGGGGTCACTTCATACTGTCTAGCAAAAGGCCCCCAGCCGGTTCGACTGGGGGCCTTTTGCTGTTGTCCTGGGATCAGGCGTCGCCCTCAGCCGCGACATTGCGGGTGCGGTTGGGGTCGACCTGGACGCCCGGGCCCATGGTCGTGGAGACGGTGACCTTCTTGAGGTAGCGGCCCTTGGAGCTGGCCGGCTTGAGACGAAGCACCTCCTCCAGCGCGGCGGCGTAGTTCTCCGCGAGCTGGGTCTCGGAGAAGGAGGCCTTGCCGATGATGAAGTGGAGGTTGGCGTGACGGTCCACGCGGAACTCGATCTTGCCGCCCTTGATGTCGGAGACGGCCTTGGCCACGTCGGTGGTCACGGTGCCGGTCTTCGGGTTGGGCATCAGACCACGGGGGCCCAGGATGCGGGCGACCTTGCCGACCTTGCCCATCAGGTCCGGGGTGGCGACAGCGGCGTCGAAGTCGACCCAGCCACCGGCCACCTTGTCGATGAGCTCGTCGCCGCCGACGAAATCCGCGCCGGCGGCCTGGGCCGCCTCGGCCTTGTCACCGTTGGCGAACACGAGGACTCGGACGGTCTTGCCGGTGCCGTGCGGCAGGCTGACGGTGCCGCGGACCATCTGGTCGGCCTTGCGGGGGTCGACGCCCAGCCGCATGACGACATCGACGGTCTCGTCGAACTTCTTCTTAGACGAGTTCTTGGCGATCTTGATCGCCTCAAGCGGGGCGTAGACCTCGGCCTTGTCGAAGGTCTCCGCCGCCGCGCGGTAGGTCTTGCTGCGCTGCATGATGTTCCTCTTGTTCTCTTAGGAGCCGTGGTTAGCAACGGGCCAGCGCGGCCCTCCCACGTGGACTAGCTGGATGCTGAGCTCACAAGTTCGCTCAGTTGTCGGTGGTGACGCCCATGGAGCGGGCGGTGCCCTCGACGATCTTCATCGCGGCCTCGATGTCGTTGGCGTTGAGGTCGGGAAGCTTGGTGGTCGCGATCTCGCGCACCTGGTCCTTGGTCAGCTTGCCGACCTTGTCCTTGTGCGGGACCGAGGAGCCCTTGGCGAGGCCGGCGGCCTTCTTGATCAGCTCGGCGGCCGGCGGGGTCTTCGTGATGAAGGTGAAGGTGCGGTCCTCGTAGATGGTGATCTCGACGGGGACGACATTGCCGCGCATGGACTCGGTCTGGGCGTTGTAGGCCTTGCAGAAGTCCATGATGTTGACGCCGTGCGGGCCGAGCGCGGTGCCGACCGGCGGTGCCGGGGTCGCGGAGCCTGCCTGGAGCTGGACCTTGACCAGCGCGGCGATCTTCTTCTTGGGAGGCATTGCTTTCTCTTTCTTATCCGTGGTCATGACGAGGACGTACGACGCCCTCTGCCACCTTCGTTGAGCCCGGTCAGACCTTCTGGATCTGGCTGAAGCTCAGCTCGACCGGGGTCTCCCGGCCGAAGATCTCGACGAGGGCCTTGACCCTCTGCGACTCGGCGTTGAGCTCGGTGATGGTCGCGTGGAGCGTGGCGAACGGGCCGTCGACGACCATGACGGAGTCGCCCACGCCGAAGTCGGCGACCTCGACGGGCCGCTTGACCTGGGTCGTGGTGGTGCCGCCACCGCCGGCGACCCCGGCGGCAGCCTCCTCGGCCTCGGCCGCGGCGACGACGGCCGGAGCGAGCATGTTCTCGACCTCGGTCATCGACAGCGGCACCGGCTGGTGCTGGTGGCCGACGAAGCCGGTGACGCTCGGGGTGTGGCGCACGGCCGCCCAGGACTCGTCGGTGAGGTCCATCCGGACCAGCACGTAGCCAGGCAGCACGGTGCGCTTGACCTTCTTGCGCTGACCGTTCTTGATCTCGAAGACCTCTTCGGTGGGGACCACGATCTCGTGGATGTAGTCCTCCATGTTGAGGGAGATGATGCGGTTCTCCAGGTTGGACTTCACCCGGTTCTCCATGCCGGAGTAGGTGTGCACGACGTACCACTCCCCCGGCTTGGCCCACAGCTCGCGACGGAACGCCTCGAGCGGGTCGTCAGCGGCGGTCTCGGTCTCCTCCGACGCCTCGTCCGCGGGGTCACCGGCAGCGCCCTCGTCGAGGGTCTCCTCGATGTCCGAGACGACCTCCTCGTCCACGGGGGTCTCGTCGGAGAGCTCCTGGTCAGACACGCTTTGCTCCATCAATTCGGCGGGTGGTGATCGTCAGTCCCGGCCGCCGAAGATCGCGAAGAACAGCTGGCCCCAGCCCAGGTCGAGCAGGGACGTGATGGCCATCAGGATCAGGACGAACACGAGTACGACGATGAAGTAGGTGGACAACTGCTCCCGGGTCGGCCAGACGACCTTCCGCAGCTCAGCCACCACCTGGCGGTAGAACGTGAAGGGGCCCGTGCGCTTCTCGGTCCGCTCCCGCTTTCTCGGGGCCGGCGCCGCCTTGCTGTCAGCCATGCCTCTCCTTGTTCCAACGTCGGTGCAGGGCACGAGGGACTTGAACCCCCAACCTTCGGTTTTGGAGACCGATGCTCTGCCAGTTGAGCTAGTGCCCTCCGATGGTTGCCTCCACACAGTGGGGCCAGACCCGTCTCAGGGCGCGACTCACCATGTGGCAGAACCACCAAACGTGGAGTCTACGGGAGCCACCCCAGCCGAGTCGAACCGACAGCGGTCCCCGAGGAATCCGCACCTCGCGCGAGCCCGTGCTAGGGTCGTGACCAGTTGAGGAAGGTGTACTGGCCTTCCCGTCGCGCACAGCGACGGTTCATCGTAGTTTCCTTGGTCTTCGGTCCCGCTGGACATCAAGCTCACCGCGAATGTCTTCAGCGTCATACCGACCGGTGACGCGCTACAGCGGCTGCTGGTCATACCGAAAGAGGAACAGTCATGACTCAGGGAACCGTGAAGTGGTTCAACGACGACAAGGGCTTCGGCTTCATCGCCCAGGACGGCGGCGGCGCTGACGTCTTCGTCCACCACACCTCCATCTCCGGCACCGGCTACAAGTCGCTGCGCGAGGAGCAGAAGGTGGAGTTCGAGATCACCCAGGGCCCCAAGGGCCCGCAGGCGTCGAACGTCCGCGGCCTGTGACAACAACGACAGGACCGGCGTCGCTTACGCAGTGACGCCGCCCGGCCACTGAGCCACCGCAACAACGGCGAGACCCGCCCCGTCGAGGGCGGGTCTTGTCGTTGTGAGCGCGAATCCCGGTTGCTGGCCGAGCCTCGGGACCGGTTGTTCCCGTCGGGGTGTTGCCGAGCGGCTCCCCTCGGGGCACCGCCCAGGCCACCATCACGCCGAGACGGCGCCTTTGCTCAGTAGTCTCCTAGTACACCCGGGCCGAGCCGTTCGCGTAGCTCCTCGACGGTGATGCCGAAGGTGTCGCGCACTACCGCGCCGGTGGGGCCGAGGTCGAAGACCGCCAGGTCGGTGTAGAGGCGGCTGACGCAGTCGACGGCCGTGAGCGGGTAGCTGCAGCGCGGCACCAGCTTGGGGGCGCCGGCCTTGGTGAAGAGGGTCATCATCACGTAGGTGTCCTTGGCGCCGATGGCCAGGTCCATGGCGCCGCCGACGGCTGGGATGGCGTCGGGCTCGCCGGTGTGCCAGTTGGCCAGGTCGCCGGTGGCGCTGACCTGGAACGCGCCGAGCACGCAGACGTCGAGGTGGCCGCCGCGCATCATCGCGAAGGAGTCGGCGTGGTGGAAGTACGCCGCCCCGGGCAGCTCGGTGACGGGCACCTTGCCGGCGTTCGTGAGGTCGGGGTCGATCTGGTCGCCGTGGGCCGCCGGACCCATGCCGAGCATCCCGTTCTCGGTGTGCAGGATGACGCCGCGCTCCGGGGGCAGGTGGTCGGCGACCTTGGTGGGCTGGCCGATGCCGAGGTTGACGTAGGCGCCCTGGGGGATGTCCCGGGCGACGCGGGCCGCCAGCTCGTCGGGGGTCAGGCTTCTCATCGGGCTCCCTCCACCATGTAGCGGCGGGCCTCGACCCGGACCACCCGGTCGACGTAGATATTGGGCGTCGCCACCGCCTCGGGGTCGAGGCTCCCGGTGGGGACGAGCTCGCTCACCTGGGCGATGGTCGTGGTGGCCGCGGTCGCCATCACCGGGCCGAAGTTGCGGGCGGTCTTGCGGTAGACCAGGTTGCCGAGGCCGTCGGCACGGTGCGCGCTGATCAGCGCGACATCGCCCCTGATGGGATATTCGAGGACATAGTCACGGCCATCGATGGTGCGGGTCTCCTTGCCCTCGGCCAGCGGGGTGCCGACGCCGGTAGGACAGAAGAACGCACCGATGCCAGCCCCGGCCGCGCGCATCCGCTCGGCGAGACTGCCCTGCGGCACCACCTCCAGCTCGATCCTGCCCTCCCGGTAGAGCCCGTCGAAGACGTAGGAGTCGACCTGGCGGGGGAAGGAGCAGATCACCTTCCGTACCCGGCCGGCCCGGAGGAGGGCAGCGAGGCCGACCTCGCCGTTGCCGGCGTTGTTGGACACCACGGTGAGCTCCTTCGCGCCCTGCCTGATCAGGCCCTCGATGAGGTCGAACGGCATCCCGGCCAGGCCGAAGCCGCCGACCAGCACGGTGGCGCCGTCCTCGATGCCGGCAACGGCCTCGTCGACGGAGTCGTACGTCGTGGCGCTCATGCTGCGGTGCTCTCCAGGCTCTCCAGTACGACGGCCAGGCCCTGCCCGACGCCGATGCAGATCGCCGCGACGCCCCATCGCTCGCCGCGCTCGCGCAGCACCTGGGCGAGGGTGCCGAGGATGCGGCCGCCGGAGGCGCCTAGCGGGTGGCCGATGGCGATGGCGCCGCCGCGGGTGTTGACGATCTCGGGATCTCGCAGCCCGGCCGCGGACCAGGCGTCGATGCAGACCAGCGACTGCACCGCGAAGGCCTCGTTGAGCTCGACCGCGCCGACCTGCTCCCAGCCGATGCCGGCTCTCTTCAGGGCCAAGTTGGCGGCCTCGACCGGGGCGTAGCCGAACGCCTGCGGCTCCAGCGCGTGGGCGCCGCGACCGGCGATCCTGGCCACCGGCGCCAGCCCGATCGTCCCGGCGGCCGACTCGGAGCCGAGCAGCACCGCCGAGGCGCCGTCGTTGAGCGGGGAGGCGTTGCCTGCGGTGATGGTGCCGCCCTGCTCCGGGCTGCGGAAGGACGGCTTGAGGCCGGCCAGGGTCTCGACGGTGGAGTCCGGCCGGATGCCCTCGTCCCGGGTGAGGCCGTCGACCGGGACGACCAGGTCGTCGTAGAAGCCCTCGTCCCAGGCCCTGGCCGCCAGGGCGTGGGAGCGGACCGCGAACTCGTCCTGCCGGGCCCGGCTCACGCCGTACTTCTGCGCCAGCTGCTCGTTGGCCTCGCCCAGGCTGACCGTCCACTCCTGGGGCATCCGCGGGTTGACCAGCCGCCAGCCGAGCGTGGTGGAGACGGCGGCGAGGTCGCCGGCCGGGAAGCCTCGTGCCGGCTTGGGGAGCACCCATGGCGCCCGGGTCATCGACTCCACGCCACCGGTCAGCACCACCTCGGCGTCTCCGGTCTCGATCGACCGCGAGCCGATCATCGCCGCGTCGAGGGAGGAGCCGCACAACCGGTTGACGGTGGTGCCCGGCACGCTGACCGGCAGGCCGGCCAGCAGGGCGGCCATCCGGCCGACATTGCGGTTCTCCTCGCCGGCGCCGTTGGCGTTGCCCCAGACGACCTCGCCGATCTGCCCGGGGGCCAGGCCCGGCGCCTTGGCCAGCACCGCCTCGATGACACCGGCAGCCAGATCGTCGGGACGGGCACCGGCCAGGGCGCCGTTGAACCGGCCGAACGGAGTCCGCACCGCGGTGTAGAGATAGGTATCGCTCACGATTGCCGACGCTAGTCGTTGGCGCTCATACCGTGAAGTATCAATATTGACGTCTATTAAGATCCTGCAGATATGGATATTCGTCATTTGCGCTACTCCGTCGCGGTCGCGGAGGAGCGACACTTCGGCCGGGCGGCGCGGCAGGGCAGGGCAGTAGGCCGTCGCGGCTCCGCCCGCCCGCCGAGAGGTCCCTGATCGCCCGACTCAGGAACGCGCTTCCTCGCGCTCCGCTCGCTCGGTGTCGACGGCCCGGAGCCGGTCACCCAGGCGCTGCTGCTCGACCGCCGCCGCCATCGCGGCCTCCAGCTCTGCCCGCGCCGTCGCAAGGTCGCCCATGCGGTCAGCGTAGAGCGACCGGAATCGCCGTCGCCCGACGCCCTACCGCATCAGCCGTGTCTGCGACGCCAGGCGTCGACCGACGCCCCGGGCGGCGACCTCCAGCGCGGCGACGAGTCGGCCGCGATCCCGCTTGAGGCTGGCGACCACGACGCCGATCGCCGCCACCACGTCTCCCTGGCGACGTACCGGCACGGCGACCGAGCAGGCGCCGGCGGTCATCTCCTCGACGGTCGCGGCATAGCCGTCGCGACGCACCCGCTCCAGCTGCGCGGTGAGCGTCCAGGGGTCGGTGATGGTCCGGGGGGTGACCGGGGCGAGGCCGGCCAGCACCCGACGCCGTACGTCGTCCGGGGCGTGGGCGAGCAGCACCTTGCCGACCCCGGTGGCGTGCATCGGCAGCGTCGAGCCGATGCTGCTGACGACCGGCACCGACGCGCGACCGGAGAGGCGGTCGAGGTAGAGCACCTCGTCGCCGTCGCGGACGGCGAGGTGGACGGTGGCCAGCGTGGCGGCATAGATGTCGTGGAGGAACGGCGAGGCGGCCTCGCGCAGAGTGGACTGGACCGGCGCCAGCAGCCCGATGTCCCACAGTCGCCGGCCAATCACATAGTCGCGGCCAGCCCTGGCGAGCGCGCCGTGCTCGACGAGCTCGCCGGCCAGCCGGTGCACGGTCGGCAGCGGCAGATCGGCGTGCCGGGCGATCGCGGAGAGCGAGAGCCGGGGGTGGCGCTCGTCGAACGCGCCGAGGATCGCCATGACTCGTCCGGTGACGGTGGCGCCGGGGACGCCTGCATTCCCTGCCATGACCGCGATTCTTCCACTGAACGGAAGATTGGTGGCAGCGGTCACAGGGCGTCACGATGCTGGCGAGCATGGACTCACAAGAGGTCATCAGCGCCGAGATCGCGGGCATCGAGACGGCCTACGAGCAGGCGGGGGTCGAGACGGACCAGCCGCGGCTCGACTATCCGCCGTACCGGAGCTCGGTCCTGCGGCACCCGACCAAGGACCTGCACCACGCCGACCCGGAGACCATCGAGCTGTGGGCGCCGTGCTTCGGCCACCGCGACCTCGACCCGCTGGAGGCCGACCTGACGATCGGACACGCCGGCGAGCCGATCGGCGAGCGGATCGTGGTGACCGGCCGGATCACCGACGGCGAGGGCCGGCCGATCCGCCGCCAGCTGGTCGAGATCTGGCAGGCCAACGCGGGCGGGCGCTACGTCCACAAGCGCGATCAGCATCCCGCGCCGCTGGACCCCAACTTCACCGGTGCCGGCCGCTGCCTGACCGACGACGACGGCTGCTACCGGTTCCAGACCATCAAGCCGGGGCCCTACCCGTGGCGCAATCACCACAACGCCTGGCGGCCGGCGCACATCCACTTCTCTCTGTTCGGCACCGACTTCACCCAGCGGCTGGTGACGCAGATGTACTTCCCCGGCGATCCGCTGTTCGCGCTCGACCCGATCTATCAGTCGATCACCGACGCGAAGGCGCGCGAGCGGCTGGTGGCGACCTACGACCACTCGCTGACCAGCCACGAGTGGGCGACCGGCTACCGCTGGGACGTCGTCCTCACCGGGGCGTCCCAGACCTACCTGGAGCAGGCATGATCCCCGCAACGCCCGGTCAGACCGTTGGCCCGTTCTTCCACTACGGCCTGCCCTACGACGGCGACCGCGACCTGGTCCCGCCGGGCTCCCCCGGCGCCGTGCTCCTCCACGGCCACGTGTACGACGGCCAGGGGGCCGGCCTGCCCGACGCGCTGGTGGAGATCTGGCAGGCCAGGCCGGACGGCTCGATCCCGCAGGTCCCGGGCTCGCTGCGCCGCGACGGCTGGACGTTCACCGGATTCGGCCGGGCCTCCACGGGACGCGACGGCCGCTACACCTTCTCGACGCTGGTGCCAGGCAGCACCCCGGCGTTCTGGGCGGTGACGGTCTTCGCCCGGGGACTGCTGGACCGGCTCTTCACCCGGGCCTACCTGCCGTCGCCGGCGCTGGAGTCGGACACCTTCCTGACCTCGGTGCCGGCGGAGCGGCGCGCCACGCTGATGGCTGTGCCCGACGAGCAGGGGTTCGTCTTCGACATCCGGCTGCAGGGCGAGGGCGAGACGGTCTTCCTGCGCTTCCCCGGTCAGTGAGATGGGGGATCTCTACTGGCCCGGCGACGAGCGCGCCGGGACGCTGCTGAGCGACGAGGCCCTGGTGACCGCGATGGTGGCCGTCGAGCAGGCCTGGCTGGACGCCCTCGCGGCCGCCGGCCTCACCACCTCGATGCCGCTCGCGGCGCCCTCGGTGGACGACCTGACGGCCGGCGCGGAGTCGGGCGGCAACCCGGTCATCGGCCTGGTGCCGCTGCTGCGGCGGCAGTCGCCGTGGGCGCACCGGGGCCTGACCAGTCAGGACGTGCTCGACAGCGCGCTGATGCTGTGCCTGCGCGAGGTCGCCGACCGGGTCACCGACGAACTGCGCGCGCAGGTCTCCTCGCTGGTCACCCTCGTCGCCGCCCACCGGTCGTCACTGATGGTTGGCCGCACGCTGGCCCAGCACGCGGTGCCGGTCACGTTCGGGCTCAAGGCGGCCGGCTGGCTGACCGGCGTCCTCGACGCCGCCGCCACGCTCGGCGCGCTGAGCTTTCCGGCCCAGCTCGGCGGCGCGGCGGGGACGCTGTCGGCGGCCGCCGAGCTCAGCGACGACCCGGTGCCACTCTCCGCGCGAGCCGCGGTGGCGCTCGGCCTGGAGGCCAGGCTCCCCTGGCACACCTCGCGCCGGCCGGTCACCGCGATCGGCGACGCCCTGGTGGCCTGCACCGACGCGTTCGGCAGGGTCGCGACCGACGTCGCCACCCTGTCCCGCCCGGAGATCGGCGAGGTCGCTGAGGCGGCGGGCGGTGGCTCGTCGACAATGCCCCAGAAGCGGAACCCGGTGCTGTCGGTGCTGATCCGGCGGGCCGCCATCACCACACCCGGTCTGGCCGCGACGCTCCACACCGCGGCCGCGCTGGCCGGCGACGAGCGGCCCGACGGCCCCTGGCACGCCGAGTGGGCGACGCTGCGCGATCTCGGCCGTCGTACCGTCGTCGCGGCCTCGCAGACCGCCGAGCTGCTGGCCGGGCTGCGCGTCGACGCCGCCCGGATGGCGGCCACCGCCGAGGCGGCCCACGCCGAGCTGACCGCCGAGCGCGACGCGATCGCCGGCTTCACCGACCGCGCGCCGGGCACGGACGACTACCTGGGCGCCACCGACGCCATCATCGACGGCGTGCTCGGCCGCGCCACCGACTTCTTGGAGACCGCATGAGGATCACCGGTGTCGAGCTGGCCGGCCACGCCGGCCTGCCGCTGCTGGTCGTGGGGCCCTCGCTGGGCACCTCCGCGACCGCGCTGTGGGGGCCCGTGGCGCGCCGGCTCGGCGACGCCTTCCACGTCGTCGGCTGGAACCTGCCGGGGCACGACGGCGCGCCGGTGGGCGAGCCGTTCACGCTGGAGGAGCTGGCCGTCGGCGTACTCGCCTATGTCGAGGGGATCCTCGCCGCCCGGGGCGACTCGACCTTCGGCTACGCCGGCGACTCGGTCGGCGGCGCGGTCGGGCTGTGCCTGCTGCTGGACGCGCCCGAGGCCGTGACGGGAGCCGCGCTGCTCTGCACCGGCGCGAGGATCGGCGAGCCGTCGATGTGGCGCGACCGGGCCGCGACGGTGCGCGCCTCCGGCACCCCGACCCAGGTCACCGGCTCGGCGCAACGCTGGTTCGCCGCCGGGTTCCTGGAGCGCGAGCTCGAAGTGGCGACCTCGCTGCTGACCGTGCTGCAGCACGCCGACGCCGAGGGCTACGCGCAGGTGTGCGAGGCACTGGCGTCGTACGACGTGCGCGACCGGCTGGGCAAGATCACCGCGCCCGTGCTGGCGATCGCCGGTGCCGAGGACGCCCCCACGCCCCCGGCCGGGCTGGCGGAGATCGCCATCGCCACTCGCGGCACCCTGGAGGTGCTCGACGGCGTCGCCCACCTGGCCCCGGCAGAGGCGCCCGACCGGGTCGCAGCGCTGCTCCGCGCCCACCTCGCGCCCAGCGTCTACGACGCCGGGATGACGGTGCGCCGCGAGGTGCTGGGCGAGGAGCACGTCGACCGCGCCAACGCGGCCATCACCGACCTCACCGCCGACTTCCAGGAGCTGATCACCCGCTACGCCTGGGGCACCATCTGGACCCGCCCCGGCCTGACCCGCCGCGACCGCTCCATCGCGGTGCTGACGGCGCTGATCGCCCGCGGTCACCACGAGGAGCTCGCTATGCACGTCCGGGCCGCGCTGCGCAACGGGCTGACCCGCGACGAGATCGGGGAGGTCATCCTCCAGTCGGCGATCTACTGCGGCGTCCCCGACGCCAATACCGCCTTCCGCATCGCGCAGCAGGTGTTGACCGAGTCAGCCGGCTGACATCCCCGGGATAGCCTGTCGCGCATGCCCGACCGCGACCCGATCCGAGAGGCGCGCCGCCAGTGGCTCGAGCACGGCTGGGACGAGGCGGCCGACGGAATGGCGATGGTGACCTCGATCGCCCGGGTGCATCAGCTGCTGATGGAGCGGATCGAGGCGGTGCTCCGACCACTGCGGCTCAGCTTCGCGCGCTACGAGGTGCTGCGACTGTTGGCCTTCACCCGCGCCGGCGCGCTGCCGATGACCCGGCTCGGCTCGCTGCTCCAGGTCCATCCCACCTCGGTCACCTCGGCAGTGGACAAGCTGGAGGAGCAGGGCTTCTGCCGGCGCAGCCGGGGGTCAGCCGACAAGCGGATCGTGCTCGCCGAGATCACCGACGAGGGTCGCATGGTGGTCGAGAAGGCGACCGAGGGGCTCAACGAGGTGTTCGCGACACCGGGCCTCTCCCGCGCCGACGTCGGCGCGCTGACCGGCCTGCTGGACCTGCTCCGAGCGGCCGCCGGCGACCTCGTCGAGCGGGCGGCGGAGGCTACTGACTAGTCACCCTCGACGGAGTTGCTTGGACGTCCTACCATCTGATTAGTAGGACTTCCAACTATCTCTCCCGGAGCAGCCGTGCACCTCCCCCAGAACCCCGTCCGGTTGGTCACCGCGAGCAGCCTGTTCGACGGTCACGACGCCTCGATCAACATCATGCGGCGGATCTTCCAGTCGCAGGGCTGCGAGGTGATCCACCTCGGCCACAACCGCTCGGTCGCCGAGGTCGTCGAGGCGGCGATCGAGGAGGACGTCCAGGGCATCGCGGTGTCGTCGTACCAGGGCGGGCATGTGGAGTATTTCGAGTACCTCGTCCAGCTCCTGCGCGAGCGCGGCGCCGGTCACATCCACGTCGTCGGGGGCGGTGGTGGAGTCATCGTGCCCGAGGAGATCGCCCGGCTGCGCGGCTCCGGCGTCACCATCTTCTCCCCCGAGGACGGCCAGCGAATGGGCCTGCCCGGGATGATCAACTCGGTCGTCGAGGCCTGCGACGTCGACCTGTGGGCGCAGCGCGCGGTCACCGCAGACGAGGTCATCGCCGGCGACCGGATCGCGCTCGCCCGCGCCATCACCGGCGCCGAGCTCGGCCGGCTCGACCCCGAGGCGCTGAGCCGGCTGCAGGAGGCCGCCGCCGGCCACGCCACCCCGGTGCTCGGCATCACCGGCACCGGCGGCTCGGGCAAGTCCTCCCTGACCGACGAGCTGGTACGACGGCTGCGGGTCGACCAGCAGGACAAGCTGCGGGTCGCGGTGATCGCCGTGGACCCGACCCGGCGCAAGGGCGGCGGTGCGCTCCTCGGCGACCGGATCCGGATGAACAGTCTGGACCTCACCGGCGCCGGGCTGGACCGGGACCGGGTCTACTTCCGGTCGCTGGCCACCCGCGGCGCCCACGAGCTGCCCGACCACCTCGGCGACGTCATCGCGGTGACCAGGGCGGCCGGCTTCGACCTGGTGATCGTGGAGACCCCCGGCATCGGGCAGGGCGACGCCGCGGTGGTGCCCTTCGTCGACGTCTCGCTCTACGTCATGACGCCGGAGTTCGGTGCCGCCTCCCAGCTGGAGAAGATCGACATGCTCGACTTCGCCGACGCGGTGGCGATCAACAAGTTCGAGCGGCGTGGTGCCGAGGATGCGATGCGCGACGTCGGTCGGCAGCTGGTCCGCAACCGCGAGGCGTTCGGCTCCTCCCCCGACGACATGCCGGTCTTCGGCACCTCCGCGGCCACCTTCGACGACGACGGCGTCACCGCGCTCTACCAGCACCTGCGCTCGCTGCTGACGGAGAAGGGCCTGCCGGTCCAGGACGGCACGCTGGCCCCGGTCGCCAGCAAGCGCTCCACCCGGATCCGCGAGGTGCTGCCCGGCGACCGGGCCCGCTATCTGGCCGAGATCGCCGACACCGTCCGCAGCTATCACGCCCGCACCGAGGAGCTGGTGGGCCAGGCCCGCAGAGCCGATGCCCTCGCGCTCGCCGAGAGGTCCCTGATCGCCCCGCGAGAGGTCCCGGATGGCCCCGCGAGTGGTCCCGGATTGACCGTCGATGGACAACAAGAGACCCCTCGAGGGGCAACGAGAGACCTCTCGGGGGGCGATCAGGGACTTCTCGGCGAGTGGTTGGCTGCTCACGCCGAGGCCGCCCGGCAGGCGTTGCCGGCCGACCTGCGCCGGCAGATCGAGGAGTGGCCGAACGTGGTGGCGTCGTACTCCGGCGACGAGCAGGTAGTCACCGTCCGCGACCAGGAGATCGTCACCAAGCTGACCAAGGAGTCGCTCTCCGGCAACAAGATCCCCCGGGTCGCGCTGCCCAGCTACGACGAGGTCGGGGAGCTGGTGCGGTTCTGGCGCAAGGAGAACCTGCCCGGCTACTTCCCCTTCACCGCCGGCGTCTTCCCGTTCAAGCGCGACGGCGAGGACCCGGCCCGGATGTTCGCCGGCGAGGGCGACCCGTTCCGGACCAACCGCCGGTTCAAGCTGGTCTCCGCGGGCCAGCCGGCAACCCGCTTGAGCACCGCCTTCGACTCCGTGACCCTCTACGGCCGCGACCCCGACGAGCGCCCGGACATCTACGGCAAGGTCGGCACCTCGGGCGTCTCGGTGGCCACCCTCGACGACATGAGGGCGCTCTACGACGGCTTCGACCTGACCGCGCCGACGACCAGCGTGAGCATGACGATCAACGGCCCGGCGCCGACGGTGCTGGCCTTCTTCCTCAACACGGTCATCGACCAGGAGGTCGACAAGTTCCGCGAGAAGGAGGGTCGCGAGCCGTCCACCGCGGAGCGCGAGGAGCTGGCGGCGTACGCCGTCTCGACCGTCCGCGGCACCGTCCAGGCCGACATCCTCAAGGAGGACCAGGGCCAGAACACCTGCCTGTTCTCCACCGAGTTCAGCCTGCGCTGCATGGGCGACATCCAGCAGTGGTTCATCGACCACCGGGTCCGCAACTTCTACTCGGTCAGCATCTCCGGCTACCACATCGCCGAGGCCGGCGCGAACCCGATCAGCCAGCTCGCCTTCACCCTCGCCAACGGCTTCACCTACGTCGAGTCCTACCTCGCCCGCGGCATGGCGATCGACGACTTCGCGCCCAACCTGTCGTTCTTCTTCTCCAACGGCATGGATCCCGAGTACTCGGTGATCGGCCGGGTCGCCCGCCGGATCTGGGCGGTCGCGATGAAGGAGAAGTACGGCGCCTCGGAGCGCTCGCAGAAGCTGAAGTACCACGTGCAGACCTCGGGTCGGAGCCTGCACGCCCAGGAGATGGACTTCAACGACATCCGCACCACGCTGCAGGCGCTGATCGCGATCTACGACAACGCCAACAGCCTGCACACCAACGCCTACGACGAGGCGGTCACGACGCCCTCGACCGAGTCGGTGCGCCGGGCGCTGGCGATCCAGCTCATCATCAACCGCGAGTGGGGCCTGGCGATGAACGAGAACCCGCTGCAGGGCTCCTTCGTCATCGAGCAGCTCACCGACCTGGTGGAGGAGGCGGTGCTGGCCGAGTTCGAGCGGATCTCCGAGCGCGGCGGCGTGCTGGGCGCGATGGAGACCGGCTATCAGCGCGGCCGGATCCAGGACGAGTCGATGCTCTACGAGCACAAGAAGCATGACGGCAGCCTGCCGATCATCGGCGTCAACACCTTCCGTCGACCGGAGTCGGCCGGGGAGGAGGCGGAGAAGATCGAGCTGGCCCGGGCCACCGAGGAGGAGAAGCAGTCGCAGCTGACCCGGCTGCGCGACTTCCAAGAGCGGCACCGGTCCGAGGCCGAGGCGGCGATCGCCCGGCTCAAAGAGGCGGCCACCTCCGGCGAGAACGTCTTCGCCGTCCTCATGGACGCCGCCCGGGTCTGCTCGCTGGGTCAGGTCACCGAGGCCTTCTTCGAGGTCGGCGGGCAGTATCGTCGCAACGTCTGAGCACCGCCGGCCAGCCGGCGACGCGGCCGACCAACGACAAGGAGCGAGCGTGACCGAGCCCGAGAAGATCGTCGTCCTGGACGGCGCCCGTGTCCCCACCGGCAGCTTCGGCGGGGTCTACAAGGACGTCCCCGCCCACGAGCTCGGCGCGGCCGCCGCGACGGAGGCGCTCTCCCGCGCCGGCGTCGAGGCTGCGGACATCGCGGAGGTCGTGATGGGCTGCATCGGCCAGGTCGGCCCCGACGCCTACAACGCCCGCCGGGTCGCGCTCGCGGCCGGGCTGCCGCAGAGCACGCCGGCCTTCACCGTCAACCGGCTGTGCGGCTCCGGCCTGCAGGCGATCTGGTCGGCCGCGCAGGAGATGCGCTGGAACGACCTGGACTTCGCCCTCGCCGGCGGCGACGAGTCGATGACCCGGATGCCGTTCTACGACTTCAACGCCCGCGCCGGCTACAAGCTCGGCGACCGGACGCTGGCCGACGGCACCTCGCTGATGCTCACCGACCCGTTCCACGACATCCTGATGGGCGTCACCGCCGAGAACGTCGCCAAGAGGTACGACGTCTCGCGCCAGGCCCAGGACGAGTTCGCGCTGCTCTCCCAGCAGCGGGCCGCCGCCGACGCGGCGAAGGCGGCGTTCGCCGAGGAGATCGTGCCCTTCGAGGTCGGTGGCCGGCGGCCCTACACCGTCGAGGTCGACGAGCACCCCAAGCCCGAGACCACCCTGGAGACCCTGGCCGGGCTGCGGCCGGCGTTCGCCAAGGACGGCACCGTCACCGCCGGCAACGCCTCGGGCATCAACGACGGCGCCGGCGTGGTCGTGCTCGCCACCGAGTCGGCGGCCCGCGAGCGCGGCCTGACCGGATTGGTGACGCTGGAGGCGGTCACCACCGCGGCCAACGAGCCCGAGCTGATGGGCTACGCACCGACGTACGCCCTGGCCAAGCTCTTCGAGAAGACCGGCCTCACCCCGGGCGACATCGACATCATCGAGCTCAACGAGGCCTTCGCCGCGCAGGCCGTCGCGGTGATGCGCGACGCCAAGCTCGACCCCGAGAAGGTCAACCCCTACGGCGGCGGCATCGCGCTGGGCCACCCAGTCGGCGCCACCGGCGCGATCCTGACCGTCCGGGTCGCCAAGCACCTGGCCCGCACCGGTGGCGAGTGGGGCATCGTCACCATGTGCATCGGCGGCGGCCAGGCGCTGGCCGGGCTCTTCCGCCGCGTCTGAGGCGACGATCCGGCGGAGCAGGGCAGCTGCGCGGCTCAGAACGTGTTGGGAAAGTCCTGGCCGTAGCGAGCGAGGACTTCCCCAACACGTACTCAGTCTGAGAGGCGTGCGATGACCTGGCCCGGAACGACGTCGGTGCCCTCCTCGACCAGCAGCTCGATCAGGGTGCCGGAGAAGGGCGACTCCAGCTCTGAGTTGGTCTTGTCGGTCTCGAGCTCGGCGATGGGGTCTCCCTCGGCGACATGGTCCCCGACCTGCTTGAGCCAGGTCAGGAGGGTCGCATCCTCCATGGTCAAGCCCCACTGCGGAACCACGATGTCGCTCATGAAGCGCTCCTCACTGTCTGGACGGTGTCGGTGATAGCCCGGGCGATCGCCTCGGGCTGGGGAAGATAGGCGGCCTCGAGCTGGGGGGCGAACGGCGGCGGCGCGAAAGGGGCACCCAGTCGCCGCACCGGGGCCCGGAGGGTGTCGAAGCACTGCTCCGCGACGACTGCGGCGATCTCCGCGCCGACCCCGAAGTCGACGACGGCGTCGTGGACGACCAGCAGCCGGCCAGTCTTGGCGACCGAGGCGAGCACCGTGTCGCGATCCCACGGGGAGATGGTCCGCAGGTCGATCAACTCGACGTCGACGTCTCGGACGAGGTCGAGCGCGGCCAGCGCCCGGGGCGCCGCGCCGCCCCAGGTCAGGACCGTCAGGTCGGCTCCGGTCCGTCGTACGGCGGCCTGCCCGATGGGGACGATCTCGTCCTCGTCCGACACCTCGCCGCGAGCCGACCACTCGGCCAGGCTCTCGATGACGTAGACGGGGCCGTCGTCGCGGATCGCCGCCTTGAGCAGGCCGCGGGCGTCGGCCGGGGTCGAGCCCCAGACGACCTTCAGGCCCGGAACGTGGGCCAGCCAGGCCTCCAGGTTTTGCGCATGCTGGGGGCCGGTACGCCGGCCGCTCGCGCACACCGAGCGGATCACCATCGGCGCCGCGAAGTTCCCGGCCGACATGTAGGACACCTTGGCCGCCTGGTTGACGACCTGGTCCATCGCGACCGTGACGAAGTCAAGGAACATCACCTCGACGACGGGCCGATAGCCGGCCATCGCGGCACCCAGCGCGGTGCCGACGATGGCCGCCTCGCTGATGGGCGTGTCCCTGACCCGCTCCGGCCCGAAGGCGTCCAGCAGGCCCTTGGTGGCGGCGAAGGGACCACCGGGGGCGGCGACGTCCTCGCCGATGACGACGACCGACGCGTCGCGCGCCATCTCCTCGTGCAGGGCGCGATTGATCGCCTGCCAGTACTTCAGGGTGCTCATCGGGCAGCCTCCGGGTAGACGAAGCGGGTGAGTCCGGCGGGGTCGCTCGGCGCCATGGCCTCGGCCTGCTCGGCGGCGGCGGAGACCTCGGCGGCGACCTCGGCCGCCATCCGGTCCAGCTCCTCCTCGGCCACGCCGTACGACGACACGAGAGCGGCCCGCCAGGCGGGCAGGGGGTCGCGCTCGGTCATGGCCTGGAGCTCCTCGCGCGGGCGGTACCTCTGAGGGTCACCCTCGAAGTGGCCCCGCCACCGGGTGGTGCGGGCCTCGATCAGGGTCGGGCCGTCGCCCGCCCGGGCGCGCGCGACGGCCTCACGCGCGGAGAGCAGCACCGCGCCCACGTCGTTGCCGTCCACCTGCTGCGCGGCCATGCCGTAGACCGCGGCCAGCTCGGTGACACGGGGATTGGCCAGGTGGGCGCTGACGGGGGTCATCTCGGCGTAGCCGTTGTGCTCGCAGACGAAGACCATCGGCAGCCGCCACAGCGCGGCGAGGTTGAGGCACTCGTGCAGCACGCCCTCGGCGACGGCCCCGTCGCCGAAGAAGGCGACCGAGACCTGTCCCCGGCCGGACAGCTGGGCGGCGTACGCCCCGCCCACGGCCATCGGGATGCCGCCGCCGACGATCGCGTTGGCCCCCAGGATGCCGACGGCGTTGTCGGCGATGTGCATCGACCCCGAGCGACCCAGGGCGTAGCCGCCCTCTCGCCCGTAAAGCTCCGCCATCATCTCCAGCACCCGGCCGCCCTTGGCGATGCAGTGGCCGTGACCGCGGTGCGTCGTGGTGATGTAGTCCTCGTCGCCGAGGGCGGCGCACACGCCCGCGGCGACCGCCTCCTGGCCGATGGAGAGGTGGATGAAGCCGGGCAGCCTCCCGGCGGCGAACAGCTCGCCGGCCGTGGTCTCGAAGTGCCGGATGACGAGCATCGTCCGGTGGAGCGCGAGCGCACTCTCCCGATCGATACGTTCGAGGTCGACGGTGGTCACGACTGGTCCTCCTTGGGCTTGAGCCGGACGACGGCCCGGCCCGGGGCGCACACGACCCCGTCCTGGTTGGTCTCGCGGAGCTCGCAGACCAGGCGGTCGCCGTCGATCTCGACGACCTCCCCGGTGATCGTCAGCTCGTCGCCGGGCACCGCGAAGTGGCGGTTCTGCCATGAGAACCCCTCGACCCGGCCACGGTCCCCGATCCAGCGGCGTACCGCCGCGAGCAGCCAGCAGCCGTGGAGGTGGCTGTGGACCAGCACGTCTGGGTAGCCCTCGGTCGCGGCGTAGGCCTGGTCGTAGTGGATCCGGTGCGGGTTCCAGGTCACGGCGCTGAACCGGAACAGCGAGATCGAGGTGGGCCGGACGAGGAGCGGCGTGACCGGCGCTCCCACGGCGAGTTCGCTCACGACAACTCCTCTCTGCCGAGGAACCGCTCCCGGCACTCGGTCAGCAAACCCTGGTCGTCCAGGTAGCGGCGCTCCACGGTCAGCACCAGCAGCCGACCGCTCCTGGTCTCCTTCAGCTCCACCTCGGCGATCCTCACCTCGAGCCGGAGCGGCACTCCGGCGACCACGTCACGGTGGAACGTCAGCTCCTGCCCACCGCCCATCAGCCGCAGGCCCGCCAGATCGACCCCGGAGAACGGGTCGGCGGCGTTGCCGTCGGGCAGCAGGTCGCGCTCGGCGGGACCGCCGCCCCAGGCCAGCACCGAGGAGAGGAAGAGCGGCGAGGCGAGTCCGGCGATGTCGTCGGGGACGCCGCCGGACACGGCCGCGTCGAAGCGGTCGAGGTCGAGCTCGCGGACGGCGCCGAGCTCGACGTGGGTGGTCCTTCCGACGGCGTCGCGGGCACCGGCCCACACCCGCTCGATCAGGCTGTCGAGGTCCATCGTCGCGCTCCTCTCAGCGAGCGGGGTCGAGCAGGAGCTTCCCGAAGACTCCCCGGCTCTCCAGCAGCCGCTGTGCCTCGGTGATCTCCGCCAGCCCGACGACCTGCTGGACGATCGGCCGGACCAGGCCGCGGGCGGTCAGGTCGAGGATGGTCAGGAAGTCGTCCCGCGACCCGGCATAGGAGCCGATCACGGTGTGCTCCTTGATGAAGAGGTGCCAGAGGTTGATGCCCACCTCGAAGCCGGAGTGGCCGCCCGAGGTGACGAGCCGGCCACCGCGTGCCATGGCCGTCAGGCTGCCCTCCCAGGTGGCGGCGCCGACGTGCTCGAAGACGAGGTCGGCACCCTTCCGATCGGTGTGGTCACGCACCAGTCGCGGCCAGCTCGGGTCGTTGTGGTCGACCACCAGGTCCGCGGGGAGCGCCTCGCACGCCCGGCGCACCTTCTCCTCACCGCCGACCGTCGCGATCACGCGGGCTCCGCTGAGCTTCGCGATCTGGACGGCGAGCGAGCCGATGCCGGAGCCGGCGGCGATGACGAGGACGTCCTCGCCGGCACGGAGCCCGGCACGGGTGTGCAGCATGTGCCAGGCGGTCGGGCCGGTGACCGCGATGGCCGTCGCCTCCTCGTAGGACAGCGATGCCGGAATGGGGAGCACCTGACCGGCCGGCGCGGCGACGTACTCGGCGTAGCCGCCGGCGGTCTGCACGCCGAAGATCAGCCCGGCGCGACACATGTTGGTCTGACCCCGGACGCAGGAGCGACAGCTCCCGCAGGCCACCACCGGGTCCACCACGACGCGCTGGCCCACCAGCTCGCCGGCGACCCCGGCTCCCACGGCCACCACGTCGCCGGAGACCTCCGTCCCGGAGATGTGCGGCAGCGGCACCGCCTGGGGCGTCTGACCGGTGCGAGTGAGCAGGTCGACCTGGTTGAGGCCGCAGCTGCGCACCCGGATCAGCACCTCCCCCGGGCCGTAGAAGGGTGTGGGGACGTCGTCGTCGACGCGGAGCACGAGCCCGTCGCTCGCCTGGTGGAGTCGGGCCGCTCTCATCGTCGCCGGGATCGCCGGGCCGTCGAGCACGGTCATCGGCCGCCCGCCAGCTTGTCGAGATAGGCCCGCTTGCGCTGCTTGAACTCCTCGGACTGGAACGCGAGGCCGTTGGCGATCGCCTCGACCTGCAGCTGCTCCCTGAGGCTGGAGGCGTGCCCGAGCCGTACGACGGTCTTGAGCATGCGGACGGCATCGCCGCCCATCGCGCCCACCTGCTCGGCGAAGCCGTCGACGGCGGCGGTCAGCGCCGCGGCATCGGCGTGGACCTCGTTGACCAGGCCCCAGCCGAGCGCCTCCTCGGCGCTGACCCGGTAGCCGGTGAGCGCCATGTGAGCCGCGTGCGAGGGACCCGCGACGCGCTGCACGAGCCACGAGAGCCCGAAGTCCTGCACCACGTCGAGAGCACCGGGCACCATCCACATGCGGGCACCCGCGACGGCGAAGCGTAGGTCACAGGCCATCGCGATGCCCAGGCCGCCACCGCCGCAGGCGTGCCCGTTCAAGGCCGCGAGGGTGGGGAAGGAAAGCTCGTAGATCGCCTCGATGAGGCGGTGCTGCCAGTCGAGGAGCCGCTTACCGGAGTAGACCGACGGGTCGTCGACGTGCTCCATGAAGAACGGCGTGTCCAGGTCCACGCCGGCCGAGAACAGCCGGCCGCGCCCGGTAATGACCAGGCAGTTGACGTCGGCCACCGCCAGCTCCCGCAGTGCGTCGAGGAGCTCCTCGAGCATCTGCGGGTCCAGGGCGTTCAGCCGGTCGGGCCGATCGAGCGTCAGGACCACCGCTCTCTGACGGCGATCGAGGGTGATCGTCGAGTATTCGCTCATTGCCACACACTTTCACAAGAATTCGACCGACTAGTCGGTCGGGGCCGAATGTAGTCAGCCCACACACGTCCGTCAAGGGTGTGGTCGAAGCCGCCCGCCGCAGGGCGAGCCGTCAGGCGAGCCGCTCGGGAAGCCGCTCGAAGCCGGGCTCGCTCACGCCAGCCATGAAGGTCTTCCAGACGTAGGTGGCGATCTGCTCGGGCGTGAGCGAGCCGCCGGGGCGGTACCACTGGTAGGCCCAGTTGCACATCCCGAAGAACGTCATCGCGGCCAGCTGCGGGTTCTCGACCGAGAGGTCCCCGGCGGCGGTCCCCTCCTCGAGCACCTGCCGCACGTAGCCGTAGTACTCGTCACGACGCTTGGCGATCCTGGTCTGGGAGCGCTTGTCGAGGTCGCGGTGGTTCTCGAAGTAGATCCGGAGATAGCCCGGCTTGGACTCCAGCAGGCCGAAGATGTCCTGAGCCACCCGCCGGAGGATCTCCGGAGCGGGCAGGCCCTCCTTCACGTAGCCCTGGAGCGGCGGCAGCACCGCAGCCACGCACTCGTCGTGGATCCAGGCGACGATCTGGGCTTTGCTCTGGACATAGTGATAGAGCGTGGGCTTCTTCAGCCCGACGGCCTGCGCCACGTCCTCCATCGAGGAGGTGTGGAAGCCTCGCTCGTTGAAGAGCGCGGCAGCAGCACGGGTGATCTCCGCCTGACGTCCCACCGGGGCCTGCTTCGCCACCGACTCCCCTCTCCGGCTGTCTGGATCTCGCGTAGGCGCACTCTATAGCGCTCACCGAGCACGCCGAAGAGGGACTCGACCGAGTAGTCGGTCAGCCAGCAGCCGCCGCACCTCGCGTGCCACCTCCGCCGGGCATTCGTACATGGGGCTGTGGCCGGCGTCGACGACCGCGAGCCGGGCGCGCGGGACGAGCTCGGCGAGGCCCCTAGCGTGCTCGAGCGGACGTACGCCGTGGCCGCTTCCGGGCAGAGCGAGAAGTCGGATCGGCGCGGATCTCATGGCCGGCGCATCCCCGTCACGGCGACGCGGCCGACGGAGCCACCGCCGGTGACCCGCGCCAGTGCTGCCGGCACCTCCTGGAAGTCGAGGACGTCGGAGACCAGCGGCCGGATCCCGGCCCCGGTGACCGCGTCGACGAGCCGGGCGTACTCGGCGGCGACCATCTCGGGGGCCTTCGTGCGGTACCGACCCCAGTGCAGGCCGACCACCGCGTAGTTCTTCACCATCGCCAGGTCCGGTCGCACCACCGGCAGGTCACCGCTGGCGAATCCCACCAGCACGATCCGGCCGGCGAACCGGATCACCCGCTCGGAGACGGTGTGGGACTCGCCGCCGACCGGGTCGACCACGAGGTCGACGCCCCCGTCCGACGCATCCTTGATCCGAGCCGCCAGGTCGGGCTCGCCTCGCAGGAACACCGCCTCGCAGCCCGCGGCCAGGGCGGCGGGCGCCTTGGCCACGCTGCCGATGACACCGAGGACCCGGGCCCCCGCCGCAGCGGCGAGCTGGACGGCGGCCAGTCCCACGCCACCCGCGGCGGAGTGGACCAGCACCGTCTCGCCGGGCGTCAGGCACCCGCGCACGTGCAGCGCGAACCACGCGGTCTGGTAGGCGACCGTGAAGCAGGCGGCCTCGGTGGCGGAGTAGAGGGCGGGCGGCTCGAAGGCGTCGGCGTCCTCGATCACGGCGTACTCGGCGAAGCCGCCGCCCAGGCCCGCGCCGAGTCCTGCCACGCGGGTGCTGAGCGGTCGCTCAGCCCCGGCGACCACGCTCCCGGCGAGCTCCATGCCCGAGACGGCGGGCAGCGGCGGACTGGACTGGTAGTCGCCTCGCACGATCAGGCCGTCGGCGAAGTTCACCGCCGCCGCCTCGACCGCCACCAGCAGCTGACCAGGCCCCGGTACCGGCACCGCCGTACGGCGCAGCGCCAGCACCTGCGCCGGATCGCCGTGCTCGGCGAAGCACCAGGCCCACATCTCGGCGGGGAGTCCACCAGCCATCCGCTCAGCCGTCTGCTCAGCCATCGCCGGCCCTCCCGGCGTAGCGCTCGACCAGGTCGTACTTCCGGATCTTCCCCGACGGCGTCCTCGGCAGCTGCTCCACGAACCAGACGACGGTCGGCAGCTTGTAGCCCGACAGCCGCTCCCGGCAGAGCTCCACGAGCTGTTGGGAGGTTGTGGCATGACCCGGGAGAAGCTCCACTGCCGCCGCCACCGTCTCGCCCCACCGCTGGTGCGGCACGCCGAAGACCGCCGCATGCCGCACCGCGGGGTGCTGCTCGAGCACCGCCTCCACCTCGGCGGGGAAGACGTTCATGCCGCCGGAGATGATGAGCTCCTTCCTCCGGCCGGTCAGGAAGAGGAATCCGTCGGCGTCGAGGAATCCGAGGTCGCCGGTGCGCAACCAGCCGTCGTCGAAGAGCGCGCGGGTGGCCTCGATGTCGCCCCAGTAGCCGGCGCACAGCGTGGGTGCGAGCACCTCGACCTCGCCGATCTCGCCGGGCGCGGCCGGTCCCGTCTCGGACCTCACCCGTATCCGGGCGTTGAGCGAGGGCACGCCCGCGGATCCCGGCTTGTCACGGGCGGTGGCCGGGGGCACGAAGCAGACCGTCCCACCGCCCTCGGTGAGGCCGTAGACGTGGGCCACCCAGACGCCGGGAAGGAGCCGCGCGGCACGCTCCAGCATCGCCGCCGGGACCGGCGCGCCGCCGCACATGATCATCCGCAGCGCGGGGGCCTCGGCCGGGCGGCGCTCCAGCAGGTCGAGCACGTCGCCGAGCATCGTCGGGACGAGCAGCAGGTGCGTCACGCCATGCCGTACGACGGCCGCGAACACCTCCTCGGCCGCAAAGCCACCGGACCGCTTGAGGTGGACCGTCCCGCCCTGAAGCAGGATCGCCCACACGAGCTGGTGCCGGCCGCCGATGTAGTTGAGGTCGAAGCTGACGTAGGTCACGCTCTCCCGGGTGATGGTGAAGTCGGCGATCTGCTGCAGCGCGTTCCAGACGACGCCGCCGGTGGTCCAGATCGCTCCCTTGGGCAGCCCGGTCGTGCCCGAGGTGAAGATGATCTCGTGCGGATCGATCGACCGCCCCTGCTCCTCGGCGGCCCAGTCCGTCGAGGCACCGGCCTCCAGCAGCTCCGCGTAGTCGTCGGCCGCCGACGAGCCCGCCCCGAAGGCGACCACCACGCGCAGGTCGGGCAGCTCGCCCGTCGCCCGGGCGGCGAGCAGTCCGGGCATGAGCTCAGGATCGACGAGTGCGACGCCGGCGCCGGACCGGGCGAGCACCGCGACCGCCTCGACGGTCGTGTAGCGCCAGCTCATCGCCACCAGCACCGCGCCGGCGTGGCTCACGCCGAGCTCCACCTCGAGGTACTCGATCCGATTCCTCGCCAGCAGCGCGACGCGGTCTCCGGGCCGGACCCCGCATCGGGTCGCCAGGCCGGCGGCCAGCGCCGTCGCCCGCCGCACCAGCTCGGCATACGTGCGCGACTCCGGCCCGAGCGTCAAGGCCACTCGGGTAGGATCGACTGCGTTCCTGGCCAGGTTGGCGAGCAGCGAAACGGGCTGGTCGGCACCGGCGTGCGGCGTGGCCATCGCTAGAACGACCTGGGCAGCCCGAGCCCCTCGGCGATGAGGTTGCGTCCCATCTCGTTGGTGATCGGCCCGATCCGGTACAGACGTACGTCGCGCCAGTAGCGCTGCATGTCGGTCTCCTGGGCGTAGCCCATGCCGCCGAGGATCTGGATGCCCATGTCGGCGGCCTTGGTGGCGTGCTCGGAGGCGATCACCTTCGCCATCGTGGCGGCGGTGCCGACCGACTGCCCGGACTGCTGCAGCCAGGCGGCATGGTAGATCGCCAGTTCGCTCTGCCGCTGCCACATGGCCATGTCGGCGACATAGTGCTGCAGCGCCTGGAACTGCCCGATCGGGCGCCCGAACGCCTCCCGGACCTTCATGTAGCCCACGGCGTCCTCCAAGACGCCGTCGAGGACTCCGAGACAGAGCGAGGCGACGATGATGCGCTCGTTGTTGAGGCTGGTCAGGATGCCGCGCCAGCCCTCGTTGGGCTGGCCCACGACGAGCCGGTCCGGCACGAAGACGTCGTCGAGGAAGACCTCGCAAGAGCCGACCGCCCGCATCCCGAGCTTGGGGATCTGCCGGATCGACAGTCCTGCCGACGGGTTGGGCACCAGGAACAGCGTGGTTCCGTGGTGCAGCCGCTCGGCGTCCGGGTCGGTCTTCGCGAGCAGCAGCAGGTAGTCCGACACGTGCGCGGCGGTCGACCAGATCTTCTGGCCGCTGATCCGCCAGCCGCCGTCGACCTTGGTGGCTCGGGTGCGCATCGCGCCCAGCAGGTCAGTGCCGCCCGAGGGCTCGGTGACGGCGATCGCGATGCGCGTCTGGCCGGCGGCGAGCCGGGGCAGCAGCTCGGCCTTGACCTCCTCGGAGCCGGACTCGGCGATCGAGCGGGCACAGAACGACGACAGTCCCCAGGTCCAGACCAGCCCGCCGAGCGTGCGGGAGAGCTCCCTGCCGATGATGACCTGGGAGAGCACGTCGGGTCCCGAGCCGCCGTACTCCTCGGGCAGGCCCACGGCGTGCAGTCCCTGCTCGGCCATGAGATCCCAGAGCTCCTGCGGATACTGGTGCTCCTGCGCCTCCCACTCCCGTGCTGCGTGCTTGGGCAGCTTCTTCTCCACCCAGCTGTGCAGCTGGTTCCGGAAGTCGTTGTGCTCCGGCGTCAGTGCGAAATCCACGTCACATCCTTGCTATCTGTCGATGGCGCGAGCGCTACGGCGTCGTGTCGCCGCCGTGCCGCAGCACGCCCTTGGAGACCTTGCCGATGGAGGTCTTCGGCAACTCGGTCAGAAACTCGAACTCGGTAGGGACCTTGAACCTCGCCAGCCGCTCCGAGCAGAAGTCGGCGAGCTCCTCGGCGGTGGCCGCCGCGCCCGGCACCAGCACGACCACGGCCTTCACCGCCTGGTCGCGGATCGGGTCGGGCACGCCGACGACGGCCACCTCCGCCACCGCGGGATGCTCGACCAGAGCGCTCTCGACCTCCAGCGTGGAAATGTTCTCGCCGGCGCGCTTGATCATGTCGACGCTGCGATCGAACCAGTAGAGGTAGCCCTGCTCGTCGGCCCACGCGCTGTCGCCGGTGTAGAGCCAGCCGTCCCTGATGGCGCGAGCGGTGGCCTCGGGATTGTCGTGGTAGCCCTTCATGATCGTGCGACCGGGCACTCCCTGGACGACGATCTGGCCGACCTCGCCAGGCCCGACGTCGTTGCCGTCCTCGTCCACGAGGCGCACGACACGCCCGGCGCTCGGCATGCCGATCGACGGCCACCGCTTGGGTCCGAAGACCGGCGCGAGCGTCACCAGCGTCATCGTCTCGGACAGGCCGTAGGCGTTGATCAGCTCGACGCCGAACCGCTTCTCGAACCGCTCCTTCTCCTCCGTGGAGATGTTGAGGGCGTAGAAGGTACGGCGCAGGGCATGGTCGCGATCGGTCTCCCGCTCGGGCTGGGCCAGCAGGGTCCGGGCCTGCATCGCCACCAGGCTCACCTGGGTGGCGCGATGGCTGCGGACCTGGTCCCAGAACCGGGTGGCGCGGTACTCCTCGAGGACGATCGCCGTGCCGCCCACGGTGAGCGAGGACAGCACCGTGATGACCTGGGCGTTGACGTGGAAGATCGGCAGCGAGGTCAGCGCCCGGTCGGTGCTGTCCATGGCGAGGCCGCTCGACTCACGCAGCCCGCCGTGGAGAGCGTTGGCGTGGGTGAGCAGGACGGCCTTGGGTCGCGCCGTGGTCCCGGAGGTGAAGAGCATCTGTACGACGTCCTCGGAGTCGACCTGCACCTGCGGCACGGCCGCCCCGGCGACGCGGAGCCCGTCCAGGAGGACCATCCCCGGCTCGGCCTGGCTCGTCCGCGCCAGGAGGCGCAGTCCGACGGCGGGGACCGTGTCGGCCGCGGCCGTGACCACGTCGAGGAACCTCGGCTCGGTGACCACCGCCTTCGAGCCGGAGAAGTCCAGCACGTAGGACAGCTCCGAGGCGGTGTTGGCCACGTTGGCAGGCACCATGGTGGCCCCGATCGTCGCGAGCGCGAACCAGATCTCGAGGATTTCGGGGCTGTTGGCGAGGAAAACGGTGACGCGGTCGTGCTGCCTGATCCCACGCTCCCACAGGCCTGCGGCGATCCGGTCGACCTCGGCCTGGAACTCGGCGTACGTCGTCTCAGAGACGTTGCCTTCGCGGTCCTCGTAGACCAGGAACGTCTTGTGCGCGTTCCGCTCGACACGCTCGTCGAGCAGGTCGCGCAGCGTCCGGTCGCCGACGATGTCGTGGGCGGTCACGACGCGATCACCGTGTCGACGATCTCGGCGACCTGGGTGCCCAGGTCGCCGAAGGCGAGCTCGGCGAGGCGGTCGAGGTCGATCCCGGCCGGCACTTCCCGCTTGAGGCGTTCGACGTTCATCAGCAGCTCCTCTCGTGGCCAGTTGAAGGCCGAGCCTCCATCTCGCTCGACCCGCTCCGCATGGCCGTCGGGATACTCGACCTCCAGGACGAAGCAGCGCGGCGCCAACGTCGGGTCCGCGACGACTTCGAGCCGCCGGGAGAGGTGCTGCAGCGCCTCCTCGTGGGATCGGAAGAGGTCATCGGCGGTGACGTCGCCCTGGACGAGCCCGAGCGTCAGGCAATAGCTCGCGCTCATCAGCGCCGCGCCGGCGTCGTCGAATGGCGCGGTCCCGTCGGTGCCGGGATAGTGCGCCTCGGCTGGGGCGAGCCGGATGCTGGCCCGGGAGAACTCCGGCCTCCCGACTCGCTCGTGCAGCTCGGTCGCCGCAGCCACCGGAGCCTGGAGGATGGCACAGACGGGATAGGGCTTGAAGGTGACGTCGCGGGTGCGCCAGACCTCGCCGAGACCGGCCTCGGACAGCGGGGCGGCCAGCGCGGCATCCCGGGCGAAGGCGGCGAAGAACCCGGCGCCACCTTCGAGCGCACCGGCAGCGCCGGTGCCGCCGCTCGCGGCCAGTGACGCGGCCTCGATCCCGGATCGCGCCGCGGCGCCGAGCTGGAGCTGCCACTCCAGCGAGCCGTCGACCCAGGTCTGGTTGGTGCCGGACGCGAAGGAGCCGGCGATGGCGATCGCGTGGCTGCTCCCTGTGGGGTCGAGCCTCAGCAGACTCGCCGCGGCCGCCGCGGCGCCGAAGCCGCCGTAGATGCCGCTGGCGCGGAAGCCGTACGACGTGGTGAGGGGCGCGGCCACGGCGCTCACCGCAGCCGCCACCTCGTAGCCGGCGACCAGAGCCGTCAGGGCATCGCCCAGGGTCGCCGCCTTCGCCTCGGCGAGGGCCAGCACCGCCGGCGTCGTCGCGGCGCCCACGTGGGTGAGGCCGGGAAAGTAGACGTCGTCCTGGGCGCGGGCATGGATCAGGCAGGCGTTGGCGAAGGCCGCGTCGGGAGGCGCCAGCTCCAGACCGCTGATCAGCGTGTGGGCGCCCGAGCCGCCCCAGCGACGCCTGGACCACTGGTCCGCGACCTCCGCGAGCCGGTTACCGGCCACCGCGACGCTCAGGTTGTGGACCAGGGCGAGTCTGGCCTTCTCCAGGACATCGGGCGGGATGTCCGCGGTCCGCAGTCCGGAGACGAAGCCACCCAGGGATGCGACGAGCCCGGTCACGTCAGACCTTCACTTTCTCGCTCCGGCCGAGGATGCCGACCGGACGTACGACGAGGACGAGGATGAAGACTCCGAAGACGAGCGTGGCGCGCCAGTCCTGGGAGACATAGCCGGCGAAGAAGGTCTCGAGCAGGCCAAGGATGACGGCGCCGACGATGGCGCTGCTGATCCGGCCGAGACCGCCGAGGATCGCGCCGACGAAGGCGATGAGCGCCAGCCGGGTGCCCATCTGGGGACTGAGGGAGAGGATCGGGGCGGTCAGGATCCCGGCGGCCCCCGCGAAGACGCCCGAGAGGGCGAAGAGGCCGATGACGACCCGGTTGGTCGGGACGCCGAGCGTCTCGGCCATCTCCTTGTCCTGGAACATCGCCCGGATGGTGGTGCCGCCACGGCTGGAGAAGATCAGCGCCAGCACGCCGAACAGCACCAGGCTGGTCACCAGCACCGCGATGCTGTGGTTGGAGATCGACAGCAGCCCTAGCTGCTGGGTCCCCGAGCCGAACGGGCTTCGCGCCGGCCGGGGGATGCCGCCGGCGACGAGTTGGACGATCTCGGCGAGCACGATCGAAAACCCGAAGGACATGATCACCGCGGCGAGCATGTCCTTCTCGGCGACCTTCCGGTAGATCAGCACCCAGGACAGCACGGAGATGAGCACGCTGACCACGAGCGCGATGAGCGCCCTCACCACGACGGGCAGGGAGTCGAAGGCGGCGTAGGTGAGGTAGCCCGCCACCATCGCCTGGGCGCCGAGTGCGAAGTTGACGAAACCCGTCGCGGTGTAGAGGACGGCGTACCCCGCGGAGATGAGGGCGTAGATCGCGCCCGTCACGAGGCCACCGGCGGCGAGGAGGACGAAGGTCTCCACCTCAGCCCACCTTTCCCAGGCCGCCGAGATAGAGATCGCGCATCTCGGCGGTCGCCTCCAGCTCGGCGACGGTCCCCTCCAGCACGATGGCGCCGTTGGACAGCAGATAGCCGCGGCTGCAGATGCGCATCGCAAGTCGGGCGTTCTGCTCGACGAGGAGCACACTGAGGCCGCTCCCCGCCAGCTCGCGCACGGTGTCGCCGACCTGCTGGTAGATCACCGGCGCCAGGCCGAGCGACAGCTCGTCGATGATGAGGAGCCGTGGCCGCTGCACCAGCGCGCGGCCGATGGCGAGCATCTGCTGCTCACCACCGGAGAGCAGGCCGGCGAGGTGGCCCCGGCGCTGCGCCAGCCGGGGGAAGAGGTCGAACGCGTCGTCGATGCGCTCCTTGACCCCCGCATGCGAGGCCACCCGCGCGGCGACCTCGAGGTTCTCCACCACGGTGAGCTGCGGGAACACGTGTCGCCCCTCGGGCACGGCCGCGATCCCCAGCCTGGCGCGCTGGTGGGCGGGCAGCCTCGTGACGTCCCTGCCGTCCCAGGTCAGGGTGCCGCGGGTCAGCGGGTTCAGTCCGACGATCCCGCGCAGGGTGGTCGACTTCCCCGCTCCGTTGGGGCCGATCAGGAAGACGGCCTCGCCCTCGCCGACGCTGATGCTGAGATCCTCGACGATGGTGATCGGGCCGTAGCCGATACGGCCGTGGGTGAGCTCAAGCATCCTCGCTCCTGCCGATATAGGCCTCGATCACCTGCGGCGTCTCCCGGACCACGGCCGGCTCGCCGTCCGCGATCACCCGCCCCTCGCTGAGGACGGTGAGGCGGTCGCAGATGGTCATCAGCAGTCCGACGTTGTGCTCAATCACGAGCACCGTGTAGCCGCTGTCGCGCAGCGTGCGCAGGGCGTTGCCGAGCACCTCGACGTCGGCCCCCGGCAGACCGGCGGCCGGCTCGTCCAGCACCAGCAGGCTGGGCTCGCTCGCGATCGCGCGAGCCAGCTCGACGAGCCGGCGACGGCCGTAGGGCAGCTCGGCCACGAGCCGCTTCACGTCGTCGCCGAGACCCAGCTGCTCCAGAATCGTGAGCACGTGCTGGCGGTTCTCGCGCTCCACCCTGCTCGTCCTCGGCGTGTAGAGGAAGGTGTGCGGGAAGCGATAGGAGATGTGCCGGTGGCGCCCGGCCATCACGTTGTTGAGCACGTTCTCGTCGTCGAAGAGCTGTGAGGTCTGGAACGAGCGCGCCATGCCGAGCGCGGCGAGCCGGTACGCCGGGAGCCCGGTGATGTCCCCGCCCCGGAAGTGGACGGTGCCGCCGTCGATGCGGTCGACGCCGGTGACCATGTTGACCAGCGTCGTCTTGCCGGCTCCGTTGGGGCCGATCAGGCCATGCAGCGTCTCGGTCTCGACCGTGAGGTCGGCGCCGTCGACGGCGACCAGGCCGCCCCAACGGCGGGTGAGGCCTCTGGCCTCGAGGAGCGCGGTCATGCCGAGCCCTGCTCTCCGCCACGGCAGGCCCTGGCCTCGCGTGCCCGCAGCCATCTGGCGAGCCGAGGCGAGGTGGCGAGACCGCCCAGCCCCTGGGCCAGGAACCGCAGTGTCACCACGATGAGCAGGCCGTAGATGAGGAGGACGGAGTCCGAGGCCCCGAAGTCCTGGGCACGGTTGCGGAAGTAGGTCAGGGCGACAGCCACGATGATGACGCCGGGCATCGAGCGCACTCCGCCGACGATGGCGATCGCCAACACCGAGAGGGTGAGCTCGATGCCGAAGACCGACGGGTCGACGACGAGGGACCAAGCGCTATAGAGCGCCCCGGCGAGAGCGGCGAACGCACCGGCGACGGCGAAGGCCAGCAGCTTGTAGCGACGGGTGTCGATGCCGATGCTCCTGGCCGCGATCGGGCTCTCGCGGGTCGCCATCATCGCGCGACCGATCTGGCTGTGCCGGATGCTGGCGATGATGACGACGAAGAGGTAGAGGAAGCCCAGCCCCACCCAGAACAGGAGCTTGGGGTCGTCGAGCGAGGATCCGAGGAAGGTGACGTCGAACCCGGTGCGACCCTGCGGTCCGCCGAGCCAGTCGGTGTTGCGCACGACGTTCTCGAGGATGAAGCCGAACGCCAGCGTGGTGAGGGCGAGGTAGAGGTCGGTGATCCGCAGCGTGACCGCGCCCATGACCAGGCCGAGCAGCGCGCCGACCACCGCCACGAGCGCCAGGCCCAGCGCCCCGTCGAGACCGAGGTCGTCGCTCGCCACGACGATGGCATAGGCGCCGGTGCCGAACATGGCCGCCTGTCCGAGCGAGAAGATGCCCATCAGGCCCATGAGCAGGTGCAGCGCCAGGCCCAGGATGCAGATGATCACCATGTAGGCGATGAGGTAGTTGAACGCGTAGTCGCCCACGAGCGGGACCAGGGCGACGACGACGGCGACGACCAGCGCGGCGGCGATGGCAACCGGCGTCGTGGGCCATCTGCGGCGGCGCCGCGAGGGCGCCGCCGCGGGTGCGAAGAGGGTGTTGGTCATGGTGTTCGAGAGCCGCTGGGCGTCAGTTCTCGGGCCAGACGACCTCGTAGCCGTCGCCGGTCCAGTTGGCGATCTGCGAGCTGGCCAGGCCGCGCCGGTCGTCCTTGGAGAAGGTCCAGCCGGTCCGGGCCAGGCCGGCGAAGTCGCTCAGGCTCTCCAGGCCGGCGGTGATCTCCTCGGTCGAGGTGCCCTTCTCCTGGACCGCCTTCGCCAGTCCCAGGGTGGCGTCATAGGCCATCGCGGAGATCCAGCCGGGCGTCTCGATGCCCTTGGCCTTGAGCTTGTCGGTGAGCTCCTGGTTGATGCCGCCCGGGAACCAGGGCGAGACCGTGAGGTAGCCGACCGCCGCGTCGCCGGCGAGGTCGATCGTGCCCGAGGCGTCGGCGCCGATCCAGGTCGCCTTCAGGCCGAGCTCCTTCGACTGCCGCAGCAGCTTGGCGATGTCAGCCGGGTTGGAGTCGCTGAGGAGGACGTAGGTCGGGTCGGCCTGCTTGAGCTGGGTGATCAGCGGCGTGTAGTCGGCCTGGTCGGGGTCGTGCGGGATGGAGGCGACCGGCGTGATGCCCACGTCGGCGAGCTGCTCGGTCTGCTGCTGCGCGCCGCCCTTGCCGAAGTCGGTGGTGGCGTTGACGATCGCGACCGTCTCACCGGGCTGCAGCTTGGCCTTCACGTAGTCGATGACCGTCTGGTTGCTCCGGTCGCTCTGGGTGCTCCAGCGGAAGGTGTTGTCGTAGTCGTCGGTGATCTGGTTGAGCACCGCCATCACCAGGTGCGGCACGCCGGCGCGCTCGCTCACCTCGGCCGAGGGCAGGATGTCGACGCTCACGATCGGGCCGATCACGGCCGAGAGCTTGTCGGCGGTGACGGCCTGCCGGGTGGACTGGACGCAGATCGCCTGGTCGCTCTGGCAGTCGTAGATCTTCGGCTCGAACGTGTAGTCGTAGTCGCCCGAAGCGTTGAGATCGTCGACCGCCGCCTGCACGCCCGCTTCGAGCTGGGTGCCGTAGGCGGCGAAGTTCCCGGTCTTCTCTGCGACGACGGCGAACTTGAAGGCACTCTTGCCTCCGTCGCCGCCGTTGCTGCTGCCCGAGTCGTCCTTGTCGCTGGAGCCACAGCCCGCGAGCGCCAGTGCCACCGAGGCCACCAGGACCGAGGTAAGGCCAAGCCTGGATCGAGCCATCGACAGTTCCTCCTTGAACTACTTGGTCCCGAGACCTTGATTGGGGTTCCCGACCGTCCGGTCGGTCGACACCCATCGAACTCGATGAATGTGATCTAGGTCAAGTCTCGGTTCGACAATTTCGTGACTACGGTCACAAGGGCGGCGACCCGGTCAGTGGAACGAGAGACCGCCGTTGACGTCGAGAAGCACGCCGCAGACATAGCTGGCCATCGGCGAGGCGAGGAAGGCGATCGCTCGCCCGACCTCCTCAGGCTCGCCCCACCTGCCGATCGGAAAGCCGTCGACGTCGTAGCCCCGAGCCTCGACCATCGGCGTGGCGATCGGGCCCGGCACCACGCCGCCCATCCGCCGCACCGGGCCGCCCCGTCCCGGCGATATCGTCGGGACGTGAGCGACCGTCCGTCGACGCCCCACGACACCGTGCACCCGGCCTGCCGAGTCGTCTCGCTGGTGCCGTCGATCACCGAGGGCCTGGCGACGGTACGCCGACAGGCGATCGTCGGGGCGACCGACTGGTGCACCCACCCCGCCGACCTCGACGTCACCCGGGTGCGCGGCACCAAGAACCCCGACCTGGCCGCGATCCGGGCGCTCGAGCCCGACGTGGTGATCGCCAACAAGGAGGAGAACCGAGAGCTGGACGTGCGCCGGCTGCGGGACTCGGGCATCCGGGTCGAGGTGACCGAGATCGAGACGGTCCCCCAGGCGATCGCGGCCTATGAGCACCTGCTCGACGACGTGCTCGGCTGGCCGCGACCCGAGTGGCTGGCGCGGGCGCGCGAACTGTGGACCGGGCCGCTGCCGCCTATCACCCGCCGGGTCGTCGTACCTGTCTGGCGGGATCCGTGGATGGTGGTGGGCTCACGCACCTTCACCGGCGACCTGCTCCGTCGCCTCGGCTGGGCCAATGTCTTCGAGGACCACGAGCAGCGCTACCCGCATGTCACCGTCGAGGAGATCGAGGACGCCGGTCCGGACGTGGTGCTGCTCCCCGACGAGCCCTACGTCTTCACCGCCGACGACGGCCCGGAGGCGTTCAGCGTCCCGACCGAGCTGGTCAGCGGCCGGCTGATCACCTGGTACGGGCCCAGCTTGATCGAGGCCGCGGAGTTGTGACCAGAGAGTGACCTATCGGACCACGAATCCTTCACAACTCAGCCGAAGGCCGGCTTCTCCTTGGCCAGGAACGCCCGAACCCCCTCGGCGAAGTCGGGGCCGGTGTAGACGTCGTGGAGCAGCTGCTCGTCCGAGGCGGGGGCGGCCTCGATGGTCCTGGCCAGTGACAGCAGCTGCGACTTGGTCGCCCGCAGCGTGACCGCGGAGAGCGCCAGGATCGAGTCGACCAGCTCCTCGACGGCCGGCGAGAGCGAGTCGACCACGGAGAGCACCGCGCCGACGGCGTGCGCCCGGTCGGCGCCGACGAGCCGGGCGGCCAGCAGCATCTCGCGGGTGATCGGCTCGCCGAAGACGGCGGCGCAACGGTAGACGATGGGCGCGGCGAGCGCGTTGCCGAGTGTCCGCGCGATGGGATAGCCGAACCGCGAGGACTCGGTGGCGACGCGCAGGTCACAGTGGGTGGCCACGGCAAGCCCGCCCCCGACGCAGACCCCGTCGACGGCGGCGATGGTGACCTGCGGCAGGGCGAAGAGCTTGTCGAGCAGCGAGCGGATCCAGTCCTCGTAGGCGACCGCGTCCTGGGAAAGAAAGTCGGAGATCTCGTTGCCGGCGGCGAACGCCCGGCCGCCGGCGCCGCGCAGCACCAGCACCCTCACCGACTCGTCGGTGGCCAGCGAGTCGCACAGCGCGTGCATCTCGCCGTACATGTCCCGCGTGAACGCATTGTGCTTCTCGGGGCGGTTGAAGGTCACCTCGACGACGCCGTCGCGCCGCTCCACCAGAAGATCAGTCACGCGCGACAGGCTACTAGCCACCTCGTCAGCAGCGTCCCGTCCTGCTCCACCAGCGAGGTCAACGAGAGGGGTACGTCGACCAGCGGCCCGGCCAGGATCCGCCGGCCGTCGCCGGCGAGGAGCCGGGGCGTGAGCGTCAGGCAGAGCTCGTCGACCAGGCCGGCGCGGACCAGGTCGCCGAGCAGCGACGGTCCACCCTCGCAGAGGATCCGGGACAGCCCCTCGGCGCGCAGCGAGTCCACCAGTGCCCGCAGCTCGGCAGCGCTGCCGCCGGGCACCAGCCGGACCGAGTCCTCCCCCTGGAGCGAGAGCGGCAGCCGATGGCCGACGACCACCAGGGGTACGTCGGCGGGCCGGTATCCCTCCGCCCGCGCCGTGCCAGCTCCGACCAGGAGGGCGTCGGCACCTTCGCGGAGCTGGCTGAAGGCCTCCCGATCGACCTCGTTGTTGACGGTGCCCGACAACCCGTCGGCGCCCTGGGCGGCGCCGTCCACAGAGGACACCATGTTGGCCCGCAGCCACGGCCCGTCGGGCCACTCGTATGACCCGGACCCGATCAACGCTGCCATCTCATCACCCAGTACTGCACCCCATAGGGCGCGTCGTCGTAGTCCACGGACACCAGCCGGGCTCCTTCCAGCAGGTCCGCCAGCTCGCCGAACGACTCGGTCGAGGCCCACAGCTCCTTCGCCAGACCGTCGTCCACGGCCCGTAGGTCGGCCGGCGAGGGGGCGACCAGCGCGGCCCGCAGCTCGGCGTCGAAGGGCTCGGCCCGCGGATCGAGATAGCCCGGCGCCTTCTCGGTCCGCTTGGCCGAGCCGTTGCCGACCAGCACCGTGTCGGCCCAGGTTTCGGCGCCGGCCACCGCCGTACGCAGCTCGGGCACCGGATCGATCAGCGAGGCGTACTCCGGCCGCAGCGCCAGCACGCCCGGCACCAGCGCGATCCTCATTGGAGCCCCCTGATCGCCCTCGCCGGCGGCCGCCGGCCGGCGATCGACCACACCATGTCGACGCATCGCCGGGTCTCCACCACCTGATGCACCCGGTAGATCCGCGCCCCGGCCAGTGCACAGACGGCGGTGGCGGCGAGCGTGCCGGTCAGCCGGGAGCCCACCGGCAGGTCCAGGGTCTCGCCGACGAAGTCCTTGTTGGACAGCGAGACCAGCACCGGCCAGCCGGTCTCGACCATCTCAGGGAGCCGGCGGGTGACCTCCAGGGAGTGGAAGGTGTTCTTGCCGAAGTCGTGGGCGGGGTCGATGACGATCGACTCCTTCGTGACGCCCGCGTCGAGGGCGCGCTGGGCGTAGGAGAGGCAGTCGGCGAGCACCGCCGCCATCACGTCGTCGTACTCGATCCGATAGGGCCGCGTCCGCGGCGTCACCCCGCCGGTATGGGTGCAGACGATGGCGGCGTCGTGCTCGGCGGCGACCGAGACCAGCTCGGGGTCCGCGCCACCCCAGGCGTCGTTGATGACGTCGGCACCGGCCGCACAGACCGCGTCGGCGACCGAGGCGCGCCAGGTGTCGACCGAGATGACCAGCGCCGGGTACGCCGCGCGCACCCGGGCCACGAAGTCGACGACCCGGGCCCGCTCCTCCGCCTCGGAGATCTCCGCACCCGGCGCGGCCTTGATGCCGCCGATGTCGACGATCTCGGCGCCCTGCTCGACGACCTCCGCGACGCGCTCGAAGGCCGCCTCCTCGGCCCAGGTCGCGCCCTGGTCGAAGAAAGAGTCGGGGGTTCGGTTGACGATCGCCATCATCAGTGGCCGGTCGTCGTCGAAGGTGTGCCTGCCGAGCCTCACGACGCCGCCTCCAGCAGCGAGGCGGCGGGCGGCCGCTCGACGGCGAGTACGTCGCGCTCCACCGCCTCGACGGCGCCGTCGTGACGCCGGAACTGACGCAGCGCGACCGTGTCCGGTGCGGGCCGGTCCAGCCGGCGGCCGGCGGCGGCCAGGAGCTGCGCCGCCATCACGCCGAGGTCCAGCAGGTCCTGGTGGCGGTGGCCCCGCAGACCGAGGTCCACCTGCGCGATCGCCTCGGGGCCGAGCCGCGCCAGGGTGTCCACGAGGGCGGCCAGCTCGACCGCATAGCCGGTCGGCACCGACAGCGAGGCGAACAGCGAGCGCCGTACCGCCCACTCCCCGGCCAGCGGCTGCACCAGTCCTGCCAGCGCCGGCCACTCCAGCGCGATCAACGGCCGCGCCACCAGCTCGGTCACCCGGCCGCCGTCGAGCGGACCCAGCTCGCCGGGCCGCTCGTAGAAGCCCTTCACCAGCGAGGCCGACGAGGTCAGCAGCGGCCCGAGCAGGCCGGGCACGAAGTGGGTGTCCCACTCGACCAGGTCGGCGTCCATGAAGACCAGCAGGTCACCGCTGGTCACGAAGAGCGACTTCCACATCGCCTCGCCCTTGCCGGGATGGCTGCCCAGGTCGGGGCGGATCGAGGCTGCGGCGAAGACGGCCGCGCCGGCGTCGGCGGCCACCCGGGCGGTGGCGTCGGTGGAGTCGGAGTCGATCACGACGATCTCGTCGACCAGCGCGACAGTGTCGACCAGCGCGGTGCGCAGCCGGGTCACGATGTCACCGACGGTGGCTGCCTCGTTGCGCGCCGGCACCACCAGCGACACCGTCGTCGCGCCCTTGCGAGCGACCAGGGAGTCGAGTGTCCACTCGTCCCAGTGGTGAGTCGCGATCACGTCACGACACTATCGGGCCAAGTGTCAGCGCAGCGCTCGCACGATCCCCTTCACCAGCGCGCGGGCGTAGCCGCGGCGGCCCTGGGCCGAGGTCATCCGGCGGGCCTCGGTGGCGTTGCGCATATTGCCGAGCTCGACCATCGCCACGGGTACGTCGGACAGGTTGAGCGTTCCCAGGTCACCCCGGACGTCGAGACCGTCGCCGCCGGCGATGTAGTTGGCCCGCGGCAGGTCCGCCCTGACCAGCGCCGCGCGCAGCGTCCGGGCGAGCCGCAGCGAGGGCGCGGCGATGTCGTCGGTCCAGCCCTCGATCCGGGCCGGGGCGATCACGTGGAAGCCCCGCGCGCCGGGAGACAAGGACCCGTCGGCGTGGATGGACACCTTGAGGTCGGCGTGGATCTTGTTGCCGGCCCGGCCCCGGACGTCGACGCACGGCCCCCACGCCGAGCGCGAGTTGGAGTGCCGGGTCATGATCACCCGGACGCCGCGCTCACGCAGTGCCTTGGCCACCAGCCGGGCCACCTGCCAGTTGAACGTCGCCTCCGGGTAGCCGCCGTTGGTCGAGGTGCCGGTGGTGTTGCACGGCTTGCGGGTCGGCCCGGCCGTCACGAGCCGGTTGATCTGGGTCGGGTGGCTGGCATTGCCGAGCTGGTGGCCGGGGTCGAGCACGACCACCTTGCCGGACAGGTCGCCGGCCGGCGCCGTCCGCGCCACGTCGACCCGCTCCGCCGAGGCCGTCCCACCGAGACCGAGGACGAGCAGCACGGAGACGGCGAGAGCGCGGAGAAGCACCCGACGACCCTAGGGCATGTCCGGATATCGTGAACGCTCCGGAGGAAAATGGAGGATGAGATGTCCTGGATGGTGACCGGCGGCGCGGGCTACATCGGCGCGCACGTCGTACGGGCCCTGCTGGCCGCCGACATCGAGCCCGTCGTGGTCGACGACCTGTCCACCGGCTTCGCCCGGTTCGTGCCCGACGGCGTCCCGTTCGTCACCACCACCATCCTCGACCAGGCCGCCCTCGAGGACGCCATCAAGAACCACGGCGTCGAGGGCGTCATCCACCTCGCCGGCTTCAAGTACGCCGGCGTCAGCGTGAGCCGCCCGCTGCACACCTATGCCCAGAACGTGCAGGGCACCGTCAGCCTGCTGGAGGCGATGACCGCCACCGGCGTGGACAAGATCGTCTTCTCCTCCTCGGCGGCCACCTTCGGCACCCCAGACGTCGACCTGGTCACCGAGCAGACGCCGACCAAGCCCGAGAGCCCGTACGGCGAGACCAAGCTGATCGGCGAGTGGCTGATCCGCGACGCCGCCACGGCGTACGGCCTCAAGCACACCAGCCTGCGCTACTTCAACGTCGTCGGCTCCGGCACCGAAGAGCTGTTCGACGCCAGCCCGCACAACCTCTTCCCGCTGGTCTTCGACGCGCTCACCAACGGTCGTGTGCCGCAGGTCAACGGCGACGACTACGACACCCCGGACGGCAGCTGCGTGCGCGACTACGTCCACGTCGCCGACCTCGCCCACTCCCACGCCGTGGCCGCCCGCAAGCTCGCCGCCGGTGAGAGCCTCGAGCCGGTCTACAACCTCGGCAGCGGCACCGGGTCGAGCGTGAAGGAGATCATGATCGCCGTCCGCGAGGTGACCGGCATCGACTTCACCCCCCAGATCGGGCCACGCCGCCCCGGCGACCCCGCCCGCATCGTCGCCACCGGCGAACTCGCCGCCCGGGACCTCGACTGGCAGATGCGCCACACCCTGCGCGACATGGTCGCCTCCGCCTGGTCCGCCCGCCAGGCCGCCGGCGACGCCTACTAGCGCGAGTCGGCAGAAGTGCGGGTCTGTAGAGGCCCGAGTCGGCACAAGTGCGGGCCTGGTCCACAGCGGGCTGTGGAGTATTCCGGCACTTGTGCCGACTCGGCACTCCTGGAGCCAGCACTTGTGCCGACTCGGCACTCCTGGAGCCAGCACTTGTGCCGACTCGCGCTCAACGGTGGTCGAGGAGCCTCAAGAGGTAGGCGCCGTACCCGCTCTTGAGCAGGCTCTGGGCGCGGTCGGCGAGCTCCTCGTCGGAGAGCCAGCCCATCCGCCAGGCGACCTCCTCGGGGGCGCCGATCTTGGTGCCCTGTCGGTGTTCGATGGCGCGGATGTAGTTGGCGGCCTCGTTGAGGTCCTCGATCGTGCCGGTGTCGAGCCAGGCCGAGCCGCGCGGCAGCACCTCGACATGCAGCCGGCCGGCCTCGAGATAGAGCCGGTTGAGGTCGGTGATCTCCAGCTCGCCACGCGCGGACGGCTTCAGCGAACGCGCCAGTTCGACGACGGAGTTGTCGTAGAAGTAGAGGCCCGGGACGGCGTAGGAGCTCTTGGGCTCGGCCGGCTTCTCCTCCAGCGAGAGCGCCCTGAAGTCGGCGTCGAACTCCACCACGCCGTACGCCGTCGGGTCGGCGACCGGGTAGCCGAAGACCGCCGCCCCCTCGAGCTCCTCGAAGCGACGCAGCCTGGTGCCGAGCCCGGCGCCGTAGAAGATGTTGTCGCCGAGCACCAGTGCGGCGCGGTCGGAGCCGATGTGCTCGGCACCGATCGTGAACGCCTGCGCGAGGCCGTCGGGCGAGGGCTGCTGGCGGTAGGTGATGGTGATGCCGAACTGCGAGCCGTCGCCCAGCAGCCGCTCGAACGCCTCCGCGTCGTGGGGGGTGGTGATGATCAGGACGTCCCGGATGCCGGCCAGCATCAGCGTGGTGAGGGGGTAGTAGATCATCGGCTTGTCGTAGACCGGCATGAGCTGCTTGCTCACCGCGAGCGTGATCGGGTGCAGGCGCGAGCCGGTGCCACCGGCGAGGATGATTCCCTTCACCTGCGTCAGGTTACCTAGACTCAGTCTCGTGAATCGCATCCTCGTCACCGGCGGAGCCGGCTTCATCGGCTCCAATTTCGTCCACCACGTCGTCGCCACCACCGACGCCGAGGTGACGGTGCTCGACAAGCTGACCTACGCCTCGAGCGAGGAGTCCCTCGCCGCGCTGCCCTCGGACCGGGTCAGGCTCGTGGTCGGCGACATCGCCGACTTCGACACCGTCGACCCGCTGGTGGCCGCCGTCGACGCGGTCGTTCACTACGCCGCCGAGTCGCACAACGACAACTCGCTCAGCGACCCGGCGCCGTTCATCAAGACCAACCTGGTGGGCACCTTCACGCTGCTGGAGGCGGCTCGCAAGCACGACGTACGGTTCCACCACGTCTCGACCGACGAGGTCTACGGCGACCTGGAGCTCGATGACCCCAAGCGGTTCACCGAGGACACGCCGTACCAGCCCTCTTCGCCCTACTCCGCGAGCAAGGCCGGCTCCGACCACCTGGTCCGCGCCTGGGTCCGCTCCTTCGGGGTGCGTGCGACGATCTCCAACTGCTCCAACAACTACGGTCCTTGGCAGCACATCGAGAAGTTCATCCCGCGCCAGATCACCGAGGTGATCGAGGGCCGCCGGCCCCGGCTCTACGGCGATGGCCTCAACGTGCGCGACTGGATCCACACCGAGGACCACTCCAGCGCCGTGATGGCGATCCTGGAGCGGGGCCGGATCGGCGAGACCTACCTGATCGGCGCCGACGGCGAGTTGTCCAATGTCGAGGTGGTCAAGGCGATCCTGCGCCACTTCGGCCGCCCCGAGGACGACATCGAGTGGGTCACCGACCGCGCCGGTCACGACCGCCGCTACGCCATCGAGTCCGGCAAGCTCCGCACCGAGTTGGGCTGGCAGCCGAAGTTCCAGGACTTCGACAAGGGCCTGGCCGACACCATCGCCTGGTACCAGGCCAACGAGGCGTGGTGGCGCCCGCTCAAGGCCGAGACCGAGGCCAAGTACGCCGCCAAGGGCCACTGACGAGTCGGCAGAAGTGCAGGTCGTCAGACCGCCGAGTCGGCACAAGTGCAGGCCCGCCCCCAGCACTTCTGCCGACTCGAGCCCCTATGGACCAGCACTTCTGCCGACTCGAGCCTCTACAGACCCGCACTTCTGCCGACTCGGCGATAGGGAGAGAGCATGACTGAGCTGACGATCGAACCGACCGCGATCCCGGGGCTGCTGGTCGTCCGGCTGCCGCTGCACGGCGACAGCCGCGGCTGGTTCAAGGAGAACTGGCAGCGGGAGAAGATGGTCGCCCTCGGCCTGCCCGACTTCGGTCCGGTGCAGAACAACATGTCGTTCAACGCCAAGCGGGGCGCGACCCGAGGCATCCACACCGAGCCGTGGGACAAGTTCGTCTCGGTCGCCGTCGGCCGGGTCTTCGCCGCCTGGGTCGACATGCGCGCGGGCGACAGCTTCGGCAACACCTTCTCGATCGAGATCGGCCCCGACGTCGCGGTCTTCGTGCCGCGCGGGGTCGGCAACTCCTACCAGGCGCTGGAGGACGGCACCGTCTACTCCTACCTGGTCAACGACCACTACGTGCCCGGCAAGGTCTACCCCGCGCTCAACCTGCGCGACGAGACCGCGGCGATCCCGTGGCCGATCCCGCTGGACTCGGCGGAGGTCGAGATCAGCGACAAGGACCAGGCCAACCCCAGGCTCGCCGATGTCGTGCCGATGCAGCCGAAGAAGACCCTCATCGTCGGCGCCAAGGGCCAACTCGGCCGCGCGCTGAGCAGGGTCTTCCCCGACGCCGACCAGGTCGACCTCGACGAGCTCGACATCTCCGACCCCGCCGCGGTGGCCGCCTGGCCCTGGCAGGAGTACGCCGTCGTGCTCAACGCGGCCGCCTACACCGCGGTCGACCTCGCGGAGACGCCGGAGGGGCGTCGTACCTCCTGGGTCGCCAACGCCACCGCGCCCGCGCTGCTGGCCCACGCCGCCACCGAGCATCGGCTGACCCTCGTACACGTCTCCAGCGACTACGTCTTCGACGGTACGGCGACCAGGCACACCGAGGACGAGCCGCTCTCGCCGCTGGGGGTCTACGGCCAGTCGAAGGCAGCCGGCGACATCGCGGTGCAGACGACGCCGCGGCACTACCTGGTGCGCACCTCCTGGGTGATCGGCGAGGGCAAGAACTTCGTGCTGACGATGAGGTCGCTCGCCGAGCAGGGCGTCTCCCCCAGCGTGGTCTCCGACCAGATCGGTCGGCTCACCTTCACCACCACGCTCGCCGATGCGATCGCCCACCTGCTCACCACCGGAGCGCCGTACGGCGTCTACAACGTCTCCAACGGCGGCGACCCGCTCTCCTGGCAAGCCATCGCCGCCGAGGTGTTCGCGCTGTCCGGCCGGAGCAAGGACGACGTCGCCGCGACGACCACCGAGGACTACTTCAAGGGCGCTGTCGATGCCGGCAAGCCGATCAGTCCGCGGCCCCTCAACTCGGTGCTCGACCTGACCAGGCTCGAGGCCACCGGCTTCACCCCGCCCGACCAGCTCACCGCGCTGCGTGCCTACCTGGCGGAGTAGCCGCCAACCGGATGTGTCCGTCCGCACATCCGCCCTGCTTGCAACTGTTATCGTTTGCTAGCAGACTGGGAAGCATGGTCAAGAGCAAGGGCAAGGTCTCGTCGACCGCACGCGCCCTGGGTGAATATCTCAAGGAGCAGCGGATCTCGGCTCAGCTCTCGCTGCGCCAGCTCGCCGACCAGGCAGGGGTCTCCAACCCCTACCTGAGCCAGATCGAGCGCGGGCTGCGCAAGCCGTCCGCCGAAGTGCTGCAGCAGATCGCCAAGGCGCTTCGCATCTCCGCCGAGCAGCTCTACGTGCGCGCCGGGATCCTCAACCCCGAGGACGGCGTCGGCGGCTCGGTCGAGCTGGCCGTGCTGGGCGACACGAAGCTGACCGAGCGGCAGAAGCAGTCGCTGCTCGACGTCTACGCGTCCTTCCTGGCACTCAACAACCGACCCGTCGAGTCACCGCAGACCGACGAGTCCTGAAGTAACGCTCGTCCCACGAAGGAGAAACTGACATGCCGAAGTTCGAGCTCCCCAAGATCGACCTGGACCTGGCCAAGGTCGAGGTGCCCAAGCCGGTCTACGCCGGCGCCGGTGTCGCCGACCTCGCGGTCGAGGCCGTCAAGGACTACGTCGAGACCGTCACCAAGAGGGTGACCGGCTACCAGAAGGACCTGACCAAGCGAGTCAGCGACTACCAGCGGTCGGTGACCGGCTTCGAGCCGAAGGCATTCGCCGGCACCGCTCGTAGCAAGGCCACCAGCCAGTTCGAGACGCTGACCACCGAGGCGCGAGCCCGCCGCGCGCAGGTGGAGGCCAAGGTCACCGAACTGCAGGACGGCGCCAGGTCGCTGCCAGGCAAGGTGACCTCCTACTACAAGGAGACCACCTCGACCGCCACCGACACCTACGGCGACCTGGTCAAGCGGGGCGAGGTCCTCGTCGCCAAGCTTCGGGGCGAGACCCCGGCTCCGGTCGAGCCGGCTCCGGTGAAGGCCCCCGCGAAGAAGGCGCCCGCCGCCAAGAAGGCCCCCGCGAAGAAGGCGCCCGCCGCCAAGAAGGCACCGGCCAAGAAGGCTCCCGCCGCCAAGAAGGCCTGAGGTCGTTCGCACCCCAGGGCCCGTCCGCACCCTCCTTGCGAGGATGTGGACGGGCCCTGGTCGGTCTCTGTCTCGCGTAGGATCGTGGCCATGGACCACCTGCTCGGCATTCCGAACGCCGTCTCCCTGGTGGTGTACGTCGTGTTGCTGGCGGTCAAGATCTTCGCCTTCGTCAGCAGCCTGCTCTACTCCGCCGAGCACTACCGCGTCGCCGAGAAGTGGAGCAAGGGCGGCTGGGTGGCCGTGACCGGCATCGCAGCGCTGCTGCAGGGCGCCTGGTTCGTGCCGATGTTCGTCAACCTCGCGCTGACCATCGCGACCTTCGTCTACCTGGCCGACGTCCGGCCAGCACTGGCCGGGCTCCGCCGCCGTTAGCGGTGGCCCAACCGGTAGCCTTCTCCGCGTGATCGGGGAGAAGGACGACCGCCCGTGGGGGTACTGGCAGGTTCTCGACGAAGGCGACGGCTTCAAGGTCAAGCGGATCACCGTGAGGCCGGGGTCCCGGCTCTCGTACCAAACTCATCAGCACCGTGCCGAGCACTGGGTGGTCGCGAGCGGCACCGCCACCTGCGTCATCGACGGCGAGACGGTCGTCGTCGGGGTCGGCCAGTGCCTCGACATCCCGACCGGGGCCGCCCACCGGCTCGGCAACGCCGGCGAGGGAGAGCTGGTGATCATCGAGGTGATGCGCGGCTCCTACCTCGGCGAGGACGACATCATCCGGCTCGAGGACGACTTCGGCCGCGCCGAGGCCTGAGCGATCACCATGACCATCCAGCACCACCCCGCCCCCGGTGAGCTCGACGATCTCGAGCTGATCGCCTCCGGCGCGCTGCCGGGGCCGCTCGACCTCGCACTGCCGGCCGAGGTCGCGGCCGCCGCCAGCGAGGCCGGCGTCGTCGAGCTCGTCGACCCGGAGGGCCTGCCGCTCGCCCGTGTCGGCTGGCCCTCGGGGGAGGTGACGCCGTTGAGCCGCCCGGAGTACGGCCCGTTCCGGCGGCTCCACCTCACCCCGGAGCAGGCACGTGCCCAGCATCCCGACGGCTTCACCGCCGTCCTGGTCGGCGGCGTCGCCGACCGGCCGGCCGCGCTGCGGGCCGCGCTCTCGTCGTACGACGACGTGGTCGCGATCCCCGTCTCCCACGACCATCCGCGGCTGGCCGAGGTGCTGGCGGCCTACGGCGATCCCGCCGTCGCCCCGCCGGTCGAGGCCACCGGCTCCGGCGGCCTGGTGGTCTTCTTCACCGGGCTCTCCGGCAGCGGCAAGTCGACGCTGGCGCGGGCGCTGATGGACATCCTGCTCGAGGGTGGCCGCCAGGTCACCTCCCTCGACGGCGACGTCGTACGACGCCACCTCTCGGCCGGGCTGACCTTCTCCAAGGCGGACCGGGAGACCAACATCCGCCGGATCGGCTGGGTCGCCGCCGAGATCGCCCGGCATGGCGGCATCGCGGTCTGCAGCCCGATCGCGCCCTTCGACGCGACCCGGCAGGACGTACGCCACTACGTCGAGGACGCCGGCGGCCGGTTCTTCCTGGTCCACGTCGCGACGCCGCTGGCGGAGTGCGAGCGGCGCGACCGCAAGGGCCTCTACGCCAAGGCCCGTGCCGGTGAGATCCCGGAGTTCACCGGGATCTCCTCCCCCTACGAGGAGCCGAGCGACGCCGATGTCGTCGTCGACACCACCGGCCGCACCATCGAGGACGCTCTGGGGGACGTGCTCGACGGCCTGCGAGCCACCGGGCTGGTCGACGTGCCGGAGCCGGCCGAGCCGTTCCACGTCCTCTCCTGGTGCTGACCGCGGAGAGCGCTCACCGCAGCTACATCCTCGACGACCGCCCGGACATGGTCGGCAAGGTGCTGACTCTCGGGCAGGCGGCCGCCGCGATCGAGCGGGTGGGGACCGGGCTGGGCCGCGAGGAACTGCTGCTGCGGCTGGCGCGGTCGCGGGGCAACGCCGGCCTGGCGACCGACATCGGCGACCCTTACCGACGTGGCCCGGAGGCCGCGGCCGAGTGCGCCGACCACATCAGCCGGCTGCTCGGCGTCGTCATCCCTGCCCTGAGGTAGCCGACAGCGGCCGCGACAGGCTACTAGTGGTCGTCTCCGGAAGTTCGTCCCGGGTCTGCGCGGCCCAGGCACACCCATCGCGGCGTTGGCGCCGCTCGGAAGACGCCCGGTATGCCGTCGCGACGCCGCCTTGCGCTGCGCGCACCTGG
>NZ_JASGDQ010000050.1:0-4313 GCF_047607185.1 Nocardioides sp. | reverse complement strand
GGGTGTCCAGATCGGTGTCCACGAAAGCCTCCAGAGCTTGAGTTGGTTCGCAACACCGACTCTTGGACACCCTCGACCTATTTCACCCTCGCCACACCGGCCCCAGCCCTTGGAATAAGTCATCTAGGCCTTGGCCTGTCACTAGGATCGATCCATGGCCGAGGAAGAGCTCCACACCGAGTCCCACGACCCCGTCGTACCGGAGGCGTGGTCGCGCTTCATGCGCGAGGGCTGGGGCGATCGCGAGTTCAACCTGCCGCCGCACCCGATCACGCCGTGGGCGGCGGCGCGGCGCGCCCGGCTGGCCGAGGCCTTCCCGGGCGAGCGGCTGGTGATCCCGGCCGGCACGTTCAAGGTGCGCGCCAACGACACCGACTACCGGTTCCGGCCGCACACCGCGCACGCCTACTACACCGGCAACCAGACCTCCGACGCCGTGCTCGTCATCGAGCCCGACGGCACCGCGGTGCTCTACGCCCGGCCCCGCTCCTCGCGTGACACCGACGAGTTCTTCCGCGACCGCGCCTACGGCGAGCTGTGGGTCGGCCGACGTCCCTCGACCCGGGAGATCTCCGACTCCCTCGGCGTCGAGGTGCGCCACGTCGCCGATCTGGAGGCCGCGCTGGGCATCGGCGCCAAGACCCGGGTGCTGCGGGGCGTGTCGTCGTACGTCGACGGGCTGGTCGACCCCGACGAGACCCGCGACGCCGAGCTGGCCCGGATGACCGACGAGCAGCGGCTGATCAAGGACGAGTGGGAGATCGCGGAGCTGGCGCAGGCCTGCGACATCACCGCGCTCGGCTTCGAGGACTGTGTGCGGGAGTGGGACGACGTGCGCACCTACGGCGAGCGCTGGATCGAGGGCACCTTCTTCCGCCGCGCCCGGGCGATGGGCAACGACCTGGGCTACGACTCGATCGTCGGCTCCGGTCAGCACGCCACCACGCTGCACTGGACGGACAACAGCGGCCCGGTCAAGCCCGACGACCTCATCCTGCTCGACATGGGCGTGGAGGGTCGCAACCTCTACACCGCCGACGTCACCCGCACGCTGCCGGTCTCGGGCCGCTACTCCCCACTGCAGCGCTCGCTCTACGAGCTGGTGCTGGCCGCACAGGAGGCCGGGATCGCGGCAGTCGAGCCGGGTGCCGACTTCCGCGCCCCGCACCGGGCGGCGATGACGGTGCTGGCCCACGGTCTCGACGACCTCGGCCTGCTGCCGGTGCCGGTCGAGGAGGCGCTCGACGAGTCCAACAAGACCTACTCCCGCTGGACGCTGCACGGCACCTCCCACATGCTCGGCCTGGACGTGCACGACTGCGCCACCGCGTCGAAGGAGACCTACGCCGAAGGCACCCTGCGCGAGGGCATGGTGCTCACCGTCGAGCCGGGCCTCTACTTCCAGATCGACGACCTGCTGGTGCCCGAGGAGCTGCGCGGCATCGGCATCCGCATCGAGGACGACATCGTGGTCACCGCCGATGGCCCGCGCAACCTCTCCGCGAGCCTGCCTCGCACCCCCGACGACGTCGAGGCGTGGATGGGCCGGCTACTGCCGTAGGTAGCCGTCGAGCACCGGGCCGAGCCGGGTCGCGATCGCCTCGGCGTCGGCGTCGGCAAGGCCGGGCACCCGGGCGATGTGGCGCCCGATCCCGACGCCCATGAGATGCGCCAGCGCCAGCCGGCCGCCGAGCCCGCTCTCCGGGGGAAGCGCCGGCAGCACCCGGCCGATCATCGCCTCCCGGAGGATCTCGATGCCGTCCTCGGAGGAGAGGGCGGCCCGGAACAGCGCCCGCATCGCGGCACCCGACTCCTCCTCGGCCCAGACGTCGAGGTAGACCCGGGCGATCTCGGTTCCCCCCGCACCCTCCCGCAGCGCGTCGACGACGGGCTGCAGCGCCGGCGCGACGGTCTCGATCACCGCCCGGAACAGGCCCTCCTTGGTGGCGAAGAAGTGGAGCACCGTGGACGGGTCGACGCCGACCCGGACCGCGATCGTCCGGACGCTGGTGCCGTCGTACCCGGTGCGGGAGAAGGCGTCTCTGGCCGCGTCGAGGATGTCGGCGCGGCTGCTGTCGCGTCCTCGTGGACGCCCCGCGCGCCGGGCCGCGGGCTGCTCCGATGTCACTCCGCCAGCCTTCCATGGCTATAATCCAACAGTTGTTGGATTCATACTCTCAGGGAGACGCCATGACCGCCAGGACCGCTCGGCAGCTCGCCGTCATCGTCGTCGGCATCACCGCCATGCTCGCGGTGATGCTGCTCGCCTTTGTCACTCCGTCGGTCAACTCCGGCGCCCATGACCTGCCGCTGGCCGTCAGTGGCCCGGAGGCGGCCGTCTCACAGCTCCGCGCCGGCCTGGACGAGGCTCGACCCGGCGCCTTCGACGTGACCGTCTACGACTCCGCCGACCAGGCCCGGGAGGCGATCTTGGACCGCGAGGCGATCGGTGGCCTCACCGTCGGCGACGACGGCCTGACCGTGCTCACCGCCAGCGCCGCCGGGACGCCGTACCCCTCCCTGCTGCAGGGCGTCGGCGCCGCCCTGGCCGCGAGTGGCCAGCAGGTGGGGTACGACGAGGTCGCGCCGCTCAGCGCGGACGACCCGACCGGCGCCGGACTCGGCGCGCTCGGCCTGCCGATGGTCTTCGGCGGCATGGCCACCGCGGTGCTGCTCTCCACCCGCTTCAAGGGCTCGCCGGCGCCGCGGGTGGTCGGCGCGGTCTCGATCGCCGTGCTCGGCGGCTTCCTGGTGACGGCGATCCTCCAGTTCGGGTTCGGCACCCTCGACGGCAACTACGGGCTCACCGCGCTGAGCCTGGTGCTCGGCATCGCGGCGATGGCGCTGTTCGTGCTCGGCATGGAGTCGATCCTGGGGTTCGCCGGCCTGGGCGTCGCCGGCCTCACCATGCTGCTCGTGGCCAATCCGCTGTCGGGGCTGGCCACCGGGCCGCAATGGCTGCCGCACCCCTGGGGCGCGGTGGGCCAGCTGCTCCCGGTCGGTGCGGCCGGCACGGCGATCCGCTCGATGGCGTTCTTCGACGGCGGCGGCGCGACACCTGCCCTGCTGGTGCTCGGCGCCTGGATCGTGGTCGGGCTCGTGCTCTGCTTCGTCCCGAAGCCGTGGAGGGCCCTCCCCGGATCCTGACCGGCGGGTGTCGCGGCGCCGTTCCTGGGTAGAACATGGGCCACGCCCGTCCCGAGGAGGCCCGACTTGGCGAGGTACGCCGACCCGCAGCGCTGCCCTGACTGCGGCGCGCCCATCCCCGGGCCGAGCGTGTGTCCCTCGTGCGGGCTCAACCTGGCCGGCCCGGTCGCCGGTGAGCTGTTCGTGACGCTGCAGCGCGCCGACGCGCTGCTCGGGCAGCTGCGAGCCGCGTCGGCTCCCGCGCCCTCCCCGGCTCCCGCCCCCGCCCCGGCGCCCAGCTCGCCGATGCCACCACCGGCGCCCTCCCCACCACCGGGGCCAGCCATTTCCCCGTCGGCCGCCCCGCCCTCAGCCGTCCCACCGGAGCCGTGGCGGCCCGAGCCCTACCCGGCGCCACAGCCGGGCCCGGCGACCCCGGCAAAGCCCCGGCGGGTGTGGACGGTGCCGATGGTGCTGCTCACCCTGGGCGGCGTCCTGCTCGTCGTCGGCGCGGTCCTCTTCCTCGCCCTGGCCTGGAGCCGGATCGGCGTGGGCGGCCGGACCGCCCTGCTCGGCCTGGTCACCGTCGTCGCCGGCTGGTCCGCCCAGCTGACGACCAGACGCGGACTGCGTGGCGCGGCGGAGACGCTGGCCGGGCTGACCGTGGTGCTCGCCGGCCTGGTCTGCGTCGGCGCCCGCTATGCCGGGTGGTTCGGCGACACCGGCGTCGCGGCGGTGCTGGTCGGCGCCGGCCTGACGGTCGGCCTGCTGGCCCTCGCCGGCGACTGGCTGCTGGAGCGGGCGACCTCGGTGCGGCTGTGGTCACCGCAGCTCACCGGCGGGGCGGCGCTCGACATCGCCGCGGTCGCCGCCCTGGTCCACTTCCCTGGGCCGGCCGTGACGGCGGCGGCCATGACACTGGCCGGGATCGCGGTGGCCTATCTCGGCCGGCTCACCGGGCAGAGCGCGACCCGCTGGAACGCCTACACGGTGACGGCGATCGCCTGGCTGGTCCTGGCCGGTGTCGGCCTCGGCCGCACCCTGAGCGAGCTGCCCACGCACGCCTGGAGCGACCTCGCACCGCTGCTCGCTGCCGGCGCGCTGGCGGCGGTGCTGGTGCCGCCGACGCGGCTCGTCGCCGCGCTCCCCGGCGGCGTCCGGGTCGCCGCCGGGGTGGTCGCCGCCTG
>NZ_JASGDQ010000049.1:0-43354 GCF_047607185.1 Nocardioides sp. | reverse complement strand
GTCCGGGTGCGTGCCTCGCAAGGCGCCGGCGCGAAGGCAGGCCGGTGGCCTGTCGAGCGTCGGCAACGCCGCGAGGTGCGTGCCCGGGCGCCGCGATAGCAGCGAATTAGCCGCGACAGGCTACTAGCCGCCTTGTGAAGGATTCGTGGTGCCCTGGGTCACTCTCCGGTCACGACCCCTCCCGATCGCGTTCGTCGTCTGAAACACGGCGTCTACTAGGGTCGGTGTCGTGAGCGAGCTTGCGAGCGAATCATGGGCACCACGCCGGCGACGAGCGCGGCGAGGAGTCGCGGCGTGACCGCGCTGCAGCCCGACACCGGGCCGATCCGGTCCTCGACCTATCTGCCGGCTTCGGTCGACAATGTGCTGTGGGGGCGGCTGCCCTGCGAGGCCGACGCGCCGGTGCTCAGCGTCGCCCCCGGCACCTCGGTCACCGTGGACACGATCAGCCACGAGGGCATCCTGGAGGACCAGGGCCGCGACCCCGTGGCGTTCTTCGCGCGGTACGGCGTCGAGGAGGTGCTCGACGACGCGGCGGCGCTCGCCCGGTCGCCCTACGAGCGGACCTTCGGGGTCGACGGGCCGCACGTGGTGTCGCGGCCGATCGCCGTCGAGGGCGCCGAGGTCGGTGACCTGCTCGCGGTGACGATCGAGGAGACCCTGCCGCGGGTGCCCTACGGGGTGATCTCCAACCGGCACGCGAAGGGCGCGCTGCCGCAGACCTACCCGCTGGACGGTGCGCCGGTGTTCTCGGCGTTCGCCTCGGTGTCGGCGGACGGCAGCCGTGGCGAGCTGCCGCTGGTCCCCGGCGGGCCCCGCTCGGTGCGCTTCCCGCTGGCGCCCTTCCTGGGGATCATCGGCGTCGCGGTGCCGGGTTCGGTCCGACCGCACTCGGTGCCGCCGGGCCCGCACGGCGGCAATATCGACATCGCGCTGCTGACGGTCGGCTCGACCCTCTACCTGCCGGTGCAGGTGGCCGGCGCGCTGGCCTATGTCGGCGACCCGCACTTCGCCCAGGGCGACGGCGAGGTGTCGCTGACGGCGATGGAGGCCAGCCTGCGGGCGACGGTCCGGCTCGACGTGGTGCCCCGGGCCGAGGCGGTGGCCTCATTCGGGGAGTTGGTCGGGCCGCTGGCCGAGACCGCCGACCACTTGGTGCCGACCGGGATGGACGAGGACCTCGACGTCGCCATGCAGAATGCGGTCCGGGCCGCCATCGCGCTGCTGCAGGCGAGGTTCGGGATGGACCCCGCGCTCGCCTACGCCTATCTCTCCGCCGCCACCGACTTCCGGATCTCCCAGGTCGTCGACGTGGTCAAGGGCGTGCACGCCACGATCAGGAAAGCCGACTTCGCGTGAGCGAGCTTGCGAGCGAACCATGGGTATTCAGAGCGCGTTGGGTGGCGGCATGATGACCCCGCTGCCTCCCCCCGGCGGCCTGGTCGAGGCGTTCTGGGACTACGAGCGAGCGTTGATGAGCAACGACGTGCCTGCACTGGACCGGCTCTTCGCGCCGGGCGAGGCCACCCTGCGCGGCGACGCGAACGGGCTGCTGGTCGGGCACGACGCGATCTCCTCCTTCCGCAGCGGCCGTGGCGGGGCGCCGCGGCGGCGGATCGTGCAGACGCACGTGCAGACGATCGACGCCGACCATGCCCTGATCGTCGCCATCACCGAGCTGGACGCCGGTGGCCGAGGCCAGCAGACGCAAGCGTGGGCGCGGCTCGACGGGTCCTGGCAGGTGACGGCCGCGCACGTGTCGGTGCCGGCACCGGCGCTGGACGAGCGGATCTGGCGGGTCGTCGGCGCACCCCTGGTGCCGGGCTCCCCGGACGGGCCGCTGGCGGGCGAGACGGTGGCGGTCAAGGACCTCTACGCGGTGGCCGGGCAGCGGATCGGCGCCGGCAATCCGGCCTGGCTCGACCAGGCTCCTCCCGAGCCCGACCATGCTTGGGCGGTACGGGCGCTGCTCGACGCCGGTGCGGCGGTGCGGGGCCTGGCGCGCACCGACGAGTTCGCCTACTCGCTGGCCGGCACCAACGCCCACTACGGCGCCCCGCCCAACCCGCGGGCGCCGTACCGGATCTCCGGCGGCTCCTCGTCGGGCTCGGCCAGCGCCGTCGCACTGGGCCACGCCACGATCGGCCTCGGCACCGACACCGGCGGCTCGATCCGGGTGCCGGCCGCCTACCAGGGTCTGTTCGGGATCCGTACGACGCACGGCGCCGTCCCGACCGCCGGGCTGCTGCCGCTGGCGCCGACCTTCGACACCATCGGCTGGCTGACCCGGGCGGCCGTCGAGCTGCGGGCGGTCGGCGACGTGCTGCTCCCGGCCGGCTCGGCCTCGGGCTCGGACCAGCTGGTCGTCGTACCGGCGCTGTTGGGGCTCGCCGAGGCCGACGTCGCCGCCGCGATCGGGGCCTGGCTGCCGGCGGACACCGTCCGCGAGGAGTGGCCGGCGGACTCGCTCGGGGACTGGCTGGCGGCCTTCCAGACGTTCCAGGCCTGGGAGGCCTGGCAGTCGCACGGGGACTGGCTCGAGACCCGGCTCGACACGCTCGGTGCCGACGTGCGGGGTCGGTTCGAGCGGGCCCGCGCGGTCACCGCTGACGAGGCGGCCGCGGCCGGCGAGGTCGTCGACGCCGCCGGCGAGGCGGTCCAGGAGCTGGTCGGCGACCGGGTGCTGGTGCTGCCCTCGGCGTCGTCGGTGGCCCCCCGGCTGGGCGGCGACCTCCAGGCCGCCCGCGACGCGACGATGCGGCTCACCTGCCTGGCCGGGCTCGGCGGCCTGCCCGCCGTCTCGCTGCCGCTGCGCACCGCCGAGGGACTCCCCTGCGGCGTCTGCCTGGTGGCCGCCCCTGGTCGCGACCGCGACCTGCTCGACCTCGCCGTCTCGCTCACCGGCTGAGAACACGTTCTGACTTCTCCACAGGGCGGGAGTCGATCGGTGGCGGTTGTCGGTGCTCGACCGGAAGATGGTCGCCATGACCGATCTCGGGAGGCACCATGGCGGCATCGTCACAAGGAGGCGTCCGATGGCTCCGCTCCCACGGAGCGACACGCAGACTACGCGGCCGGGCTGTTTCGCCAGCTCGACCGAGTGGTGGCCGCGCCCTACAAGCTGCGCTGGGAGGTCGAGTGGACGCCGCCCGGCGAACGGCAGGCGCCAGCACCCGACCTGATCGTCTACCGCTCGACCAACGCCGGCCGCGCTCAGGAGACGCCCGCTCTCTGCGGTCACCCTCGACCTCGATGCCCTGCTGGCGAGCTGAGCCCGCGCTCCCGAGCCGAAACAGTGCGAAACAGAGTGACACATTCCTGAAACAGTTGTTTCGTAGGGTCCATGGCGATGCGACTCGACGACTTCAACTCCCTGCCCGCCCCGGAGGCCGCCGCGGCCGTGCGGGCATGTGCCGACATCGACTCCTTCGTCGAGACGCTGGTCGAGGGCCGCCCCTACCCGGACCTGCCGGAGCTGTTCGCCGCGGCGCGGGAGCTGGCGACGGCCTGGACGCCCGAGGAGGTCGAGCGGGCGCTCGCCGACCACCCGCGCATCGGCGAGCGTCCCGCCGGCGAGGGCGCCTCCGCCGAGCTGAGCAGAGCCGAGCAGGCCGGCGTCGGCGACGACGCCGAGCTCCAGCGGCGGCTCCGGGAGGGCAACGCCGCCTACGAGGCCCGGTTCGGACGGATCTACCTGGTCAGGGCCAAGGGCCGCACCGCCGAGCAGTTGCTGGCGCTGCTCGACGAGCGACTGGCCAACGACCCCGCGACCGAGCTCGAGGTCACCAAGGGCCAACTCGGCGAGATCGCGCTGCTGCGGCTCCAGGGAATGTTCTGATGACCACCGTAAGCACCCACGTCCTCGACGCGGCACTCGGCCGGCCGGCCGCCGGGCTGACCGTCACCCTGACGCTCCCCGACGGCAGCAGCAAGACCGGGAAGACCGACGCCGACGGCCGGGCCCGGCTGCCCGACGAGCTCACGCCCGGGGTGCACACCTTCACCTTCGTGACCGGGCCGTGGTTCGCCGCCCAGGACCGCGACACCTTCTATCCCGAGATCACCGTCTCGTTCACGGTGACCGCGGGCGAGCACCACCACGTCGCGCTGCTGCTCAGCCCGTTCGCCTACACCACCTACCGAGGGAGCTGAGCCGGCCGATGAGGCTAGACGCGGTCCGGGCGCAGCGGGTGCTGCTCGACCGACCTGACGGGCAGAGCGTCTTCGAGCCGGCCACCCTCCGGCTCTACCACGGCCGGATCGAGGCGATCGAGCCGTTCGAGGCCGAAACCGAGGGCCTAGTGCTGCAGGTGCCCGATTCGGCGTACGTCGTGCCGGGCATCGTGGACACCCATGTGCACATCAACGAGCCCGGCCGCACCGACTGGGAGGGCTACCTCTCGGCGACCGAGGCGGCGGCGCTCGGCGGCGCGACCACCCTGATCGACATGCCGCTCAACTCCATCCCGCCGACCACCACGGTCGAGCACCTGCGGGTCAAGCAGAAGGCCGCCACCACCGAGCTGATGGTCGACGTCGGCTTCTGGGGCGGCGCGGTGCCCGGCAATGTGCCCGACCTGGAGCCGCTGTGGGAGGCCGGCGTCTTCGGCTTCAAGTGCTTCCTGTCCCCCTCCGGCGTCGAGGAGTTCCCGCACCTGACCAGCGAGGAGTACGTCGCCGCGCTGACCGAGATCGCCCGCTTCGACGGGCTGATGATCGTGCACGCCGAGGACCCCGCCGTCCTCGACGCGGCGCCGGCGCCGCCCAGCAGGTCCTACGCCGACTTCGTGATGTCGCGCCCGGACGAGTCCGAGCTGGCCGCGATCCGCACGGTCCTCGACGGCGCCCGGGAGACCGGCTGCCGGGTGCACATCCTGCACCTGTCCAGCGCCAAGGCGCTCGACCTGATCAAGGACGCCCGGGACGAGGGGCTGCGGCTGAGCGTGGAGACCTGTCCGCACTACCTGTCCTTCGCGGCCGAGACCATCCCCGACGCCTCGCCGCAGTTCAAGTGCTGCCCGCCCATCCGCGACTCCGGCAACCGCGAGGAGCTCTGGGCGGCGCTCAAGGCCGGCATCATCGACCAGATCGTCTCCGACCACTCCCCCGCGACCCCGGCCGAGAAGAACAAGGGCGACGGCGACCTGCAGCAGGCCTGGGGCGGCGTCTCGGGGCTGCAGGTCGGCTTCAGCGCGATGGCGTTCGAGGCGCGGCGGCGCAACATCCCGCTGGCCTCGGTCTCGCGCTGGATGAGCCGCAACACCGCCGACCTGGTCGGGCTGGGCAACAAGGGCCGCATCCAGGTAGGCGCCGACGCGGACCTGGCCATCTACGACACCAACGTGGAGTTCCGCATCGAGGCGACCCGGCTCGCCCACAAGAACCCGATCTCGGCCTACGACGGACTGCGCTACGGCGGTCGCGTCACCCGCTCCATCGTGCGGGGCAACGCCATCGACGTCGAGCACCCGGACTGGCGCTGGGGCCGGCAGCTGATCCGAGGAGAAGTGTCGTGAACGTCCCGCCCCGGCTGCTGATGGGCCCCGGCCCGATCACCGTCGACCCGCGCGTGCTGCAGGCGATGAGCAACCAGCTCGTCGGGCAGTTCGACCCGTGGATGACCGACGCCATGACCGAGGTGATGGGGCTCTACCGGCAGGTCTTCAAGACCGCCAACGAGCAGACCTTCCTGGTCGACGGCACCTCCCGGGCCGGCATCGAGGCGGCGCTGGTCTCGCTGCTGGAGCCCGGCGACCGGGTGCTGGTGCCGGTCTTCGGCCGGTTCGGCCACCTGCTGGTCGAGATCGCGCAGCGCTGCGGCGCCCAGGTGCACACCATCGAGGTGCCCTGGGGCGAGGTGTTCACCCCGGAGGCGATCGCGGACGCCGTCGCCGCGGTCGAGCCGAGGCTGGTCGCGGTGGTGCAGGGCGACACCTCCACGACGATGTGCCAGCCGCTGGAGGAGGTCGGCGCGATCGCCAGGGCGCACGGCGCGCTCGTCTACTGCGATGCGACCGCCTCCCTGGGCGGCAACCCCTTCGAGACCGACGCCTGGGGCATCGACGTGGTCACCGCCGGACTGCAGAAGTGCCTCGGCGGGCCGTCCGGCTCCGCGCCGATCACCCTCGGCCCGGCGGCGGTCGAGGTGGTCGAGGCCCGCAAGCACGTCGAGGCCGGGCTGCGCCCGATCCCGGGGGAGGCCGACGGTGACACCGACAGCGGCACGGTGATCGCCTCCAACTACCTCGACCTCGCCCAGATCATCGACTACTGGGGCCCGCGCCGGCTCAACCACCACACCGAGGCGACCAGCATGCTCTACGCCGCCCGCGAGTGCGCCCGGCTGCTGGTCGAGGAGGGCATCGACCAGGCAGTGGCGCGACACCGGCGCCATGGTGAGGCGATGCTGGCCGGCGTACGCGGTCTCGGGCTCGAGGTCTTCGGCGACGTGGCCCACAAGATGAGCAATGTGGTCGCCGTTCACATCCCCGAGGCCGTCAACGGCGACCGGGTGCGAGCCGGCCTGCTCGACGACTTCGGCATCGAGATCGGCACCTCCTTCGGTCCCCTGCACGGCAAGGTCTGGCGGATCGGCACCATGGGCTACAACGCCCGCACCGACGCGGTGCTCACCACGCTGGCGGCGCTGGAGCAGGTGCTGCGCGCCGAGGGCGCCGAGGTCACCGCCGGCGGCGGCGTCGGTGCCGCCAAGGAGGTGTACGCGTCGTGACGACCGCCGAGGAGGTGCTCTACCGCTGCTCGGAGCTGGACCGGTTCTCCGCCAACCCCCGACACCTGGAGCGGGTCCACCTGACCAAGGAGCACGCCGCCGCCAATGCGGCCGCCGCCACCTGGCTGGAGCGGGCCGGGCTGCGGACCTGGGTCGACGCCGCCGGCAACCTGTGGGCCCGCCGCGAGGGGCCGGCCCCCGACAGCCCCGCACTGGTGCTCGGCAGCCATCTCGACACCGTCCCCGATGCCGGCTCCTTCGACGGGATGCTCGGGGTGGTGATGGCGATCGCCGTCGCCGAGCGGCTGCGCGAGGTGGCGCTGCCGTTCGCGCTGGAGGTGGTCGGGTTCAGCGACGAGGAGGGCACCCGGTTCGGCAAGGCGCTGCTCGGCAGCCAGGCGGTCGCCGGGGTCTGGGATCCCGACTGGTGGGAGCTGCGCGACCGCGACGGCGTCACACTGCACCAGGCGTTCCTCGACTTCGGCCTCGACCCGCGCCGGGTCGGCGAGGCCGCCCGCGACCCGCGCAGCATCGTGGCCTACCTGGAGGCCCACATCGAGCAGGGCCCCGAGCTGGAGGCGGCCGACCGCTCGCTCGGCTATGTCACCACCATCGCCGGCGCCCGGCGGTTCCGGCTCTCCGTGGTCGGCGAGGCGCGTCACGCCGGCGGGACGCCGTACCCCCGGCGTCGCGACGCGCTGGTCGGCGCCGGCGAGGCGATCGTGGCGATCGAGCGGCTGGCCAAGGACTCCGACTGCATCGCCACCGTGGGCCGCCTCGAGGTCACCCCCGGTGCGGTCAACGTCATCCCGGGCCGGGCCGACTTCAGTCTCGACCTGCGGGCCGCCAGCGACGCCGAGCGCGACGAGATGTGGGAGGTCATCCAGCAGACGATCGGCGAGATCTGCACCCGTCGGCGGCTGCGGTTCGAGCCCGTCGAGAACCACTCCGCCCCGGCGGCGCCCTGCGCGCCGTGGCTGCAGCAGGCGATCATCGACGGGATCCGGGTCGGCGAACCCACCGATCAGGAGCCGATGGGGCTGTGGAGCCGGGCCGGTCACGACGCCATGGCGATCGCCGAGATCGCCGACATCGGGATGCTGTTCGTCCGCTGTCACGACGGCATCAGCCACCACCCGGCCGAGGACGTCCGGGAGATCGACGTCGCGCGGGGTCTGGACGCCTTCGAGCAGGCGGTGCTACGGGTGGCCGAGCGGTGGACGTCTTCGTGAGCGAGCGCAGCGAGCGAACCATCCAAGGCAGCGCGGAATGTGCCTCATCGGCGCACGGAGCGAAGCGAGTACGCCGATGAGCTTACGTATTGACGAGCGGATCGCCCGGCGTCGCGACGAGCTGTCGCCGCAGGAGCGCCGGGCCGCCGAGACCCTGCTGGCCCATCTCGACGACCTGGCGACCTACCGCGCCGCCGAGCTGGCTGGGCTCGCGGGCGTCTCCAAGGCCACGATGAGCCGGCTGTTCCGCTCGCTCGGCTTCGCCGACTTCGACGAGGTCCGCGACCACCTCCGCTCGCTGCGGGTCACCGGGGAGCCACGGCGGGTCGACGGCGCGCCCGACCTGGCCAACCAGATCGCTGCCGAGACCACGGCGATCCAGCGCACACTGGAGCAGCCGGCGCTGCGGGACGCGGTCGAGGTCATCGCGTCGGCCCGGCAGGTGCTGGTGGTGGGCTGGCGCAACTCCTACCCGGTCGCGCTGCATCTGCGCGAGCAGCTGATCCATGCCCGGCCCCGGGTCGCGATAGCGCCGGCGCCGGGCCAGGTGATCGGCGAGGAGCTGGCCGACCTGGGTCCTGCCGACGTCGTGGTCGCGGTCGGCTTCCGCCGCCGTCCTCGCGGCTTCGGCGCCTTCCTGACCGCGGCCAACGCCACCGGGGCGGCCGTCGTTCTGCTGACCGATCCGAGCGGCGGCGAGCATGTCGGCCGCGCCAGGGTCCGGCTCGAGTGCCCCGTTCAGGGCCCGCTCGCCTACGACTCCTACGCCGCCGCGATGAGCCTGGTCAGCGTGCTCGCCGATGCGGTCCTCTTCGAGCGTGGCCGGTCGGGGCGGACGCGCATCTCGGCGATCTCCGACACCTACGAGCTGCTCGGCGAGGTCGAGTAGTGGACCTCGCCTCCGTCGCCTCCTACCGGCTGGCCAGGAGCCGGGCGGACCTCGCGCTGGCGCCCGGGGAGACGTACGTCGCGGGCGGCACCTGGCTGTTCTCCGAGCCTCAGCCCGCGGTGACCGGACTGGTCGATCTCGCGCCCCTCGGGTGGGCGCCGGTGGCGGCGCTGCCCGACGGCGGCGTCTCGATCGCCGCGACCTGCACCATCGAGCAGCTCCAGACCCACCCGTGGCCGGCGTCGGTAGCGGCGCTGGTGCGGCAGTGCTGCGACGCGCTGCTGATGTCGTTCAAGGTCCAGCACACCGCCACCATCGGCGGCAACCACGCCCTCTCGCTCCCGGCCGCCGCGACGGTCTCGCTCACCTCGGCGCTGGCCGCCGAGGTGGTGCTGTGGCACGCCGACGGCGCCGAGCGCCGGGTCCCGGTGGTCGACTTCGTGGTGGGGGCCGGCCGGACCGTCCGTGCCGCCGGCGAGACCATCCGTGCCATCGAGGTCCCGGCCGCGTCGCTGACCGCCCGCTACGCCTTCCGGCGCATCTCGCTGACCGACCTGGGCCGCTCCTCTGCGGTGGTCATCGCCCGCCAGGACCCCGACGCGGTCGTCGTCACGATCACCGCCGCGACGCCCCGGCCCACGGTGCTCCGACTCCCCCCGGGAGCGAGCCCGGCGCAGGTGGCTGCCGCCGTGGCGACGGTGCCGGAGTGGTTCGGCGACCCGCACGGCGCGGTCGACTGGCGGCGGGCCCAGACCGAGCGGATGGCGTTGGAGGCCGTCGCCGAGCTGGCCGGGGAGGCCTCCCGGTGAGACTCAACGGCGTCCCTGTCGAGGGTGAGCCGGCGCCCGGTCAGTGCCTGCGCACCTGGGTTCGCGATCAGGGCGACTTCTCGGTCAAGAAGGGCTGCGATGCCGGCGACTGCGGCGCCTGCTCGGTGCTGCTCGACGGCGCGCCGGTGCACTCCTGCATCACCCCGGCCGCCCGCGCGGCCGACGCGGAGGTGACCACCGCGGCTGGACTCGGCACCCCCGACCGCCCCTCGCCGGTGCAGCGCAACTTCCGCGAGGCGGCGGGGTTCCAGTGCGGCTTCTGCACCGCCGGGTACGTCGTCACGGCGACCTCCCTGGCGGACGAGGACGGCACCGTGACCGTGCCGGAGCCTGGCCGTGCCTTCAAGGGCAACCTGTGTCGCTGCACCGGCTACCGCTCGATCCGCGACGCCCTGGCGGGCCGTGTCAATGTGGTCGAGACCGGCGAGGGCGCCTTCGGCCGCTCCCTCGCCGCACCCGCCGGCGCCCGGGTGGTCACCGGCCGCGAGCCCTACACCCTCGACCTGCCCGGCACCGAGGTGCTGCACGTCAAGCTGGTGCGCAGCCCGTACGCCCATGCCCGGATCACCGGCATCGACACCAGCGCCGCCGAGGCGGTCCCGGGCGTCGTACTCGTCCTCACGCCTGCCGACGACCCCGGCGTGCTCTACTCCACCGGCCGTCACGACAGCCGGCTCGACGACCCCGACGACACCCGGATGTTCGACACCGTGGTGCGGTTCCGGGGCCAGCGGGTCGCGGCGGTCGTCGCCGAGTCCGTCGCCGCCGCGGAGCGGGCGGCGGCCCTGGTCCGGGTGGAGTACGACGAGCTGGCGGCCGTCTTCGACCCGGAGGCGGCCCGCCGGCCCGGCGCCCCGCTGCTGCACGGCGACAAGGACGCCACCGTCTCCCGGATCGCCGAGCCGGGGCGCAATGTGGTCGCCGCCACTCATGGCGAGGTCGGCGACGTCGCCGCCGGGCTGGCCGCCGCCACCCACCGGGTCGGCGGCAGCTGGCAGACCTCGCGAGTCACCCACGCCTCGCTGGAGACCCACGGCGCCCGGGCCTGGCTCGACCCGGACGGCACCCTGGTGGTCAGGGCCAGCACGCAGGTGCCCTTCCTGGTGCGCGACGAGCTGGCCCGGCTGCTCTCCCTCGACCCCGACCGGGTGCGGGTGGTCGCCGCCCGGGTCGGCGGCGGCTTCGGCGGCAAGCAGGAGCTGCTGGTCGAGGACGTGGTCGCGCTCGCCACGCTGCGCACCGGCCGGCCGGTGCAGCTGGAGCTGACCCGCGAGGAGCAGTTCACCGCGATCCCGTGGCGGCACCCGATGAGGGTGGCCGTGGAGCTCGGCGCCGACGCCGACGGCGTGCTGACCGCGATGCGGGTCGACGTGCTCTCCGACACCGGGGCCTATGGCAACCACGGCCCGGGGGTGATGTTCCACGGCACCCATGAGTCGGTGGCGGTCTACCGCTGCGCCAACAAGCGGGTCGACGCCGAGGCGGTCTACACCAACAACCCGCCCAGCGGCGCCTTCCGCGGCTACGGCCTGGGCCAGGTCGTCTTCGCCGTCGAGTCCGCGATGGACGAGCTCGCCCGCAAGGCCGGGCTGTCGCCGTACGAGATCCGACGCCGCAATGTCATCCGGCCCGGCGACCCGTTCGTCGTCAACGGCGCCCCGGACACCGACCTGGAGTTCGGCTCCGACGGCGTGATGGAGTGCCTCGACCTGGCCGAGCAGGCCCTCGCCGAGTCGGCCCCTGCACTTCTGCCGACTCGGCTTGTCGGGACGGGCGTGGCGCTGGCGATGATCGCGACCGTCCCGCCCCGGGGACACCACTCGCACGCGACCGTCACGATGCACCAGGACGGCACCGCGACCGTCGCCGTCGGCACCGCCGAGTTCGGCAACGGCACCGCCACGGTGCACACCCAGATCGCCGCCGACGAGCTGGGCATCGACCCACGGCTGGTGCGGCTGGAGACCTCCGACACCGCCACGTCCGGCTTCGACACCGGCGCCTTCGGCTCGACCGGCTCGGTCGTGGCCGGGCTGGCGGTGCAGCGGGCCGCGCGCTTGCTCAAACAGCGGCTCGACGCCGGAGCGAGCCTGCCGGCCAGCGCCGAGGCGACCCACGACGGCACCCCCCGCTCGGTGGCCTTCAACGTCCACGCGGTCCGGGTGGCCGTCACCCCGGCCACCGGCGAAGTGCGGATCCTGAAGAGCGTGCAGGCAGTCGACGCCGGTCGGGTCATCAACCCCGAGCAGCTGCGCGGTCAGGTCGAAGGTGGCATCGCCCAGGCGCTGGGCAGCGCGCTGCAGGAGGAGATCATCCTGCGCGACGGCGAGGTCCTCACCCGCACCTTCCGGCACTACCGGCTGCCGCAGCTCGGCGACGTCCCGGACACCGAGGTGCTCTTCGCCGACACCTTCGACACGCTGGGCCCGCGGGGCGCGAAGTCGATGAGCGAGGCGCCGTACAACCCGGTGGCTCCCGCCATCGCCAACGCCATCCGCGACGCCCTGGGCGTGCGACCCTACGAGCTGCCGATGAGCCGTGACCGGGTCTGGCGGCTGGCCCAGGACAGCGAGCAAGGAGAAGCATGACCGAGCAACCGATGACCGGCGACGAGCAGTGGCTGCGACGGGCGGTCGACCTCGCCACCGAGAACGTGGCGAACGGCGGCGGCCCGTTCGGGGCCGTCATCGTCCAGGACGGCGAGCTGGTCGCGACCGGCCGCAACCGGGTCACCGACGACCTCGACCCCACCGCCCATGCCGAGGTGCAGGCGATCCGGGCGGCCGCCAAGGCGATCGGCGACTTCTCGCTGAAGGGCTGTGTCCTCTACACCAGCTGCGAGCCCTGCCCGATGTGTCTGGCCTCGAGCCTGTGGGCACGGCTGGACCGCGTCGTCTACGCGGCGGACCGTGACGACGCGGCCGTCGGCGGCTTCGACGACCGGGAGTTCTACGAGCTGTTCGCCCGCCCCCGAGAGACCTGGGCGATGGGCGTCGAGAGCATCCCCCTCACCGGGCGGACCGCGCCCTTCGAGGCCTGGCTCGCCCACGACGCCCGCACCGACTACTGAGAAATCCTCGTTTCAGCGCGACCGAAACAGCGAGATAACCGTTCCACCCGACACGTAACCCTGGCGCAACACAGCTCGGCGAACCGCGAAACGCCCCGCTCCTAGGTTCACCGGGAACAGGGAGGGCGCCGACTCGACGGTCGGCCCAACGGACACGCACCATCCAGGAGTTGGAATATGAAGCGTCGCGCACTGCGCATCTCGGCCGTCTTGGCCACGGTCACTCTCGGCCTCGCGGCCTGTGGCTCGGACGGGTCCGACGGCGAGGCCGCCGAGACCCCGAGCACCTCGACGAGCAGCAGCGCCGCCGGGGAGACCACGGCCGCTGCCGAGAGCTTCGGCGACATCTCCGTGCAGCTGTCCTGGATCAAGAACGCCGAGTTCGCCGGCGAGTTCATCGCCGACAGCAAGGGCTACTACGCCGACGCCGGCTTCGGCAAGGTCGACCTGCTCACCGGCCCGGTGGCGCAGGAGGAGATCGTCGCCACCGGCAAGGCCCAGTTCGGTCTCAGCAACTCGGTCTCCACCGCGGCGGCCGTCGCCAACAGCGGCTTCCCGCTGAAGATCGTGGGCGCGACGTACCAGAAGAACCCGTTCAGCATCCTCTCGCTCGGCGACCAGGGCAATATCACCACCCCGGCCGACCTCAAGGGCAAGAAGATCGGCGTCCAGGACCCCAACCTGAGCCTGTTCCAGGCGTTCCTCTCCGCCAACGGCCTCACCGAGGACGATGTCACCATCGTCCCCAACGGCTTCGACATCGCGCCGCTGGAGGACGGCGAGATCGACGGCCTGGTGGCCTACATGACCAACGAGTCGCTGCTGGTCAAGGGCGACGGCTTCGACGCCGTGGACCTGCCCTTCGCCGACAACGGGCTGCCGTTCGTCGCCGAGACGGTCATCACCACCGACGACATCATCGCCGAGCAGCCCGACATGGTGAAGGCGTTCCTCAAGGCGGAGATCCAGGGCTGGAAGGACGCCTGCAACGGCGAGACCGGCTACGAGGAGGGCGCGAAGCTGGCCGTCGACACCTACGGCGTCGACATCGACCCGGCGCTGGAGCTGGACAAGGAGATCGAGCAGGCCAGGCAGCAGTGCGAGTTGCTGGTCCACACCGACGAGACCGCGACCAACGGCATCTTCACGATCAGCGACGCGATGATCGCCGACAACATCAAGTCGATCGCCGCCTCCGGTATCGACATCGCCCCCGAGGATCTCTTCGACATGGGCCCGCTCAACGAGCTGCTCGCCGAGGACCCGTCGCTGATCGGCTGAGGCCGTTATCAGTTCGTGACCGATCTGCGACCTTCTCGTGACTGAGACTCAAGCGTCGGCCGGTGGCGAGGGTAACCCGCTCAAGGGTCCCCTCGCCACCGGCACCGGCATCCACATCCAGGACCTCACCAAGACCTTCGCCTCGGGTCGGCGCAAGGTCACCGCGCTCCAGGACGCCACCCTCCACACCGACAAGGGCAGCTTCCTCTCGCTCCTCGGCCCCTCCGGCTGCGGGAAGTCGACGATCCTGCGGATCCTGGCCGGGCTGGAGGACCCGACCAGTGGTCGCGCCCTGGTCGACGGTAAGACCCCGGCGGAGCTGCGCCGCGACCACGAGCTCGGCATCGCCTTCCAGGACTCCGCCCTGCTCCCCTGGCGCAGCGTCGAGTCGAACATCCGGCTGCCCTTCCAGGTCTCCGGCGAGAAGATCGACCAGAGCCTGGTCAGCGAGCTCATCAGGCTGGTCGGCCTGGAGGGCTTCGAGAAGGCCAGGCCCTCGCAGCTCTCCGGCGGCATGAGGCAGCGGGTCTCCATCGCCCGTGCGCTGGTCGTCAAGCCCAGCGTGCTGCTGCTCGACGAGCCGTTCGGGGCGCTCGACGACATGACCCGGCAGCGGCTCAACCTCGAGCTGCTGCGGATCTGGACCGAGAAGCCGGCGACCACGCTGATGGTCACCCACGGCATCGCCGAGGCGATCTTCCTCTCCGACAAGGTCGCGGTGATGAGCCCGCGTCCCGGCCGGGTCAAGGAGGTCATCGACGTCGACCTGCCCCGGCCACGGACCCCGGAGATGATGCGTACGCCGGAGTTCCACGCCCTGCACGACCACGCCTCCGAGCTGCTCTTCGGCGAGGGCGGCGCGGCGATGGACGACTGATGAGCGAGCTCGCGAGCCGACCACGAGGGCAGCGAGGGGTGGCGGCATGACAGGCCGACTGCACACCTGGCTCGTCGGTGCCGTCGGGATCCTCGCCGTGGTCGCGATCTGGTGGCTCGCCGCGACCACCTTCCTGGCCGGGCACCACATCCCGACGCCGCCGGACGTGATCTCGAAGTTCCACGAGAAGGGCTTCTCCTACTACCGGGAGATCTTCTCGATCACCCTCAAGGAAGCGGCGATCGGCTACCTCTGGGGCGTGCTGATCGCGCTGCTGCTGGCCGTCGCGGTGCTGCTGATCCCGGTGCTGGAGCCGGTGATCATGCAGTTCGCCGTGATCACCTACTGCCTGCCCATCGTCGTGCTCGCGCCGATCCTCATCGTCGCCCACGAGATCCCGGCCAAGGGCGGCACCTCCGCGACCGCGATCGACCTGGCCGCGGTCTCGGTCATCTTCACCACGGTGGTGGGCGCCGTACTCGGCTTCCGATCCGCCGACCAGGCCTCCCTCGACGTCGTCCAGGTGTACGGCGGCGGGCCGGTGCAGCAGTTCCTCCGGGTGCGGCTGGTCTCGGCGCTGCCGGCGCTGTTCACCACGCTGCAGATGGCCGCGCCGGCGGCCTACCTCGGCGCGCTGCTGGGCGAGTGGTTCGACAAGCACCTGGAGATCGGCGTCGGGCCGTCGCTCTACCTCGCCCAGAACAACCGCGAGACGGCGCTGGCCTGGACGCTCGGCTTCGGCTGCGCGATCGTCTCCGGCCTCGCCTACTTCGCGATCGGCTGGCTCGGCCGGGCCATCGCCCCCTGGGCGAAGGGCACGTCGCGATGAGCTTCGTCAAGCCGCTGGCGCGGCCGGTCTTCAACCTGGTCTTCGTGATCGCCGCGCTCGTCGTCGTCTGGCTGCTGCTGCTCGAGGTCGGCAACGTCAACCCACTGGTCGCCCGCAAGCCGGGCCAGGTGCTGGACTACCTCTTCGATCCCGAGAAGGGTGCCGCCAACCGGTCTGCGGTGCTCGATCCGCTGTGGCAGACGCTGCTCGACGCCGGCATCGGCTTCGTGGCCGGGCTGCTGGCGGCGACCGCCGTCGCCGTCGGCACCTACCTCTCCCGGGGCGTCGAGGCGGCCACCATGCCGGTCGCGATGGTGGTGCGCACGGTGCCCCTGGTGGCGCTGGCGCCGATCATCACGCTGATCTTCGGCAACGGCTTCTGGACCGTGGCGGCGATGAGCGGCATCGTGGTGCTCTTCCCGGCGCTGGTCACCATCTCCTTCGGGCTGCGCTCGGTCAGCGACCAGATGCGCGACGTCGTCCGCGTCTACGGCGGCTCGACCTGGGCCGTGCTGCGCCGGGTCGCCTTCCCCAGCGCGTTGCCGTCGTTCTTCGCGGCCATCCGGATCTCGGTGCCCGGCGCGGTCACCGGGGCGCTGATCGCCGAGTTCTACACCACCCCGGCCAGCGTCGGGAAGGCGGTCAACCAGGCCCTCGCACTCTACAAGTACGACCTGGTCTGGTCGCTGCTGGTCGTCGTCACGCTGGCCTCGATCGTGCTCTACATGGTGGCCCAGCTGCTGGAGCGGGTGGTGCTCACCCGCTATGGCGCGGCCGACCGGGCCTGAGCCGTGACCGGTCCCGGTCAGGCTCCTTCCGCCGTGACCCGGGCGTGCCAGCCGCCCAGCGCGGTCGCGGCGGCGATGAGGACGCCGGCCAGCAGCAGGCCGTAGCCGAGATGCGCCTTGAGCAGCAGCGCGCCGACGGCCGCGCCGAGCAGGATCAGCGCGACGGCGGCGAACCGGCGGCCACTGCCGTTGCGCTTGCCGCTGCCGAGCAGCGAGTCGGCGGCGAGACCGGTGATCGTGGAGGTCACCACCACCGTCGTGACGTCCTTGACCGCGACATGCCTGGCGGCGGCGGCCTGGACGCCCATGGCTGCCGCCGCCAGGGTCGTCACGGTGACCATCAGCCAGCGGGCCGGCTCGTCGCCGGCCACGAAGAGCACCACCGACAGCACGAGCATCAGCGCCGCGGTGACGCCGAAGAGGACGGTAGTGCCGGCGGTCCAGGCTCGGCCGGCGTACTTCAGCGTGCGGCCGCCGATCGCGGCGCCGGCCATGAACCCGGCCAGGGCCAGCGCCGGGCCGAGGATGGGCAGGCCGTCGGCGCCGGCCAGCGCCATGCCGAGGATGACGACATTGCCGGTCATGTTGCCGGTGAAGACCTTGTCGAGGCCGAGGTAGCCGATCGCGTCGTTGATGCCGGTGGTGAAGGTCAGCACCAGCATCAGCCACAGATGCATCGTGCTGGCGGGGACGGCCTTGAGCCTGCGGCCCATCGTGGAGCTGGTCACCCGGACATTCTGGTGGGTCAGCCCCGGCGGGCGGCGAGGTACCCCGGTACGGCGTCCTCCTGCGCCCCGGGCGCCGGCGCTTCACGGGGGTCTCGGCGCGCCCGATGTCATGCCTTCGCGAGCGCCTCGGCGGCGACGGCCAGGTCGTCGACGCCCCGGGTCAGCTCCTCGGGCCGGTCGGTGGCGAGATCGAGCTGGAACCCGAACAGACTGGAGTCGACGAGGGTGACGACGCGGCCGACCCGGTCCGGTGGCGCGCCGCAGCGGACGAGGTAGCCGCACAGCGCGGCGTACCACCGCTCGTTGGCCTCCCGGACCGCGCTCCGGTAGGGCTCGCGCCCGAGCAGGCCGGTCGCCGCCGCCTGCACGTAGAGGTCGAGGCAGTCGTGCAGCGGCTCAGCCTGGTAGGCGGCCCACAGCGCGTTGACGCCGGCACGGACGCCGGCGGCGGCCGGCAGCGAGTCGATGGCGGCGATCGAGCGGTCCTCGGTCCGGGTCACGACGGCGGCGACCAGGTCGTCACGGCTGCCGAAGTGATAGATGAGCATCCGGTCGCTGGTGCCGATCGCGGCGGCGACCGGGCGCAGCGTCAGCCCGATCAGGCCCTCCCGCAGGACGTGGTCCACCGCCGCGTCGAGGAGATCGTCGCGACGGCTCACCCGGGGAATTGTGCCACTTTGTAGCGATCGCTACAATTATGTAGCAGTTGCTACAGACAAGGGAGTTCACATGTCCGCCGTGGTGTTGCTGTTCGGCGCGATCGGGGTCGAGGTCGCCGCGACCGCCACGCTCCCCCGCACCCGCGGCTTCCACGATCCGCTCTGGAGCCTCGCCGTGCTGGCAGGCTACGGACTGTCGATCTGGCTGCTTGCCCTCGTGGTGAAGACGATGCCGGTCTCCATCGCGTACGCTGTCTGGGCCGGCGTCGGCACCGCCGCGGTCGCCGTGATCGGCTACCTGTTCCTCGGTGAGTCCATGGACTGGATCAAGGCGACCTGCCTGCTGCTGATCATCGCCGGCGTGGTCGGCCTCAACCTGCTGGGCGGCAGTCACGCGTGATGCTCCCGGGCGGGGCGATGCTTCACAGATCGCCGGCCGCGCCCCGTCCGGCGGCGCGGCCGCTGAACAGGCAGCCGCCCAGGAAGGTGCCCTCGAGCGCGTTGTAGCCCATCATCCCGCCGCCGCCGAAGCCGCTGACCTCGCCGGCGGCGTAGAGCCCCGGCAGCGGGATGCCGGCGCCGGTCAGGCAGCGCCCGGACAGGTCGGTCTCCAGGCCGCCGAGCGTCTTGCGAGACAGCACGTGGAGCTTGACCGCGATCAGGGGGCCGTTGTCCGGGTCGAGGAAGGCGTGCGGCTTGGCGACCCGGATCAGCTTGTCGCCGCGGTAGTGCCGGGCGCCGTACATCGCGGTGACCTGGGCGTCCTTGCCGTAGGGGTTGGCGACCTCGCGGTCGCGGGCGACCAGGAGGTGGCGCAGCGCGGTCTCGTCGATCTCGGGGCCGGTGGGCGCCACCTTCGCCAGCCGGTTCATGCCGGCGACCAACTCGGTGAGGGTGTCGGCGACCACGAAGTCCGCGCCGTGCTCCTTGAACGCCTCGATCGGGCCGGGCGCGCCCTTCTTGACCCGGCTGAGCAGCAGCTTGACGTCCTTGCCGGTCAGGTCGGGGTTCTGCTCCGAGCCCGAGAGCGCGAACTCCTTCTCGATCACCTTCTGGGTCAGCACGAACCAGGAGTAGTCGTAGCCGGTCTGCCGCAGGTGGCGCAGCGTGCCGAGCGTGTCGAAGCCGGGGAAGTAGGGCGCGGGCAGTCGGTTGCCGGTGGCGTCGAGCCAGATGCTGCTGGGCCCCGGCAGGATGCGGATGCCGTGGTTGTCCCAGATCGGGTCCCAGTTGCGCAGCCCCTCGACGTAGTGCCACATCCGGTCGCGGTTGATGACGCGGGCGCCGGTGGCCTCGGTGATGCCCACCATCCGGCCGTCGACGTGCGCGGGCACGCCGGCGACCATGTCCTCAGGTGGCTTGCCCAGGGACTTCGGCCAGTTCTTGCGGACCAGGTCGAGGTCGCCGCCAATGCCTCCGCTGGTGACGATGACCGCCTGGGCGCGCAGCTCGAAGTCACCGGTCTCGGTGCGGTTGGAGGCCTGGCCGCGGGGCATCTCGTCGGGCGCGAGCACCCGTCCCCGTACGCCGGCCGCGGCACCCCCCTCGACGATGATCTCGTCCACCCGGTGTCGGAACCTCAGCTCGATCCGACCCGCCGCCTCGTGCTCGCGCACCCGCCGCTCGAACGGCTCGACCACGCCCGGGCCGGTCCCCCAGGTGATGTGGAAGCGCGGCACCGAGTTGCCGTGGCCGTCGGCGCGGCCGTCGCCGCGCTCGGCCCAGCCGACGACCGGGAAGACCCGGTGGCCCATCTCGCGCAGCCAGGAGCGCTTCTCGCCCGCGGCGAAGTCGACATAGGCCTCCGCCCAGCGGCGCGGCCACAGGTCCTCGTCGCGGTCGAACTGGGCGCTGCCCAGCCAGTCCTGCAGCGCCAGCTCCTTGGAGTCCTTGATGCCCATCCGCCGCTGCTCGGGGCTGTCCACGAGGAACAGCCCGCCCAGGCTCCAGAACGCCTGCCCGCCCAGGCTCTGCTCCGGCTCCTGGTCGAGCAGCAGCACCCGGCGCCCGTTGTCGGCGGCCTCGGCCGCTGCCACCAGACCCGCCAGGCCCGCCCCCACGACGACGATGTCGGCATCCATGGCACTGAATCCTAGGGCGTCCCACCTCCCGTGACCGGGCGCAAACTGACACCCAAAACCCCGTGACCGGGCGCAAACTGACCACCGCAACCCCGTGACCGGGCGCAAACTGACACCCGCAACCGGGTCTGCCAGAGGTCGCGGACAGCCCCTGTCCGCTCGCGGGCTTAGCGTCGGGGACGTGGACGAGATCGTGACCTTCACGACCACCGCCGAGCTGTGGGCATGGCTCACCGAGCGGCCGGCTACCCATCCGGGCGTGTGGGTGCGGCTCGGCAGGTCCCGCGGCCGGCTCCGCACGATCAGCTTCGAGGAACTGCTGGAGGCGGGGCTGGCGTTCGGTTGGAGCGAGTCCGGCCGCCGCCGCTATGACGCCGACTCCTACCTGCAGCGGTTCAGCCCACGGCGTACGACGGGCACGGCCTCGGCCCGCAACCTCCGCATCGCCAACCGGCTGATCGGCGAGGGCCGGATGACTCCGCGCGGTCTCGCCGCACTCGGCCTGGATTGACGCCACCGCGGTAGTGTCGAGTCGTGGGCACGCTGCTCCTCTACGACGCCGACTGCGGCTTCTGTACCCGTGCCATCTCGCTGGCGCCGCGGCTGCGGCTTCGAGCGACGATCGGCACCATCCAGGACACCGACCTGGCCGCACTCGGCATCGACGCGGAGCGCGCCCAACGGGAGATGCCGGCCGTGGTCGACGGCCGAGCGCGCTACGGCCATCGGGCCATCGCGGCCGGCCTGCGCACCGGTCCGGCGCCGGTGCGCCTGCTCGGGCTCATCGTCGGCGCCCGCCCGCTCGGCTGGCTGTTCGGCCCGCTCTACCGCTGGGTCGCCGACCGCCGTCACTCCCTGCCGGGCGGCACTGCGGCCTGCGAACTGCCGCGACGTTGACCGGATCGGCCCGGATCCCCGGCCATCGCCTCTCGCATCCCCCGGGTGGCGAGCTGGTCGGCCAGCTCGTTGTCGGCGACGCCGGCGTGGCCCTTCACCCAGAACCACTCGACCTCGTGTCGCTCGCAGGCGGCCTGCAGCCGCTGCCACAGCTCGACGTTCTTCACCGGCTGCTTGGCACTGGTCAGCCAGCCGTTGCGGGCCCAGCCGGCGACCCACTTGGTGATGCCGTTGCGGACGTAGGTGCTGTCGGTGTAGAGGTGCACCAGGCACGGCCGAGTCAGCGTCTCGAGTGCGACGATCGGCGCGGTCAGCTCCATCTGGTTGTTGGTGGTGACGCCGGCCTCGCCGCCGTACAGCTCCTTGACGTGGTCTCCGAACCGCAGCACCGCACCCCACCCGCCGGGCCCGGGGTTGGGCGTGCAGCCGCCGTCGGTGTGGATGACGACCGGCTCGGTCACTTCTTCTTGCCGTCGTACTGTCCGGGCACCGACCACGCGGTGTTGCCCGCGTCGAAGTCCTCGATCCGCGCCGCGATCAGCCTGGCCACCAGCGCCTCGGGCACCTCCTGGTCCCAGCGGATCTTGAGCGCGCCCTGGATGGCGTCGTAGCCCGCCGCCGCGGCCTCGTCGCGGAAGGCACCGAAGAAGGGCACCGGGAACCGGATCGAGCAATGGTTCTTGAAGCACTGCAGCATCCACACCATGGCAGGCTTGGGAGCGCCCTTGACGTACGCCGGGGTGTTGAACCGCAGCGCCTCCTCGACCCCGGTCCCCGCCGCGCCGGCCAGGCTCAGCTCGCGCAGCCTCTCCAGGTGCGGCGCCTCGACCTCCCCCAAGCGCGCGAAGTAGTCCTCGACACTGGCGACCTTCGGTGCGGGCATGACGACAAGGCTAGCCGTCAGAGCCTCTCGGCGAAGAACGGGCTGATCGTCTTCAGCGCCTCACCCGCGCCCTTGGGCGGGTCTGACGTGGTGACTGTGCAGCGTGCCCTCGGCCACTCGAAAGCGACCACGACGCTGAACACCTACGCGCACCTGTGGCCGACCGCCGAGGATCAGCCCCCGAGCGTCGGCAAGGCGGCCAGCACCGACTCGTCGGCCAGGGCCGCATCGCCACCCACCAGCGCGACCGCCGCGCGAGAATGAATCACACGTTGAAGCGGAACTCCACCACGTCCCCGTCGTGCATGACGTACTCCTTGCCCTCCATCCGAACCTTGCCGGCCTCGCGGGCCTTGAGGACCGAGCCGGCCTCGACCAGGTCGTCGTAGGAGACGATCTCGGCCTTGATGAAGCCCTTCTGGAAGTCGGTGTGGATGACGCCGGCGGCCTCGGGGGCGGTGGCGCCCTTGCGGATCTCCCAGGCGCGGACCTCCTTGGGGCCGGCGGTGAGGTAGGTCTGCAGGCCGAGGGTGTCGAAGCCGACCCGGGCAAGCTGCTTGAGGCCGGACTCGCCGATGCCGAGGTCGGCGAGCATCTCCTCGGCCTCCTCGTCGGTCATCTCGACCAGCTCGGACTCGATCTTGGCGTCGAGGAAGATCGCCTCGGCGGGGGCCACGATCTCGCGCATCCGCGCCTTCAGCGGCTCGTCGGCGAGCTCGTCGGTGTCGCAGTTGAAGACGTAGATGAACGGCTTGGCCGTCAGCAGGGTGAGCTCGCGGATCAGCGTGTGGTCGAGGCCGGAGGAGATGATCGGCGTACCCGCCTCCAGCGCCGCCTGCGCCTCCTTGGCCGCCGCCAGCACCGCGACCCGATCCTTGTTGTTGCGGGCCTCCTTCTCCAGCCGCGGGATGGCCTTCTCGACCGTCTGCAGGTCGGCGAGGATCAGCTCGGTCGAGATGGTGGAGATGTCGGAGGACGGATCGACGCGACCATCGACGTGGGTGACGTCGTCGTCGCGGAAGACCCGGGTCACCTGACAGATCGCGTCCGACTCGCGGATGTGGGCCAGGAACTGGTTGCCCAGCCCCTCCCCCTGCGACGCACCGCGCACGATGCCGGCGATGTCGACGAACTGCACCGTGGCCGGCACCAGCCGCTGCGAGCCGTAGATCCCGGCCAGCACCTCCAGCCGTGGGTCCGGAACTCCCACCACGCCGACGTTGGGCTCGATCGTCGCGAACGGGTAGTTCGCGGCGAGCACGTTGTTCTTGGTCAGGGCGTTGAAGAGCGTCGACTTGCCCGCGTTGGGGAGACCGACGATGCCGATGGTGAGCGCCACGAGGGGTCAGTCTAGAAGCGGGTACGACGCCCCGGGGAATCGCGACGATATGCAAAGCTCACCCTCGTGACAGCCTTGAGAGAGCCGGCCCATCGGGTGTCCGACCGCGCCCCGACGTACTGGCGGGTGAGCGCGCTGATCAGCGCCACGTTCGCGTGGCTGTTGGCGGTGGTGGCTCTGGTGCTCGCGCTCGCGGTCGCCGAGGGCGCCTGGCGGTGGCTGAGCTGGCTCGCCGTCGTGCTTCTGATCGCGGTGCCGCTGCCGGCCATCGTGGTAGCCCCGCCGATCAGATTCCGGGTGCACCGCTGGGAGGTCACCGACATCGCCGTCCACGTGCGCTACGGCTGGCTCTCCCGCACCGACGAGATCGTGCCGCTCTCCCGGGTGCAGACGGTGGACTCGACGCAGGGGCCGCTGATGCGGCTGTTCGGGCTGCGCACGGTGACGGTCCAGACCGCCTCCGCGCACGGCGCGGTCGAGATCGCCTGCCTCGACGACGCGATCGCCAAGGACACCGTCGAGCGGCTGGTCGCGATCACCGCCGCCACCCCGGAGGACGCGACCTGATGGAGCCGGCGCCGATGGAATGGCTACGCCTCGACCCGCGCAGCATGTTGACCCAGCCGGTCGCGGTGCTGCGCAATGCGGCGTTGCCGGTGCTCGCGGCGCTCTTCGGCATCGGCACGGCCGGCGGTCTCTCGCTGCTGTTGATCCCGGCCGGCCTGGTGGTCGCGGTGGCCATCGGGCTCGTCCCGTGGCTGACCACCACCTACCGCGTCACGCCCACCCATCTCGAGGTACGACGCGGCCTGCTGCAGCGCAGCACCGTCACCGCCCGGCTGGACCGCATCCGCAGCGTCGACCTCGAGGCCAACCCGCTGCACCGGGTGCTCGGACTGACCACGGTGGCCGTCGGCACCGGTGTCGACGACGGCCAGATCGATCTGGACGCGCTGGCCGTCGGTGCCGCCGAGCGGCTGCGGAGTGCGCTGCTGCACGGCGGCACCGGCGAGGCGCCCGCCGCGCCGACGACCGTGGAGATCGCCCGGCTGGACTGGTCCTGGGTGCGGTTCGCGCCGCTCAACGTCGCCAACCTGGCGATCGTCGCCGTCGCCGCCGGCGCGGTGGTCGGTCAGCTCTCGGACGTCTTCGGCTCGGTGATCGACCCCGAGGAGGGCCAGGGCGCCTGGGAGTGGGCGCAGCGGGTCGGCGTACCGCTGCTGGTCGTCGGGGTGATCTTCGCCGTGCTGGTGCTGTGGATCCCGCTGTCGTGCGTGGGGTACGCCGTGCGCTGGTTCGGGCTCACGGTGACTCGCGAAACCACCGAGAGCGGTACGACGATCCGGCGGGTGCACGGCGCGCTGACCCAGCGTGCCACGACCGTCGAGGAGGCGAAGGTCAGGGGCGCCACGCTCACCACTCCCCTGCTGGTCGGCGTCGCGGGCGGCACCCAGCTGTCGCTGCTGACCACCGGACTGGAGGACAACGAGCCGGACGTCTTGCCGGCGGCACCGCGCGGGGTGGCGGAGCGGGTGGCCGCCGACGTGCTGGTCGAGGCCGACGCGATGACCGCGGCGCTGACCGGGCACGGTGCCAGGACGCGGCGCCGCTACCAGCTCCGGGCCCAGCTGCCGGCGTGGCTGCTGACCCTGGTCTCGGTCGCCGCCACGGTGGCGCTGCGACTGGCCGACTTCGGCGCGCCGGTCTGGTTCCCGGTGGTGGTCTATGTCGTGGTGAGCTCCCTCGCCGCGGCCGAGGCGGAGCTGCGCTGGCGCCGGCTGGGGCACGCGCTGACCGACCGCTATCTGGTGGTCCGTACCGGCGCGCTGCGGACCCGGCGGGTGGCGCTGGAGAGCGACGGCATCGTCGGCTGGCGGCTCCGGCAGAGCTTCTTCGACCGGCGCCGGGGGCTGGCTCAGCTGATCGCCACCACCGCCGCCGGCCCGGAGCAGGTCACCATCCCGGACGTGCCGCTGGAGACCGCGATCGAGCTGGCTGCCAGGGCCACGCCCAAGATCGTGTCGCACCGGCTGGCGCGGCCCTGACCCGCCTCTCGCCAACGACCCCAACTCGTCAGTTTGCGACCGCTCACCGGCAATTGACTGTCAGTTTGCGCCTGCTCGGCGGGGATCGGCTGTCAGTTTGCGCCTGGTCACGGGGCGGGCCAGATCACCGCGCCGGAGTCGTCGACCACCTTGTCGGCGTAGTCGTTGGTGAACCAGGAGACCGCGTCGTCGGGCGAGACGCTCACCCCGCCGTACTCGCTGATGACGCCGGCCAGCGAGCGGACGTTGTCGAGGTCGACCGAGCCCCACTTGACCGGCAGCGGGTTGTCGGCGACGACCTGGGTCTCGGTGGTCCACACCGACTTCTCGTGCGCCGGGTCGGCGTCGGCGCCGGCCCGCTCCGCCTGGTAGCCCAGGCACTCGTCCACGGCTTCCGAGCAGTAGCCGTAGGCCTTGAAGACCGCGCGCAGGAAGTCCTCGACGGCGGTGGGATGGTCGGCCGCGAAGGAGGGATTGGCGGCGTAGGAGCCGAGCGAGCCGGCGACTCCGAAGTCCTTCGGCTGCCACACGGTCACCTCCTCGCCGGCTTCACGCAGCTGGTTGGGCTCGTTGGAGATGAAGCCGGTCAGCGCGTCGACCTGGCCGCGGGTCAGCACCGTCGGGTCGTAGCCGACCTTGACCTGCTTGACGTCGTCGGGCGCCAGCCCGGCCTGGCCGAGCATCGCCAGCACGCCGACCGGCACCCAGCCCTTCTCCCCCAGCGTCTTGCCCTTGAGCTGGGCCAGGTCGGTGATGTCGGGGCCGGTCATCAGGATGTCCAGGCCCGCGTCGGAGTACGACGAGATGCCGAGCACGCTCAGCCCGCTGGCGTTGGCGGTCATGGCGTCCTGCTCGGAGAGCCCGCCGAGCTGCGCCTGGCCGCTGGCGAGCAGCTTGGTGTTCTGCGAGACGTCGCCCTGGCCCGGCTGCAGCTCCACGTCGAGGCAGAGGTCGTCGAAGTAGCCCAGCGCGTCGGCGGCGATCACCTCCAGGATCGAGACCGAGGCCTGCCAGTAGTAGCCGGTCAGGTAGGTGATCTTGCCGGCCGCAGCATTCTGTGCGCACCGCTCGCCTCCGATGGCGCCGCCGTCCTCCTTCGGCTGAGGGTCTGACTCGGAGCCGCCACCGCAGCCGGCCAGGACGAGCAACGCGGCGACGGCCGCGACGAGGATCCGCTTCACCCGGAGAACTCTGCCGTACGGCGATATCGCCTCATCACCAACCGCTGCAGCGTGGACACCGCGAACAGCAGCAGCGCCCCCATCAGCGCCAGCACGAAGATGGCGGCCCACACCACCGCGAGCCGGTTCATGGAGCTCGCGACGGCGATGACGGTGCCGAGGCCGCCGTTCGCGCCGGCCGCCGAGAGCTCGGCGACGACGGCGCCGACCACCGAGAGCGGGAAGACGATCTGCAGCGCGGCGAGCAGGTGCGGCACCGAGAGCGGGACCCGCACATGGACCAGCTTCTGCCACCGGGTGGCGGCCATCGAGTCCAGCAGCCGCAGCACGTGCCCGGGCACCGAGCGCAGCCCGACGGAGGTGTTGATCAGGATCGGGAAGAAGCAGATCAGCGCCGTCACGATCAGCTTGGGGGTGATGCCGAAGCCGAAGGCCACCACCAGCGCCGGCGCGATGGCGACCAGCGGCGTGACGTTGAGGACGACCGCGACCGGCATGATCGCGCGCCGGGCGATGGGCACCTCGCTGACCAGCACCGCCAGCAGGAAGCCCACGACCAGGGCGATCAGCAGGCCGAGCAGCGCCTCTGTCAACGTGTGCCCAGCCGCGCTGGTGAAGTAGCCGGGATCCTCGGCGAGCTGGTGCCAGACGTCCTGCAGCGGCGGCAGCAGGTAGGGCCACCGCCGCGCGCCGGCCTGCCAGCCGAGCCCGGCGACCAGCAGCAGGATCGGCAACGGCAGCCAGTATGACGGCCGCGGCACCTGGAGCATGACGGAAACCGTATAGGTTCGCCTCGTGCGCATCGCCACCTGGAACGTCAACTCCATCAGGTCCCGCATCGACCGGGTCGAGGCCTTCCTGGAGCGGCACGACATCGACGTGCTCGCCGTGCAGGAGACCAAGGCGATGCCGGACCAGCTCCCGACCATGGGCCTGGAGGCGCGTGGCTACGAGGTCGCCGCGGTCGGCTACGACCAGTGGAACGGCGTCGCGCTGATCTCCCGGGTCGGTATCGAGGAGGTCCTCGTCGGCTTCGAGGCGATGCCGGTCTTCAAGGAGCAGGCCGAGGCCCGGGCGGTCTCAGCAGTGTGTGGCGGCGTGCGGGTGATGAGCCTCTACGTCCCCAACGGCCGCAAGCCCGGCGACCCGCACTACCACTACAAGCTGGAGTGGCTGGCCCGGCTGCGCGACGCCGCGCAGCGCTGGAAGGACACCCCCACAGCGCTGGTCGGCGACTGGAACGTCTGCCCCTTCGACGAGGACTGCTTCGACCCGGCGCAGTTCCGCAAAGCCACCCACCTCACCCCCGCCGAGCGGGAGGCGTTCTTCGCGATCGAGGCCGACTTCCGCGACGTGGCCCGGCCGTTCACGCCCGGCCCGGACGTCTACACCTACTGGGACTACTACCGGCAGCGCTTCGAGCGCAACCGCGGCCTGCGCATCGACTTCGTGCTCGGCTCCCCCGCGTTCGCCGAGCGGGTGACCGGGGCCTTCGTCGACACCGACGAGCGCGACCCCGCCCAGGGCACCGGCGCCCCCTCCGACCACGCCCCGGTGGTCGTCGACCTCGCCGACTGAGTGAGCCCGGTCAGTCGAGCGCGTCGAGCCGGCGCTCCCGGTCGAGGGGCCGGATCCCTCTCAGTTGTGCCGCGTGACGGTGCCGTCGTCGGCGAGGACGTAGAGGTCGAAGCCCAGCTCCTGGGCGGCCAGGAAGGTCCACGAGCGTGGCTTGAAGGCCTCGGAGGTGTTCTCGTTGAGCAGCAGCCCGACGCGGCAGTCGGGGAATCTGGTCGCCTTGAGCCAGAGCAGCTTGAACATGTCGGCGAGCACCTTGTTGCGCTTCTGGGAGGTGTAGGTGCCCCGGTTGACGACGACCTGGAGGAGATGCCTGCCGTCGGGGTCGACTCCCTCGATCTCGAACATGGTGCCCGGGCTCAGCTCCACCGCGCGCGGCCGCAGCGGCACGCCGAGGTGCTCGCTGAGGGCGAGCAGCGCGGCGCGCTCCGCCGAGTCCGGACCGAACCTGCGCCAGTTGCGCTCGTCCTCCACCGCCATGTCCTTCAAGGCTAGCCCGCCCTCACGACGACAGGGGTACGACGGGCGAGCAGGGCCGCGAGCCCGGTGACCGCGACCGCGAGCAGCGCCCCCATCAGCAAGCAGGCGGCGGCTTCGCCCGACCGGTCCGCGACCCAGAACACCGCCAGCGGCCCGACGGCGGCGCCGATGTCGCCGACGGTACGGGTGAGCCCGACCACGGCGCCGGCGTCCTGGGCGGCCCAGGCGTCGCCCGAGACGACTCCGGGGACCACGTTGACCGCCGTGGTGGCGGCGAAGTAGAGGACCAGCGCCGCCCCGAAGAGCACCGGCCCGTCGAACGCCGGCAGCGCGAGCACCGCCGCCGCACCGACCAGCCCGGCCGGCAGCAGCACGCCGACGCGGGCGCCGCCGTCGACCACCCGGCCGACGACCGGCATGGTGGCGAGGCTGACGACGGTGCCGACCGCCATCACCACGGCCAGCGTGACCGGGGTCAGGCCGGCGTCGTCGTAGGCCATCACCGGCACCAGCCCCTGCTCCCCGGCGAATCGGACGAAGAAGGTGGCGAACGAGACGCCGCACAGCGCCAGCAGCAGCGGCCGCCGACCGCTCGGCGCGTGGCCGGCGCTGGCGGTCGGCGCCCGGGAGTACGACGCCCAGTAGTGGCTGGCCGGCCGCAGCCACTCCCAGACCAGGCAGCCGAGCAGGGGCAGTACCGCGGCGACGAACGACCAGCCGACCCCGAGCGCCTCGACGACGACCCCGCCGAGCACCGCCCCGACCGCGGCGGCGCTCATCATGGCGACCATCGAGCTGGCCACCACCGAGCCGCGCCGGCCGGCGGGGGCGCCGGCGACCAGCACCGAGAAGGCGACGGTGACCACGGCGCCGCCGAGCAGGCCGGCGACGAAGCGGAGCGCGACGATCGCCGGTGCCGTGGTCGCCAGGCCGGTCGCGGCGGTGACCGCCGCCAGCGCGAGCGCGACGATCCACAGGTAGCGCCGTGGCCGCCACCAGCGCAGCGCCAGCCCGGCCGGCGCATTGGCCAGCGCCCGGCCGATGGCGAAGGCCGCCAGGATCGGGCCGAGGGTGCTCACCGCCAGGTCGTAGCGGTCGGTGAGCAGCGGCAGCCCGGGGACGATGACGCCCCAGGTCATCTGGGCGGTGCCGATCAGGGCACACAGCAGCAGCGTCTGCTCCCCGACCTCTCGGGACGTCAGACGCTGCTGCTGGGCGCGGGGCGCCGGGTCCGGCAGCTCGGTCTCGCTCACGAGGCGAAGACGTCTCGCAGCGTGCGCTGGCCGGGCTCGCGCTCGGCCAGGGCGCCGCGGCGGCGCAGCTCGGGGGTGAGCAGCTCGATCACCTCGACGTACCCGGCCGGGAAGGCGAGCGGCGAGGAGATCATGTAGCCGCCGCGTGAGCCGGTCTCGGCGAAGTTCTCCTCGAGCTGGTCGGCGATGGTGGCCGCGGAGCCGACCAGCATGTGGTCGACGCCGGTCGCGGAGCGGAAGCCGTGCTCGAAGAACTCCTCGCGGGTGATCAGGTGGTCCTCGCCGTACTCCTCCACCAGCAGCCCGATCAGGCCGGCGGGGGTGGCGTTGGCCCTGATCACCTCCTCGCGCAGGTCGCCGAGCCGGAAGCTGTCGGGCAGGGTGGAGAAGTCGTAGCCGGCGTTGTGCGACAGCGCGACGCCGACCATCTCCTCGGTCCACGAGGCGAGCACGGCCTGCTTCCGGGTCCGCGCCTCCTCGTCGGTGGCGCCGACGATGGCCTGCAGGTCCCAGAGGATGCCGACCCGCTTGGGATCGCGGCCCTTGGCGACCAGCGCCTCGTCGAGCGCCCGGCGGTGCCGCTGCTGCCCGGCGAGGTTGGCGCCGAAGCCGAAGACCAGGTCGGCGAAGGCGGCCGAGGCCTCGATGCCGCGCGGGCTGGCGCCGGCCTGCACCAGCACCGGCTCCACCTGCGGACTCGGCAACGAGGCCAGCGGCCCCTTGACCTTGAAGAACTCGCCGTCGTGGTCGATCGGGTGCACCCCGGCCGGGTCGGCGAAGCGACGGGTGTCGCGCTCGCGCAGGATCGCCTCGGGCTCGACGGAGTGCCACAGCGCCTTGCAGACCCCGATGAACTCCTCCATCCGCTCATAGCGGCGGTCGTGCTCCATCAGCTGGTCGAACCCGTAGTTCTGGGCGTCGGCCAGCCGGGTGGAGGCCACCACGTTGAAGGCGATCCTGCCGCCGGTGACGTGGTCGAGGCTGTTGAGCAGCCGGGCGACGTAGAAGGGGTGCATGAAGGTCGAGGAGTAGGTCAGCCCGAAGCCGACGCGCTCGGTGACCGTCGACATCGCCGCGATCACCGGGCTCATGTCGTGGCGCGGCCACTGGACGCCCCACGCCACCGCTGCGTCGATCGACCCCTGCCAGGTGCTGGGGATGCCCGAGCCGTCCCCGAAGAAGAGCAGGTCGATGCCGCCACGGTCCGCGACCTGGGCGAGCTCCATGTAGAGGCGGGGGTCGGGGAAGGCCCGGCCGACGAAGCTGCCGGGCAGCGCCCAGCGGCCCTCGGTGTGCGCGAAGGACAGGTCGAGTGCCAGGTGCATCACGCGCGACCCCGTAGCCGCGCGAGGAGCTCGTCGGTGGTGGTGATCATCGAGGAGTTGAGGGCGAGCATTCCCAGCGCCGCCTCGTGGTAGGAGGCGGCGTACGACGCCGCGGCGTCGGCCGGCACCACGACCGGGAAGTCGTGCTGCATGGCGTCGTTGGCGGTCGAGAAGACGCAGCACTCGGTGGTCAGGCCGGTGACGATCAGCCATTCGATCCCGGCCTCGCGGAGCAGCGCGTCGAGGTTGGTGCCGATGAAGCCGGAGTAGGCGTCCTTCTGGACGACCAGCTCGTCGGGGCGCGGGGCCAGTCCGCCGTACCAGGCGGCGCCCGGCGAGCCGGCCAGGCAGGGCAGGTGGTCGCCGAGCGGGATGGCGCGGGAGCCGTTGCGCAGCCAGTTGTTGACCGTCCAGGTGTCGTGGCTGGTGGCCAGCTCGACCCAGACCACCGGTACGCCGACCTCGCGGGCGGCGTCGACGAGCCGGTTGACCTGGGCCACGGCGTCCTGGACGTTCTGCAGGTCCTGCGGCGTCTCGCACATGTGGCCGATCGCCTCGGGGGCGCCGAAGTCGTACTGGACGTCGACGACGACCACGGCCGGGCGCAGCGGCTCGAGCGCGGCGAACCGGGCGACCGAGAGCTCGTCGAGGCTCTCCGCGCTGGTGCGGAAGGCGACCGAGGCCACCGAGGTGTCGGTCATCGCGAGGCTCCTTGGCTGGTGGCGTCGGCGGCCCGCAGCGCGGGTAGCACCGTCTCCCCGAAGCGGGGCAGGTCGGTGAGGTAGTCGGCGAAGATGAGCATCAGGCCGTCGAGCTCGGCCTCGCGGACCAGCCGCAGGATGGACTCCGTCACCGTGGCCGGCGACCCGGCGACGTACTGCACCTGGAAGGCGCGCTCGCCGGTGGCGCCCTCGGCCCAGGCCCGGGCCCGGTCCTCGGGCACGCCCCAGGCCAGGCTCATGTTGAGCAGCGCCTCCCTGTCGACGCCCTCGCCGTACTGCCTGACGAGGGCGGCGGCCTCCTCGTCGGTGTCGGCGAGGACGACGGTCATCATCGTGTAGGTCTTGCAGGTCCGGCCGAGCTCGGCGGCCCGGGTGTGGACGTACCGGGACTTCTCGACCATCTCCTCGAAGGTGTCGGCGCCGAGGAAGGCGCCGTCGGCCCAGGCGGCCTGGAACTCCATGCCGAGTTTGGAGGAGCCGGCGTTGATGATGGTCGGCCGGGGCTCGGGGTGTGGCCGGGACTGGCACTGGTCGAGGGTGAAGAACTCCGACTTCATGGTGACCTCGTCCTCGGTCCACAGCCGGACCACGGCCTCGGTCCACTCCTCGGTCATCCGGTAGCGGTCCTCCTTGGACATCTCCTGCCACAGGCCCATCTGCGCGAACTCGTCGGCATAGGCGCCGTTGACGATGTTCATGCCGGCCCGACCGCCGGAGATCTGCTGGAGGGTGGTGTACATCTTCGCGGTGACGGCCGGGTGGTGGACGTTGGCGTGCATCGTCGCCCAGATCCGCACCCGCTCGGTGCACTCGGCCAGCGCCGACATCAGCGTCATCGACTCCAGCGTCTCGCCCCAGTGGTCGGTGGTGCCGCCGAAGCCCTTCCACTTCGCCATCGTCATGATGAAGTCCAGGCCGGCGGCCTCGGCGTCGAGCGCGACCTGCTTGTTGTAGGCATAGGTCGCCTCCGGGTGCGGGGCCGTGGTCGAGACCATCCAGCCGCCGTTGCCGATCGGCAGGAACACGCCGTACTCGGTCATCTCGTCCTCTCTCGGTCAGGGTTCGCGCGGGTGTCTCGCCGGGTCAGGGCGCCGGCCAGATGACGGAGCCGTCGTCGGCGACGACGGCGTCCGCGAAGGAGCCGTCGAACCAGGAGACGGCGTCGTCGGGCGAGACGGTCATGCTCATGTAGGTGTTGACGACCTCGGTGAGCGCCTTGACGTTGTCGAGGTCGACCGAGCCGAACTTGCCGGGCAGCGGGGTGTCGGCCGCGACCTGGGTCTCGGTCGTCCATACCGCCGTCTCGTGCTCCGCGTCGGAGTCCGCGCCGGCGAGGTCGTGCTGGTAGCCGATGCACTCCTCGACGTGGGCGGCCTCGGCGCAGTACTGGTAGGCCTTGAAGGTGGCCCGCAGGAAGTCCTCGACCGCGCTCGGGTGGTCCTCGGCGAATTCGGGGTTCACCGCGATGGCGCCGAGCGAGCCGGGCACACCGAAGTCCTTGGGCTCCCAGACCGTGACGTCCTCGCCGGCGCTCTTGAGTTGGTTGGGCTCGTTGGAGACGAAGCCGGTCAGCGCGTCGACCTGGCCGCGGGTCAGCACGCTCGGGTCGTAGCCGACCTTGACCTGCTTGACGTCGTCGGTCGCGAGGCCCGCCTTGGCCAGCATCGCCGCGACACTGATCGGAAGGTAGCCCTTATGCCCCAGGGTCTTGCCCTTGAGCTGGGTCAGGTCGGTGACCTCGGGCATGGTCATCAGGATGTCCAGGCCCGCGTCGGAGTACGACGAGATGCCGGTCAGCTTCAGGCCGTTGGCGTTGGAGGTGATGATGTCCTGCTCGGAGAGCGGGGTGATCTGGACCTGACCGCTAGCCAGCAGCTTGGCGTTCTGGGAGGTGTCGCCGGGGCCGGGCTGCATCTCGACGTCGAGGCAGACGTCCTCGAAGTAGCCGAGCCGGTCGGCCGCGATGACCTCGAGGATCGAGGCCGAGGCCTGCCAGTAGTAGCCGGACATGTAGGTGACCTTCCCGGCCTCCGTGTTGGCGTCGCAGCGGTCCGCGGAGATCGCCGCGCTGTCGCTGGCGGCGCTGCTCTCGCTGCTGGTGTCGCTGCTGTCGGCGCCGGTCGCGGGCTCGTCGTCGTCGCTGCCGCAGCCGACCAGGGCGCCGAGCAGGGCGATCGCGCCCAGGGTGGTGCCCAGGGTGGTGCTCAGCGTGGTGGGGGTGGAACGGGTGGGGAGGGACATGGCGTACTCCTTCTTCGAGCGCGTCTTGGGGCGCACCGGCGCAGGCCCGCGGCGTCGCTGCCGCGGCTGGTGCCGGGGTGGAACGGGTCAGGACGGGTTCTGCTTGGACTCGTGCCAGTGCAGGACCTTGCGTTCGACGACGGTGACGAACAGCAGCAGCAGGGACCCCATCAGCGCGAGCACGAAGATGGCGGCCCAGATCATGGCCATCCGGTTCATGGACGAGGCCACTTGGATGGTGGTCCCGAGACCCGCCGAGGAGCCGGCGGCGGAGAGCTCGGCGACGACGGCGCCGATGACGGAGAGCGGGAAGACGATCTGGAGGGCGGCGAACACATAGGGCAGCGCGTTCGGCACCCTGATGTGGCGCAGCAGCTCCCAGCGGGAGGCGTGCACCGTCCGGAACACCTGCAGCACCTGTTGGGGCACCGAGCGCAGCCCGACGGCGGTGTTGATCAGGATGGGGAAGAAGCAGATCAGCGCGGTCAGGATGAGCTTGGGCGTTGCGCCGAACCCGAAGGCCACGACCAGCGCCGGGGCGATCGCCACCAGGGGCGTGACGTTGAGGACGACCGCGACCGGCATGATCGCCCGTCGGGCGAGCGGCGCCTCGCTGATCAGGATGGCGAGCAGGAAGGCCGCGACGAACCCGATGGCCAGGCCGAGGAGGGCCTCGCGCAATGTCACCCAGCTGTTCTCCAGGAAGTAGCCGGGCTGGTCCCTCAGGACGCCGAGGACGTCGGAGAGCGGCGGCAGCAGGTAGGGCAGCTTGTGGGCGCCGAGCTGCCAGAGTCCGCCCAGCAGCACCAGCATCGCGGCGAAGGGAAGCCAGTACGACGGCCGCAGCACGCCGAGACGGCGGCGCAGCCTCCTAGCCCGCAGCTCGGCCGGGCTCGGCACCACGAAGGCCGGCCGGGCGGCCGCCCCGGTCGTCTCGCCGGTCACCTCGCCCGTCGTCTCGCCGGTCATCGTCATCCCTCGCCCTCCGTCCTCTCGCCGCGGGCGACCTCGCTGTGCCCGAAGGCGTCGCGCAGCCGCTCGCGGATGAGCAGCTCGTAGTAGTGGAACTCCGGGCTCCGCACCAGCTCCGCCGAGCGCGGCCGGGGCAGGTCGATGTCGAGCACGTCGACGATGCGTCCCGGCCGTGGCGCCATCACGACGACGGTGTCGGAGAGCCGCACCGCCTCGCTGATGGAGTGGGTCACGAAGACGACGGTCGACTTGGTCTCGTCCCACAGGTCGAGCAGCTGCTCCTGCAGCGACTCGCGGGTGAACTCGTCGAGTGCGGAGAACGGCTCGTCCATGAGCATCACGTCGGGACGCAGCCCGAAGGCCCGGACGATCGCGGCGCGCTGCTGCATTCCGCCGGAGATCTGGCTGGGCAGCTTGTGCATGGCCTCGCCGAGGCCGGCCTTGCGCAGCAGCTCGGCCATGTCGGGCAGCGGCGCGCGGTTGTGCCGGCGGTTGACCTTCGCGGGCAGGCTGACGTTCTTGAGCACGCTCAGCCAGGGCAGCAGCGCCGCGCCCTGGGGGACGAAGCCGAGCGCCTTGGACTCGGCGGCCTGGCGCGGGCTGACGCCGCAGACGGTGATCTCGCCCGCGTCGGGCTGCTCGAGACCGCCGATGATGCGCAGCAGCGTCGACTTGCCGCATCCACTGGGCCCGATGACGCTGACGAAGGTTCCCGGCGCGATGGCAAGGTCGACGTGGTCGAGCGCCACCAGGCTGGAGAAGTCGGGCAGCTCGTAGGCCCGGCAGGCGCCCTCGACCGTGATCGAGGGATGGTCGAGGCCCGATCCCAGCCGGTTGGGAGCGAGAAGGCTCATGATGCTCCTAGTCGGTAGAAGTCGCGCCGGTGGTAGACCAGTGGCGAGGAGCCGAGGCTGGTGGCCTCGGTGGGGGTGGCGAGCAGCAGGACGTGGTCGCCGATGACCACCCGGTCGTGCACGGTGCCGGCGAGCGTGACCATGGTCCCTGCCAGCGCCGGGACGTCGGGCAGCTCCTCGCTGAGCGCCAGGCCCGCGAACTTGTCGATCCCGCTGGTGGCGAACTGGCGCGCGACCTGGCCCTGGTCGTGGGCCAGCACGTTGAAGGCGATCCGGTCGGCGGCCATGAAGGCGTCGTACGACGAGGCGGTCTCGGCCAGGTAGACACCGAGCAGCGGCGGCTCCATCGAGACGCTGGTGAAGCTGTTGGCGGTGAACCCGTAGTGACGTCCGCCGACGGTCGTGGTCACCACGACTACGGGTGTCGCCATGCCGGCCAGTGCCGAGCGCAGCGTCGGCGCGTCGAGTTGGGTCGTGGTCATCGCGCACCCGCCTCCGCCGTCAACTCGGCGCCCGGCAGCGCGGTGCGGAGGTCGCCGGTCACGGCGAGGGTCTTGCAGGTCGGCGCTGGGTTGCCACCGACGCCGGCGATCGCAATGGGCACAACTGTCTCCTGGAATGGTTCGAACCCCGGCAGGGGCGGCTAACCGTTCAGGAAGAGCGTGCGCTGCGATTCGGACCTGCCCGGCCTGACGCCGGGTGGTCTGAGTGCACCGCGGATCATCCGCTGGAGGAAGACGCTAGGAGACCTAGGTTTCGCCGGGCGGCGTGGTGTCGTTACGGGTCGGTGAACTCCGACGCCTGGCCCCCGGGCACCTGAGGTTCGGCACGAGATCGTCGGCGGGTCGCGTGCAGAACGTCAGGTGCCCGGCGCAGGGTGGTCGGCGTGCCGGGCCGGAACTGTCGGTGGCCGGTCCTACGGTGAGAGTCGTGAGCATTGGATCCGGACCGATCCGGCTGGGGCGGGAGCCCGCCGGCCAGGTGGTCGCGCTCGCGACGGCGCTGGCGCTGACCGTCGCGGCGGCCGACCTGCTCACCGCCGGGCGCGTCACGCTGCTCTTCGACGTCTGCTTCGTCGTCATCAGCGCAGGGCTGGCGGTGGTGGTGACGCCGCGCGACTTCTACACCGTGGGGGTGCTGCCGCCGCTGCTGATGGTCGGGGTGTTCGTGCTGGTGGCGCTCTTCGACACCAGCGCCGTCGGCGAGGCCGACGACAGCGTCGCCCAGGCCGTGGTCTCCGGGCTCGCCGGCCACAGCCTGGCGCTCTGCGTCGGCTACGGGCTCAGCCTGCTGCTGCTCGCGCAACGGCGGCGGGTGATCGCCGCCCAGGCAGCGCGACGACAGCGCGGCTAGGGAATCGCTGATCAATGGCGCCGTCGCGAGCGTCGCGAGGCGAGTGTGCTGGCAAAGGCCACTTCGTTCAGACCTGGGCGCGAAGGCAGGCTGGGCGCCTGTCGAGCGGCCGCGGCGCGGCCAGCGTGCCGCATCGCGGCGCGCAGCAGGCGGGATTGATCAGCGTTTCCCTAGACGGTCAGCCCTCGAAGCGCGACGGGTCGCCGGCGCCGACGCGGACGACCTCGGGGGCACCCTCCGACCAGTCGATCACCGTGGTGGGCTCGGCCGGGGTGTCGACGCCGGTCTCGACGACCACGTCGACGACATGGTCGAGGGTCTCCTTCACGTCCCAGCCGCTGGTGCGCGGCTCGGTCTCGCCGGGCATGATCAGCGTCGAGGAGAGCAGCGGCTCGCCGAGAAGCTCCAGCAGCGCCCGTACGAAGGTGTGGTCGGGGATGCGCACCCCGACGGTCTTCTTCTTGGGGTGCAGCAGCCGGCGCGGCACGTCGGGCATCGCCGGAAGGATGAAGGTGTAGGGGCCTGGCGTCGCGGCGCGGATGGCCCGGAAGGCGCTGTTGTCGACGTGCACCATCTGGCCGAGCTGTGAGAAGTCCTTGCAGACCAGGGTGAAGTGGTGCCGCTCGTCGAGGCCGCGGATGTCCAGGATCCTCATCCGGCCCGACTTGTTGCCGATCCGCGAGCCGAGCGCATAGCCGGAGTCCGTGGGGTAGGCGATCAGCTGGTCGTCGTTGAGGGCGTCGACGACCTGCTGCAGCAGTCGCTGCTGCGGGTTGTCCGGGTGGATGTCGAGATAGCGAGCCATCCACCGACCCTAGCCGCCTCAGGTGAGCCCGGCGGCCTTGAGATCCTTGCGCAGCTCGACCGGCAGCGCGAAGATCAGCGACTCCTCGGCGGTGGTGACCGCGCGCGCGTCGGGGTAGCCGTGCCCGGCCAGCACGCCCAGCACCCCCTGCACCAGCTCCTCGGGCACGCTCGCGCCGCTGGTGACCGAGACCGTCGAGACGCCGGTCAGCCAGGCGGGGTCGATCTCGGTGGCGTCGTCGACGCGGTACGCCGCCCCGGCGCCCGCCTCCAGCGCCACCTCGACCAGCCGGACGCTGTTGGAGGAGTTGCCGGAGCCGACCACGATCACCAGGTCCGAGCTCGCGGCGATCTCCTTGACCGCCAGTTGGCGGTTCTGGGTGGCATAGCAGATGTCGTCCGAGGGCGGGTCGAGCAGCAGCGGGAACCGCTCCCGCAGCGCCGCGACGGTCGCCATGGTCTCGTCGACGCTCAGCGTGGTCTGCGACAGCCAGGCGACCCGGGCGGGGTCGCGGACCTCGACGGTGGCGACATCGGCCGGCGACTCGACCAGCTTGATGTGGTCGGGCGCCTCCCCCGCCGTACCCTCGACCTCCTCGTGGCCGGCGTGACCGACCAGGATGATGTCGTAGTCCTCGGCGGCGAACCGGCGGGCCTCCTGGTGCACCTTGGTGACCAGCGGGCAGGTGGCGTCGATCGTCTTCAGCCCCCGGGTGGCGGCCTCGGCGTGGACGGCGGGCGAGACGCCGTGGGCGGAGAACACCACGGTCGCGCCGGCCGGCACGTCGTCGAGCTCCTCGACGAAGATCGCGCCGCGGGACTCCAGGGTGGCGACGACGTGCTTGTTGTGGACGATCTGCTTGCGCACGTAGACCGGGGCGCCGTAGAGGTCGAGCGCCTTCTCGACGGTGATCACGGCGCGGTCGACGCCGGCGCAGTAGCCGCGCGGCGCGGCCAGCAGCACCTGCTTCTCCGCCTCGGTCAGCGTCCGGGGCATCGCCAGATCGGTCACGCCTCCTGAGTCTACGGAAAGGCACCGCCCCGGCCCCATCGTCGACGTCGGTGGTCCTCGATAGGGTCGCCTCGTGGCCCTGGAGACCTCACCGGAGCAGCCGGCGCCGGTCCGGCAGATCGCCAACGCGATCGCCGGCTGGATCGACCGGCTGGGCGCGGTGTGGGTGGAGGGGCAGGTGGCCCAGGTGAGCCGTCGGCCGGGCGTGCAGACCGTCTTCCTGACGCTGCGCGACACGGTCGCCGACATCTCGATCCCGGTCACCTGCAGCCGCACCCTGTTCGACGGTCTCAACCCGCCGCTGGTCGAGGGCGCCAGCGTCGTGCTGTGGGCCAGGCCGAGCTTCTACGCCAACCGCGGCACCCTCTCGCTCTATGCCCGGGAGATCCGCATGGTCGGCCTGGGCGAGCTGCTCGCCCGGCTGGAGCGGCGTCGGCAGCTGCTGGCCGCGGAGGGGCTCTTCGCCGCCGAGCTGAAGCGGCCGCTGCCGTTCCTGCCCGGCCGGATCGGGCTGATCACCGCGCCCAACTCCGCCGCCGAGCGCGACGTCGTGGAGAACGCCCGCCGGCGGTGGCCGCGGGTCTCCTTCGAGGCGGCGTACGCCGCGATGCAGGGGCCGCGCTCGGCTGTCGAGGTGATCGAGGCGCTGGGGCGGCTCGACGCCCATCCGGAGGTCGACGTGATCGTGATCGCCCGGGGCGGCGGCTCGGTCGAGGACCTGCTGCCGTTCTCCGACGAGGCGCTGATCAGGGCGGTCCACGCCGCTCGCACCCCGGTCGTCTCGGCGATCGGCCACGAGCCCGACAGCCCGCTGCTCGACCTGGTCGCCGACGTGCGGGCCTCCACCCCGACCGATGCCGCCAAGCGGGTGGTGCCCGACGTCGCCGAGGAGCTCCGGCTGGTGGCGACCGCCCGCGACCGGCTGCGGAGCACGCTGGGCGGCTGGCTCGCCCGGGAGCAGGCGGCGCTCGACGCGCTGCGCTCCCGGCCGGCGCTCGCCGACCCGCGCTCGCTGCTCGACGATCGCTCGGCGGAGGTGGCGGCGCTGCGCGACCGGGCCCGGCGCACCCTCTCCCACGCGCTCGACCGGGCCGCCGACGACATCGGCCACCACCGCGCCCGCGCTCGGGCGCTCTCCCCGCTGGAGACGCTGCGCCGCGGCTACGCGGTCGTGCAGGACGCCGGCGGCCACGTGCTCGCCTCCGTCGACGGCGTCGCCGCCGGGGCGGCGGTCAGCGTTCGGGTCGCCGACGGCCGCATCCATGCCGAAGTCACGTCCACCGAGGAGTCGCCATGACCGAGGACAAGCCCTCCTACGAGGCCGCCCGCGAGGAGCTCGTGGACGTCGTACGGCGTCTGGAGGCCGGCGGCACCACGCTGGAGGAGTCGCTGGCGCTGTGGGAGCGCGGCGAGCGGCTGGCCACCATCTGCCAGGAGTGGCTCGACGGCGCCCGGCAGCGGCTCGACGCCGCGATCGAGGCCGAGGAGGAGCCCGCGTGACGCGTTCTCAGCCGACCGGGGCGGTCGTCAGCGACCGGACCACCGTCTCCAGATCGGCCACCGGAGCCGAGCCGTAGACCAGCACGATCGCGTCGCCGACCTCGGCTGCGAAGGCGTGGTCCCCGCCGGAGTCCGACCAGGTCGACCAGGTCGTGGCGACCGCCGACTCCAGGGTGACGTCCTGGCCTCGCTGGGCATCCTTCTCGACATAGGTCGCGACGAGGTCGGAGAGCTTGGCGTGGTCCTCCTGCTGCAGGCCGACGTACTTTCCCTTGGCGGTCAGCATCGGCAGACTCCAGGCCAGTCCCTCGGCGCGATCCAGCCGTGCGTCGGTCGCCATCCAGCCCTCCGGCAGCGACGGCGGGTAGACCAGCGGGATGTGGGCGCCCTGGGCCGCGGCCACCGCGTCGAGGTAGTCGACGGCGACCGGCTTGGTCTCCTCGTTGGGGTGAGCGAAGCTCTGCAGCGCCCAGTAGGCCACCACCGCGAGCACCAGCACGATCATCGACCCGACGAGCGCGCCGAAGCTGCGCGGGTAGCGCCGGGTGCCGCTGGTTGGCTCCGTGGCCGGCTCGGTGGTGCTCACCGCGCCATTGTCGCAGGGGTGGACCACCCCGACGACTCACCCTCGCGGGGCCGGGGCCTGCCGGTAGGGTGACGCCATGAGCAGCCACGTGCCCGACACGCTCGAGGTGCCGGAGAGCAAGCCGGACCGCAACCTCGCCCTGGAGCTGGTGCGGGTCACCGAGGCCGCCGCGATGGCGGCAGCGCGCTGGGTCGGCCGGGGCGACAAGAACGGCGCCGACGGCGTCGCGGTCAACGCCATGCGGGTGATGATCTCGACCGTCGCGATGGACGGCGTCGTCGTCATCGGCGAGGGCGAGAAGGACAACGCCCCGATGCTCTACAACGGCGAACGGGTCGGAGACGGCAGCGGCCCGGAGGTGGACGTCGCGGTCGACCCGATCGACGGCACCACGCTGACCGCGAAGGGCATGTCCAACGCGATCGCGGTGATGGCGGTGGCGCCGCGCGGCACCATGTACGACCCGTCGGCGGTCTTCTACATGGAGAAGCTCGTCACCGGCCCGGAGGCGGCCGAGGTCGTCGACATCCGGCTGCCGGTCGCCGAGAACGTCGCCCAGGTGGCGAAAGCCAAGGGCATCAGCCCCTCCGACGTGACGGTGGTGCTGCTGGACCGGCCCCGGCACCAGTCGCTGGCCGAGGAGATCCGGGCGACCGGGGCGCGCATCAAGTTCATCACCGACGGCGACGTGGCCAGCGCGATCTCGGCGGCCCGGGCGGGCAGCGGCGTCGACCTGCTGCTCGGCGTCGGCGGCACCCCCGAGGGCATCATCGCCGCCTGCGCGATGAAGGCGCTGGGCGGCACCATCCAGGGCCGGCTGTGGCCGACCAGCGACGAGGAGCGGCAGCGGGCGCTCGACGCCGGCCACAACCTCGACCCCGACTTCGTGCTGACCACCAACGACCTGGTGACCGGCGACGACTGCTTCTTCGTCGCCACCGGCATCACCGACGGCGACCTGATGCGCGGCGTCCACTACCGCGCCGGCGGCTGCACCACCGAGTCGCTGGTGATGCGCTCGCGCAGCGGCACCATCCGCAAGATCATCAGCGACCACCAGCTCGCCAAGCTGCAGGCCTACTCCGCCATCGACTTCGAGGGCTGACCCTCCCCGCGACCGGTCGCAAACTGACACCGAAACACGTGTGAGCGGTCGCAAACTGACACTGAAACACGTGTCAGCCGTCGCAAACTGACACCAGTCGTAGCGACCGGACGTCGGGAGCGCTGAGGCGGGCACGACAGAATGGGGGCATGACGACGACCGGCATCTCCGAGGAGCTCTTCACCACCGTCGGCGAGGGCATCGAGCTGTGCTACCAGACCTTCGGCTCCCCCGAGGACGAGCCATTGCTGCTGGTGATGGGCCTGGGTGGGCCGATGACCTGGTGGGACCCGGAGTTCTGCCAGCTGCTGGCCGACGCCGGCTTCTTCGTCATCCGCTACGACAACCGCGACGTCGGCCGCTCCAGCCGGATGCGCGGCCGGGTAACCTTCCAGCAGCTGGCCATGGCCTTCGTCGGCCGGCCGATCAAGGCGCCGTACAGCATTCCCGACCTCGCCGGAGACGCGCTCGGCCTACTCGACCACCTCGGCATCGAGGCCGCCCACGTCGTCGGCATCTCCATGGGCGGCATGATCGCGCAGACCATGGCGGTCACCGCGCCGGAGCGAGTCCGCTCGCTCACCTCGATCATGTCGACGACCGGCAACCGCAAGGTCGGCTGGCAGCATCCGATCCTCATTCCCGGGCTGCTGACCAAGGTCCGCACCAAGGAGGAGTACGTCGCCTCGGGGCTCAAGATGTGGCGGCTGATCGGGTCGCCGGACTATCCGGTGAGCGAGGCCGACCTCCGCTCCCGGGGCGAGAGCACCTGGGACCGCGGCGGCAGCACCGCTGGCGTGGCCCGACAGATGCTGGCGGTGCTCACCCAGCCCGACCGCACCAAGGCACTGCGACAGCTGACCGTGCCGACCACCGTCATCCACGGCCTCGCCGACCGGATGGTCAACGTGTCGGGCGGCCGGGCGACCGCCAAGGCCGTTCCGGGTTCGCAGCTGCTGCTCGTCAAGGGCATGGGCCACGACCTGCCGCAGCCGCTGTGGCCGACCTTCGTGGGCACGATCCGCGCCACCGCAGACCGGGCCCGCTAGCCCGAGTCGGCAGAAGTGCTGGCCCCAGCACGCCCAGTCGGCAGAAGTGCAGGTCCCCAGCACGCCCAGTCGGCAGAAGTGCAGGCTTGGCCCCTGCACTTCTGCCGACTGGGCGTGCTGGGGACCTGCACTTCTGCCGACTGGGCGTGCTGGGGCCAGCACTTCTGCCGACTCGGGCTAGCGG
>NZ_JASGDQ010000048.1:0-9485 GCF_047607185.1 Nocardioides sp. | reverse complement strand
GGTCATCCAGGCGGTCAGCGTCACCGGGCCACCCGGGAACACCCGCTGGAGCTCGGCCAGGCCGGGAACGAAGCCACGCTCGGCGTCGGGGTCGAACTGCCAGGTGGGCAGACGCCACTCTCGGCCCGGTTCGGCTGGTGCGCGTGACCACTGTCGAGGCGTTGGCGGAGGCCTTCCACGGCAAGGTCGAAGGAGCGGCCATCAAGATCGCGGAGGAGCTCACCGAGGAGTCGGGCGAGACACTGGTCGTCCCACTGGCCACGGTGTTCCGACGCCGCCACCGATGCTTTCGTTGCGTCCGCATGATCCACCACCCCGAGAACCGCGCCTACGTCGAGAAACGACACGCCCAAAGACGCACCACCAAAGAGATCCGCCGCTGTCTCAAGCGCTACCTCGCCCGCCGGCTCTACCGCAACCTCGAAGCCCTCCACGCCGACCCATCACCAACTTGACAGAGATAGAAGAGTCTCAGTGTCCGCGGAGGCGGGAAGAGAACTTCTTTGGCAGGGACCGTTCGATTTGAAGTTCCAGCTGGCAGATATAGGTGGGCACCAACTTCACGCTGCCCCGCAGTGCTGGATCGCGGCCGGCACGAGCCCATCGGACATCGGAACAGGACACGAATGACAACGCGCAATGCCCGGCCCGGACGACTGAGACCCGCTCTGCTGATCGCCGGTTTCGTCGGCCTTCTCCTCACTGTCCTCCCGACCGCTCCCGTCCTTGCCACCGCGGCGGCGGGGGAGTCGACGGCGATAGAACAGATCATCGTCGAGGAGTTGGCGCAGCATCCCGGGGGAGGAGTGGTGGGCAACGAGATCCGTTACGACGACGGGCTCGTCTTTGTCGCCGTGCTCCCCGGGACGAACGCGCTGTCACAGTGCCCGAGCGGGCGCTTCTGCGGCTGGTCGAACACGAACTTCCAAGGCAGCTTCTACTCGGTGACGGGCTCGGGCCTGACCGCGCTGGCGTGGACAGCGCTGTCCTACAGCAACAACCGAGCCACCATCGCTCGGCTTCGCAACAGCTCCGACACCGCCGGAATCTGCTTCGCCCCCGGAGAGGCCCGGGCCAGCGTCGAACCGGCCTACTACAACCCCAGCAAGGTGCGCCTCGCAGCCGCGACAAGCTGCTGAATCCTCCTCGTTACCTGCCCTAGCCTCGATCTTTCGTTTGGCTTCGTGGTCGGCTGCTGACGCGGACTGATGTCGGCGTGGCTGGTGCGGGCATGGTCGGTCTCCGGCGCTGGGTCCGCCGGTTCTCCTGGCCTTGGTTGTCGGGTCGGTCGTCGGGGTCAAGCGGCGCGGAGGTTGCTCCAGCCGGTGTCGATGAGTCGGTTCCAGGGCCAGTCCCTGGGGAGTCGGAGACGTCTTCGGCGTTGGCCGTGGATGATGCGGCCGGCGACGGCGAGGATCCGGAATCGGAGCCGTTTCGGCTCCCACCTGCGGGCGGGTTCGTGTTCATCGAACGCAAGGATCTGGGTCCAGGTCAGCAGGTCCGCAGCCAAGGCGACGACCTCGGTCCAGATCCGGTTCTGTGCAAAGCCGTGGAAGGGGAGGTTGCGTAGCCCGGTGTCCTTCAGGGCGCGGATTCGGTCCTCGCAACGGGCGCGTTGGCGGTGTCGGACCTCGAGCGTCGCCAGTGTCCAGCCGGGTCCCTTGGTGTTCGTGGCGAAACAGGTGATGCGCCATCCGTTGTGGTCACTCAACCGAAGCTGGGCGCCCGGGTGGGGCCGTTCGCGGCGGGCGATGACCCTCATCGCGGGCGGCCAGTCGTCGCTGGTCCCAGTCCGGCTGGTGGGTGGCATCCAGGCGGTCAGCTCGGCGACTTGCGCACCGTCACGGGGCTCCCCGTCGCCATCGAGTGCTGCTTTCCACGCTTGGTCAGGGATTGCCTCGATCGCGGCCTTCACCGCGTTGCTGCCGCCGAAGCCGATCGAGTACTCCAGACCCAGGTCGGTGATGTGGCGAAGGAACGCCTTGGAACATCCGCCGGTGTCGGTACGGACCAGCACCTGGGCGCGCTCGTTGTCGGGGAGTTGAGCCAGGGTGTCGTCCAGGCAAGTGATGTGGTCGGTGCTGTCCCAGGCCGAGGCCCTGCCCGGGCGCAGGTTGATCACCCCGACATCGCCGGTCCCGTGCGCACCGTGATCGATCGAGGACGTCATCGGGTGGAACCCGTAGCCACGCTTGTAGGTCGGCTCAGCGTTCTCCTTGTCCGAGTGCGCGCCCACCAGCGTGGCGTCGATGTCGACGACGACCTGTCCACCAGCGCGCGTCCCGGGCACGCCAGCCAACGGCCGGTGCCGGGCCCAAACCCGCTTCCGAGCCTGCGCCCGCGCTTCGCGGATCGCGGCGACCGCGTCGTCGTCGTCGCTGGCCAGAGCCGCGAACAACCGCGAGATAGTCGGGTCTGATGCGACTGACCCGAAGACCGCTGGCTGGGCGCGGACCGCGGCCACGTCAGCCAGGCAGTCCCCACCGAGCGCGACCGCCGTGGCGACGTCGAGCAGAACCTTGCCCGGATCGTGGACCGCCCGGTCCGGCCGCCACGAGGACAGTGCCACCGACAACACCCGATCCAACCCGGCGACCCTGATCGTCTCCCGCATCAGCAACGCGCCCGAGGAGGAGATCAGCGACTCGCGGACAGGATCGAGAACAACATTCAGGGCCGGGCTAGGCTTCACCTGCGGAGTGCCTTCCACTTGAGTCTCTTGAACCGTCGCAAGTCCAAGATTCCCAAGCAGGACAGGCACTTCCGTGCTTTCAGCCCCGGTGTCGCTCGATCACTCGTGAAATCCCGAGGCTAGTAGCCTGTCGCGGCTAATTCGCTGCTACCGCGGCGCCCGGCCACGCACCCCGCGGCGTTGCCGACGCTCGACAGGCCACCGGCCTGCCTTCGCGCCAGCACCTTGCGAGGGACGCACCCGGACACCGCGCTACCACGCGTTTAGCCGCGACAGGCTACTAGGCTGGCCTCGGGGCAGGTAAAGAGGGAGGCAGTCTTGACGCGGGAGGAATTCGAGGAGTTCTTCCTGCTCGTCTACCCTCAACTTGTTCGGTATGTGCGTACTGCCCATGACCCGTCAGCTGCCGAGGATCTGGCGTCGAAGACCTTGGAGGATCTCTGGGAGATGGACGAGCCTGCTCCCACCGACGAGCAGTCGTTCTATCGGCTGCGGAAGTTCACCTTCGCGATCCTGCACCGGCACGTCGGGCACCACCTCCGAGACGAGAGCGCCCGTCGACGACGAGAGAATGTCTTCTCGACCGAGCAGGCTCTCCAAGGGGAGGTGCCGGACATCGCCGAGGAGATTGTCGATGCCGAGTGGCCCGAGTGGGCCAGCGACCTGCGTGAAGAAGAGCGCTACCTGCTCGAGCTGCACGCCCACAAGTGGAAGCCCGCCGAGATCGCGCCGATTCTCGGCATCAAGCCCACCGCCGTGTCGGCGCGGTTGCAACGGGTAAAGGACAAAGCACGAGGACTCTGGGGGAAGGAGGCCAATCGTGATGAGACGGAATGACCGTGATGACGACGAGGACGACGAGCGTTTCCGCCAGCAACTGATGGCCCACGGGATTCCCACACGTGACGTCTCGCCTCGCCCCGGCGATGGGGCTCGCGCCGCGGCAGAGCTCGCTCGGATTCTCGCGTTGCCCCAGCGGCGGCCCCCACTGCGGCGACGACTGGTCAACAGGTGGTCGAGGCGCCGGCCGACGCGGTTCGTACTTCCGGTTGTGGCGACCGTCGCGGCATTGGCGGTGGGGTTCTTCGTTGTCGTCCGACCCGGGGGCTCGGAGTACATCGCCGAAGCCGGGACCCCGCCGCTGCTCCGGCTCGGCGGGGTGGACGCCGGGGCGCTGCCGGCGTCCGGCGAGTCGGCGGCCGAGACGCTGCGCCAGCTGGCGATCGAGGCGTTGGGTCTTCCCTACGACGCCAGGCAACCTGTGCAGCAGGTGGTGGTCGACTCCTGGCTCTCGGAGTCTGCCGCGGAGATCGGGGCCGGTGACGCACAGTCGGTGCTTCGATCGGTGCAGCGCGAGACCTACGTCCTGCCCGATGACATCATCAGGAGCATCGAGCGCCGCGGGGGGCCGCTCGACCAAGCGGGCCGGGTCACCTCGCCGGTCGAGGAGGACGGCCCGCGACTCAGCGACGAGTCGTTCCCGATCCCAGACCGCGGGCACGACTACGCCGAGCGGCTTCCCACCGACCCGGCCCAGCTGCGGGCGGCCCTGCTCGACGGCTACGACGCCGCGACGCTGGCACAGGCTCCCGGTGGTGCGTTGCTGCTCCAGATCTCGTCTTTGATCGGGTCCTACGTCCTGCCCCCGCGGCTGATCTCCGCGATCTGGCAGATGCTGGCCGACGAGCCCAGCGTAACCCTGCTCGGAACTGCTCAGGACCGCCGAGGCCGAGAGGCACTCGTGCTCAGCACGCCTTCGATCGACGGCTACGGACAGCAACTGCTCCTAGCCGACCCTGAGAGCGGCGCAATCCTGGGTGATGAGGTGGTCCTGGTCAAGTCGTCGCCCACCTACTCGTTCACGCCGCCGGCGGTGATCTCGTTCAACACGATCGTCCGTTCGGCGCGAGTCCCGCTCGCAGAGGTCCCAGCCGAGCCCTGAGGTCCCTGGGCGAGGCCTCCCGGCCCGCAGGTGCTGTTGATGCTCAAGCCACGATGCGGACCTCGGGCGCCAGGAAGGCCCTTCCCGGATGCCGCCGTGGCAGTCAGACTTGCGGACATGGATGACCAGGCGGCCTTGCTCGCGCGGGGGTGGCGATTGCTGCGTCCGCTTGGATCGGGCAACCCCGCGACTTCGAGGCGTACCGCCGTCTCGTAGTCGCGGTCGATGCGCTGCGTCGAACCGCTCACAACGTCGTCTGAGGGGAGGCAGACCGTTGTCGCCTTCGAGGCCACGAACCGGGCTACGCGTCTCAGGCAGCTCGAGAGGTTAGCCTCGGCGTTTCATGCCGCCGCGTAGCGGCGGTGGTTTCGGGTGCTGGTCGCTGGTGAGGGGCTTGGGGCGCTTGGAGAGGTCGCTGTTGGCTCGGCTGGCGCTGCCGGGCTCCGGTTCTCCGGTCCTCGGGTCGGGGCGAGCGGGTCGCGGGTTGTCAGGCGAACGCCGCGCGTAGCCGGTCGCAGCCCTCGGCGATCTCGACGGCCCAGTGCCAGGTCTTATCGATGCGGAGCCGGGTCTGGCGTGCGCTGCGGGTGATGCGGGCGGCGACGTGCAGCGTCCGGTAGCGGAACGCGTGGATCTCACAGCGGGCGAGCTCGACCACGTCGGCGAAGCAGATCAGCTTGGTCCACGCGATGAGGTCGACCGCGGTCAGGACGACCTCGAGCCACGCGGCGTTCTCGTTCCAGGCCCGACAGGGCAGATTCCGCAGCCCGGTGGCCTTCGCCTGCCTGATGCGGTCCTCGACCCGGGCGTGTTGGCGGTGCCGCAGCTCGAGTCCGGCAGCCTGCCCGGCCACCAGACCTGGCCCGGTGTTGGTGAGGATCGCGGTGATCCGGTGTCCGTCGACGTCGGCGAAGGTGAGCTGGGCGCCGGGGCGGGGGCGCTCTTTGCGCAGGATCAACCGCGATCCGGTCGGCCAGGTGGAGAGGTCGATCATGCCGGTGGCCTCGGCCACCCAAGCGCCCTCGCGCAGATCGCCGTCGGTCTGGATCGCGGGGTGCCAGCACTGGTCAGGGATGACGTCGACGATCCGCTGGATCCGTACATCTACAGGGAATCCGAAGGAGAACCCGACCCCACGGTCGACACACGCCTCGGCGAATGCGTGGGTCGCTCCAGCCGAATCCGAACGGGCGAGCACACGCTGGCCGTCCCAACGCCCGGTCGCGGGGTCGAACACCGGGCGGGCGTGCTCAGGCAACGCTGCGATCGCCATGTCGAGCACGGTGATGTGATCGGCGGCGGTGTTCGACCCGGCGTTCCCGGGCCGCAGCAGACCTGCGAGTGCCTCGCCGCCGCGATGTCGGGACGGTCGAGGAAGCACAATAGTGGGTGGAACCCGAACGTCCTCTTCCAGGTCGCGGCAGCGTTCTCCTTATCGCTGTGGCTGATGGTGATCGTGGCGTCGAAGTCCAACAGCAGTTCGGCGAAATCCTCACTGCCCAGGTCCGGGCCGGCACCCGCAGCCCATGCCTGTTCGCGTGCCCCGGCACGGGCTGTTCGCAGCGCGGGGAGGTGATCGGCGTCGGCCTTGTCCAGAATCCGCCAGGTCGTGGGCATCGAGGCCACCGGGCCGTGCAGATCCTCCCGGTCGCCGAGGACCGCGATGCCGGTGATGACGTCCGCACCGTCAGCGACCGCGACCGCGAGATCGGTGAACGCCCGGCCCGGCGCATGCAGCCAGGGGCCGCGGTAGGTGTCCGCGAGCGCGGCGGTGACTCCATCGACCAGGCCGGTGTACTCGGCCATCTCGCGGAGCAACCCGACTCCGGCATGCGACACCACCCCCGCACGGTCCGCGGACACGATGACTCGACGCGACTGCTTGCTACGCTTCACCTGACAAGTGCCCGATCTGCTCGGCTGCTGGACCCTAGACAAGTCACAGTTTCCCAAGCAGGACGGGCACTTTCGCGTTGCACGGCTACGTGTCACGCAGATCAGCCATGAAACGCCGAGGCTAGGGCCATCGCTCCCACCTGGCCGGCGACCCGCGGAGCCCCGGGACGGTCGAGCTGCACCTGGTGATGGACAACTACGCGGCGCACAACCACGCGAAAATCAAGCAGGGGCTGCCCGGGAGCCCGCGGGAGCACGGCCTGGCTGGCACGGATCTGCTGCAGCGGGTCGGCCGGGCCGGGTCGAGCGAAACAGCCTCGCCGCGGACGCTACTGACGATGGTTCCGCTGCACCCTCCGGCGGAGGGGGCTCGATCTGGTGCCGTGTCCTGAGTGTGAGGCGCGTCGGGGCCTGGTCCAGGCCTAGGTGCCCTGCTGGCACGAAAGAAGATTCGCCGGGACCGTTCGATTCGCAATGCCAGCTGGCAGATAAAGGGTATCGAGGCGCACTCGGTAGGTAGTCACTCGCCAGGAGGGCACTGTGCCAGGAACACCACTCGTGACCCGCGGCACCATGTTCCGCGGGGGAAGCGCACACGTCCAGGCGACCGCAGCGGGGCTCGGCAGGCCGGTCCAGGCCCGAACTCGCGCCTGCATCGCGGCGACCGCCTCGGCCGCACTGCGGCGAGGTAGGGGCACCAACGAGTCCCTTGGCCGACGGCCCTCCACCCTGCCTGGGCAGCGCTGATGGACACACGGAACGAGGGCCTGTTGGCATCGGCTTCGGGGGAGGCCGTCGAAGCCGGTGGGGTCGGCCGCCAATCGCTAACGGGGCGGTCTATTCAGGGAGGCGTAGTGGAGAGGTCATGGCCAGGGGCCGGCGTGATCGGCAAAGAGACGACCGAGGTGCCGCCACCCCGCTCGCGCGGGGCCGCGGCTGCGCTTGAGACTCTCGATCCGGTGTCGCCGGGACCGCGCCCCTGGCCGGCAGCTGTGCGGCTCGGTCTAGAGATCCGGCGGCATCGGATGGCGAGGGGCCTTTCGCAGCGGGCACTCCTGGCGCTCATCGGGCTCTCGGCTCACAGCAACCTCAGCGACTATGAGCGGGGCCGTCGGATTCCTCCGCTTGATCTCGTCGAGTCGATCGAGGAGGCCCTCAGCGTGACCGACGGCCAGCTGTTGTTCTGGTGGCGTTCTGCGCTCGCTGAGCGCGCCGATCAGTGGTTTGACTCAGCAGCCGTCAAGGCTGACGGGACGAGGGAGGCGAATGGCACTTAGCCTCGATCCACCGATGGACTTTGAGGTGTTGAGCGTGCCGTGACGCGAAGAAGCCCTTCTGGGCTGGGAGTTTGGGACTTGCGACGGTCCAAACCACCCCACCTCAGGAGGGCATCTTCAAGATGCGACTCTCTCACACCCTCGGCCGCACCTCGGTCGCGTTCGACGATCCGAATCTCGTGTCGGCCGGCGGACTGGTCCCGGTGCTTGCGTTGGCTGAGTCGGCCGGGCTCCGGGACCTGGCTGATGGGCACCTCACGGTGCCGACCGACAAGGGCGCGAACGCCGGGTTGAAGGTCGCCTCGCTGGTCGGCGGGATGGTGGCCGGCGCGGACTCGATCGATGACATGGCGCTGCTGCGGCACGGCGGGATGAGCCGAGTCTTCGCCAAGGCGTATGCGCCCTCGACGCTGGGCTCGTTCCTGCGTGCGTTCACCTTTGGCCACGTCCGCCAGCTCGACGCGGTTGCCTCCCGGTTCCTGGTCGCGTTGGCCGCGCTCACCCGCCTGCTGACCTCGGCCACAGTCGCCGACGCCAACGCCGACCCGGGGTATGCGTTGGTCGATGTCGATGACACGATCATCGAGGTCCACGGCTATACCAAGCAGGGCGCCGGGTTCGGCTACTCCGGTGTCCGGGGGCTCAACGCACTGCTGGCCACCCTCACCGTGCCGCTCGCGACCGCGACGAGTGCGCCGGTGATCGTGGCCCAACGACTCCGCAAGGGCTCGACCGGCTCACCGCGTGGCGCGAAGCGCCTGGTCGGCGACGCGGTCCGAACGACTCGCAGGTTGCTCGGCAAGACTCGGCTGGTGCTGGTGAGGATGGACTCGGCGTTCTACGGCCGCGCCGCGGTCCACGCCGCCCTCAAGGGCGGTGCCGCCGTGTCGGTGACCGTGCGGATGGACCCCGCGGTCAAGAAGGCGATCGCCGCTATCGGCGACGAGGCGTGGACCCCGATCGAGTACACCGACGCCATCTTCGACGAAGAGACGGGCACGTGGATCTCCCGAGCCGAGGTCGCCGAGGTCGGCTTCACCGCCTTCGCCTCAGCCAAGAAGGCCGAACGCGTGGCCGGTCGGCTGATCGTGCGACGGATCCCCGACTTCAACGCCGAGAAGAACAAGGCAGCCGGACAAGACACCCTGTTCGACACCTGGCGCTTCCACGCCTTCTTCACCACCGCCGACCCCAAGGTCCTCGACACCGAGGCGGCGGACAAGACCCACCGCCATCACGCGGTCATCGAGCAGGTCCACGCCGATCTGAAGCACTCCGCGCTCGCGCACATGCCGTCCGGGGTGGGCGAGCACGGGATCACGATCGCTGCGAGCACCTACTACGCGCACCGGGCCCGCAACTTCGGGCCGAGTCCGGTCGAGCTCGACGAGGCGTACGCCGCCCACGAGCTGTACCGGCTGTGGGTGGCGAACCGGAAGCTCTACGGGCAGCACAAGCTGTGGAAGGCCGCCGTCCGGGCCGGCATCGCTCGTGGTCGTGACCAGGTCGCCCGGCTGATGGGCGTGTGTGGCATCAGCGGCGTCGTCCGGGGCCGGCACACCACCGTCACCACTCGGCGCGGCAACGACGCCGCGGCGCGGCACCCCGACCACATCAACCGTGCCTGGAACGACCCCGTCCGGCCCGATCAGTGGTGGGTCGCGGACTTCACCTACGT
>NZ_JASGDQ010000047.1:0-15350 GCF_047607185.1 Nocardioides sp. | reverse complement strand
GTCCAGGGCGTCGGTGGTGTCCAGGACCGCCTCCACTCTCGTGGTGGCGGCGCGGCCGGTGGTGGTGCGGACCAGTTCGACGCGGCGCTCGGCCAGGTCCGTGGCTTCGTCCTCGGCGAGTTGTTCGGGGTCGAAGCGGGCCAATGCCTCCTCGATCAGTCGGTCGAGGGTGGTGACCCCGACCCGCTCCACCCGGCTCGCGATGTGGACGTCGACCCACGCGGCCGCCTCCTGGGGGAGCGTGAGGGTGGCCTCGGCGACCCGGCGGGCCCGCCACCCGTCCACCTGACCGGCCTTCACCCGACCCCACGTCCTCGGGAGGCGGTGGACCAGCTCCACGGCCTGGGCCAGGAACACCCGCCCCGACGAGGTCGACCGACCGGTCGCCGCCGCGAACTCGACGACAGCGAACTCGGTGACATAGGCACAGCCGTCACCACCGAGCAGCACCTCACCCTCCCCACCCGGCACCCCGTCGAGCAACGACGCGGCACGAGTCCAGTCATCGACCTCATGAAAAGACGCATACTTCGCGGCCGCCGCGATCTGCAACGCCTCCTCACGCCGCACCCGAGATTGAGAAGAACGAAAGACCTCGAGCACGCTCCCAGGATCATCGGCCGCGTCGAAAGCGGCAGCGTCTGGAAAGGTCGAAGTCATAACAACCAAGATATCGACCACCACCGACAATTCCGGCCCGCCCGGACCAAAGCGCGAGAAAAAACAATTCCTGTCGGGTCAGTCGGCGGAGTCCTCACTGCCAGCCTCGGAACCGTGCCAGCTCACAGGCGGCAGTGAGCCACCAGCTCACAGCCGGCGCATCGCGGTGACCGTGAGGGCGAGCTCGCCGAGGGTGTCGGAGGCGTCGAGGTCGACCCGCGCCTCGATGACCCAGTCGTGGTGGCCGGCGGGGTCGGCGAGCGTCTGCCGGACGTGGCGGACGCGTCCCTCGTCCCACGTCGAGAGGTACGACGGCCCGCGGGCGTCGGCGGTGAGCAGCACCTCGTCGTGGTCGGCGTAGTAGGCCTCCAGCGCGGCGTCCCAGCCGGCCGCGTCCATCGCCGGCGAGCCCTCCAGGCGGTCGGCGTCGGCGCGGTCGAGCGCCGCGAGCGCGCGCACGTCGTCGCGGGCGACCAGCTCGACCCGGCGCCAGATCGCGTTGCGGACCATCACCGCGAAAGCGCGGGTCTGAGCGGTCAGCGCCCGGGGCGGGGGCGGCGGCTCGTGGTGACCGACCGCGGCGGGCGCGCGAGCCGGGTCGGCCAGCGCCTCCCACTCGTCGAGCAGCGAGGAGTCGGTCTGCCGCACCGTCTCCCCCAGCCAGTCGACGAGCTCTTCCAGCTCCGCGGTGTGGTGGGAGGCGGGCACGGTGTGCAGCAGCGTCTTGTAGGCGTCGGTGAGATAGCGCAGCACCAGGCCCTCGGACCGGGCCAGCCCGTAGCGGCCGATCAGGTCGGTGAAGCCCATGCCCTGCTCCCACATCTCCCGCACGACCGACTTGGGGTCGAGCGCGTCGACGGGCAGCCACGGATGGGATTCGCGGTAGGTCTCGAAGAGCGGCTCCAGGAGGTCTGCCAGCGGCTTGGGCCAGGTGACCTCCTCGACCAGAGCCATCCGCTCGTCGTACTCCACGCCGTCGGCCTTGAGCTCGTTGATCAGCTCGCCGCGCAGGGTGTGCTGCTGGGCGAGCAGCAGCTGCCGGGGCGGGTCCAGGACTGCCTCGACGACCGAGAGCACGTCGAGCGTCGCCGCCGGCTCCACCACCTCCAGCGCGGCCAGCGCGAAGTGGGCCAGCGGCTGGTTGAGCGCGAAGTCCGCGGGCAGCTCCTCGGTGATGACGTAGCGGCGGCCGAGCTGGTCGACCGACTCCAGCCGGCGGAGCACCCCCGAGGCGACCAGCGAGCGGGCCAGCCGCAGCGCGCGTCGGGCCAGCCGCAGCCGGGCCCGGCGCTCCTCGTGGTTGTCCAGGAGCAGCCGCCGCAGCACCGGGAAGGCGTCCTCCTCCCGTGCCACCACGTTGAGCAGCATCGCGTTGTCGACCTTCATCCGGCTCTGCAGCGGCTCCGGTCGGCCCTCGACCAGCTTGTCGAAGGTCGCCTCGGTCCACACCACCGTCCCGTCGGGCGCCTTCTTGAGGTTGGGCTTGGAGTTCTTCTTGGGGTTCTGGGCGTTCTTCGCGGTGGCCTTGGCCTTGGCGCGCTCGTTCTCGATGACGTGCTCGGGAGCCTGTACGACGACGTAGCCGGCGGTGTCGAAGCCCGCCCGGCCGGCGCGGCCGGCGATCTGCAGGAACTCCCGGGTCCGCAGCGTGCGCTGTCGACGGCCGTCGAACTTCGCCAGCCCGGTGAAGAGCACGGTGCGGATCGGCACGTTGATGCCGACGCCCAGGGTGTCGGTGCCGCAGACGATCCGCAGCAGTCCCAGCTGGGCCAGTTGCTCGACGAGCCGGCGGTAGCGAGGGAGCATCCCGGCGTGGTGGACGCCGATGCCCTTGCGCAGCAGCCGGGACAGCGTCTTCCCGAAGCCGGCACCGAAGCGCACGCCGTTGACCAGGTCCCGCAGTTCCTCGGTGGCCGGCGGGATCCAGCCGGCGTTCAGCAGCGAGGTGGCGTGCTCGACCGCCGCCGCCTGAGTGAAGTGGACGACGTAGACCGGCGCCTGTCCGGTGGTGACCAGCTCCTCCAGGGTCTCGGCCAGCGGGGTCAGCGACCAGGTGAAGCTCAGCGGCACCGGTCGCTCGGCCTGGTCGACGAGGGTGGTCTCCCGCCCGGTGCGCCGGGTGAGGTCGGCGGCGATGTCGGTGGTGTCGCCTAGCGTGGCCGACATGAGAAGAAACTGCGTCCTCGTGAGCTCCAGCAGCGGCACCTGCCAGGCCCAGCCGCGGTCGGGCTCGCCGTAGTAGTGGAACTCGTCCATGATCACCACGCCGGCATCGGCGCCGGCGCCCTCGCGCAGCGCGATATTGGCCAGCACCTCGGCGGTGCAGCAGATGATCGGCGCGTCGGCGTTGACGGATCCGTCGCCGGTGAGCATCCCGACGTTGTCGGCGCCGAAGACCTCGCACAGGTCGAAGAACTTCTCGCTCACCAGTGCCTTGATCGGCGCGGTGTAGAACGACACCCGGTCGGTGGCGAGCGCCGCGGCGTGGCCGGCCAGCGCGACCAGCGACTTGCCCGAGCCGGTCGGGGTCGCCAGGATGACGTTGTCGCCGGCGAGCAGCGAGAGCACCGCCTCGTCCTGGTGGGGATAGAGGCTCAGCCCGCGCGAGGCGGCGTACGACGTCACCGCGTCGTAGACGGCCTCCGGGCTCGCCCCCGCGGCCGGCCACGGATGTCCGGTCATCGTGCTCGCGGGTGGGCCGTGGCGAAGACCTCACGGAGGTTGTCGACGGTGACGAGGGTGTAGATCTGTGTCGTGGTGACCGAGGCGTGGCCGAGCAGCTCCTGCACCACCCGGACGTCGGCGCCGCCGTCGAGCAGATGGGTCGCGAAGGAGTGGCGCAGCGTGTGCGGCGAGACGTCCCTGGTGATCCCAGCGCGCTCGGCGGCACGGACCAGGACGGTCCAGGCCGACTGCCGGGAGAGTCGGCCGCCGCGGGCGTTGAGGAAGAGCGCCGGGCCGCTCGTCGCGCCGACCAACTCGGGGCGGCCGCGCACGAGGTAGGCCTCGACGGCGGCCAGCGCGTAGGAGCCGACCGGGACCAGCCGCTCCTTGCCGCCCTTGCCGCGCAGCAGCACCGTGCCGTCCATTCCCTCAGGGTCCGACAGGGACAGGTCGTCGACGTCGAGGCCGACCGCCTCGGAGATGCGGGCGCCGGTGCCGTAGAGCACCTCCAGCAGCGCCTTGTCGCGCAGTCCGAGCGCCGTCTCGGTCTGGACCGCGCCCAGGATCGCCTCCACGTCGGACAGCGGAAGCGCCTTCGGCAGCCGCTTGGCCGGCCGGGGCGGCTTGACCGCGGCGGCGGGGTCGGCACCGGTGAAGCCGTCCGCGACCGCGAACTTGTGGAAGCCGCGGACCGCGACCACCATCCGGGCCCGGCTGGTCGACGAGAGCGGCGGATGGTCGGCGTCGCCCTCCGCCAGCCGGGTCCCGAAGCCGTTGACCGTCGACTCGGAGATGCCGTCGAGATCCTCGATGCCCTCGGTCGCGAGGAAGTCGAGATAGCGGCTCAGATCACGTCGGTACGCCGCGAGCGTGTTCGCCGACAGACCCCGCTCCACGCTCAGGTGGTCGAGATAGGTGCGGACGGCACGTGTCAGCGTCGAGGCGGTCATAGCTCGCCGCGTCGCGACTTCACGTTGTAGGCGAGCACCGCCGTCACCAGGCCGCCGTCGCGGACCCGGCCGGAGGTGACGTCGTCGAGGAGGTCGGTGAACCTGATCCACTCGGCGACCAGGTCGAGCTCCTCGTGATGGGGCTCGAAGTCGCCGCGACCGACCCGGCTCAGGTCGCGAGCCAGGAAGAGGTGGAACCGCTGGTTGGTGAAGCCGGGCGAGACGAAGTAGTCCAACAGCGGCGTCCAGGACGCGGCGGCGTACTCCGCCTCCTCGCGCAACTCACGCTGGGCGACCTCCAGGGGCGACTCCCCCGGCTCGTCGAGCACGCCGGCAGGAAGCTGGTAGAGCCGCATCCCGACGGCGTGACGGTACTGCCGCTGCACCAGCACCCGGTGCTCGTCGTCGATGGCGAGCACGATCGCGGCGCCGGGGTGCTCGACCACCAGCCGGTCGAACGGCTCGCCGCCCTCGGGCCTGGTGATGGTGTCCTGCCGCATCGCCACGACCCAGCTGTCGCGGTGGATGTCCCGGGAACCCAGGACGGGCCAGGACTCCTCGACGTCCTGCGCCGGCTCGCTCACTGAGCGCTGGCCTCGGCCAGCGGGGCCTCCCGGACCGGCTCGGGCTCCGGCTCGCGGTGCAGGCCGCGGGTGTCGACGGGAAGCAGCTCCGCCTTCTGGCGGGCCAGTGCGGCGCCGACCAGGCCCTTGAAGAGGGGGTGCGGCCGGGTCGGCCGGGAGCGCAGCTCCGGGTGGGCCTGGGTGGCGATGTAGTAGGGGTGAACGTCGCGGGGCAGCTCGACGAACTCCACCAGGTTGTTGTCCGGCGAGGTGCCGGAGAAGACCAGGCCGGCCTCCTCGAGCTGGTCGCGGTAGGCGTTGTTGACCTCGTAGCGGTGACGGTGGCGCTCCTGGATCACGCTCTCGCCGTCGTAGGCCTCACGGGCGATGCTGCCCTCCTTGAGCGCGGCCGGGTAGAGCCCCAGCCGCATGGTGCCGCCCAGGTCGCCGGCGCCCTCGACGAAGGCGACCTGCTCGGCCATGGTCGCGATGACGGGCTCGGGGGTGTCGGGGTCGAACTCGGTGGAGTCGGCCTTGGCCAGGCCGAGCACCTTCCGGGAGTACTCGATGACCATGCACTGCAGGCCGAGGCAGAGGCCGAGAGTGGGGATGGCGTGGGTGCGGGTGTAGGTGAGCGCGCCGAGCTTGCCCTCCAACCCGCGCACGCCGAACCCACCGGGGACCACGATGGCGTCGACGTCGTGGAGGTGCTTGGCGGCACCCGCCTCGGTGGCGCACTCGTCGGAGGCGATCCAGCGGATCTCGACCTTGGCCTCGTGGGCGAAGCCGCCGGCCCGCAGCGCCTCGGCGACCGAGAGGTAGGCGTCGGGCAGGTCGACGTACTTGCCGACCAGGCCGATGGTGACCTCCTCCTTGGGGTGGTGCACGCGGCGCAGCAGGTCGTCCCACAGGGTCCAGTCGACGTCGCGGAAGGGCAGGTCGAGGCGGCGTACGACGTAGGCGTCGAGGCCCTCGCGGTGCAGCACCTTGGGGATGTCGTAGATGCTGGGGGCGTCGGCGGCGGTGACCACCGCCTCCTCGTCGACGTCGCACATCAGCGCGATCTTCGACTTGATGCCCTGCGGCAGCTCTCGGTCGGCGCGGCACACGACGGCGTCGGGCTGGATGCCGACCTGGCGCAAGGCGGCGACCGAGTGCTGGGTCGGCTTGGTCTTGAGCTCCTTGGAGGGGCCGATATAGGGCACCAGCGAGACGTGGACGAAGAAGACGTTGCTCCGGCCGATCGCCTGCCGGGTCTGCCGGGCAGCCTCCAGGAAGGGCAGCGACTCGATGTCGCCCACGGTGCCGCCGATCTCGGTGATGACGACGTCGATGTCGGGGCCGTCCATGGCGAGGATGCGGTCGCGGATCTCGTTGGTGATGTGTGGAATGACCTGCACGGTCTCGCCGAGGTAGTCGCCGCGGCGCTCCTTGGCGATGACGTCGGAGTAGACCTGGCCGGTGGTCACATTCGCCAGCCCGGCGAGATCGGTGTCGAGGAAGCGCTCGTAGTGGCCGATGTCGAGGTCGGTCTCGGCGCCGTCGTTGGTGACGAAGACCTCGCCGTGCTGGAAGGGGTTCATGGTGCCCGGATCCACGTTGAGGTAGGGATCGAGCTTCTGCATGGTGACCCGAAGGCCTCGAGAGCGGAGCAGCCGGCCCAGGCTGGAGGCGGTCAGCCCCTTGCCGAGGGAGGAGGCGACGCCGCCGGTGACGAAGATGTGCTTGGTCTGGGTCCCCGACTTCATGGACCTCAAGCCTATCCCACGGGGATAGGACCATCGATTCCTGACGCGCCGAATTGGCCGCCGCCACCGGTGATCTGCCGCACCAGGGCGAGTACGGCGGCGACCTGGCCGGCCGGGGTCTCGACCCCGTCGACGGTAGCCGCCGGCGTGCCGGTGGCGCGGACCGCGGCGATGTCGCCACTGAAGCTGTCGCCCACGACGACCACGCCGTGCGCCTTGGCGGCGATGCCCTCGACCAGGCCGGTGACGATGGTGTCCTCGAGGTCCGTGCCGGTGGCCACCAGCACCAGCGGTGCGGTCGCCGCCGTTCCGGCGTCGTCGGCCAGCGAGCCGGCGACGAGGCTCTGCCGGATGGTGGCGATGTCGGGGGTCGGTGCGGCCGCGGCATCGGTGGTGGCGAACGCCGTACCGAGCAGCTGCCCCATCCTGACGTAGGTGGTCGCGGCGGGGTCGGCCGATCCGGCCATCTGGGTCGCCAGCTGGGTAGCGAGGGTGTCGACCATGGACTTCTCGCCGGGCGCAGTGAGGCCCTCGGTAAGGGTGACCCGGCTGGTGACCGCTCCCCCGGCCGCGACGATCTGGTCGGTGAGGCCCTTGAGGACCGTCTCGTCGGCGCCGGGCAGGGCGAGGATGGTGACCGTCTGGTTGGCCAGGCGGCGGTCGTAGAGCGTCGGCGCCACCGCCGCCGCGAAGCTGTCGTCGAGGCCACTCGCGGCCCGCTGACGTGGCTGCGCCGATGCCTGCTTGGCGGGTGTCGTCGTGTCGTCGTCCCCCGCCAGTGGGCCTGCGCCGAGCGCTATCCCGGCGGCGAGGGCGAAGCAGGCGAGGACGAGAGTGAAGCCCGCCCTCATCAGAGGAGCCCCAGGAGCTGGTCGACCCAGTCCTGTCCGACCGGGGTGGCAGCGACCGAGACGGCGACCGCCGCCAGACCGAGGACGGTGGCCGCACCGAGGTGCCACGGCCGCACCTTGCCGGTGTAGAGCTGGGGCAGGGCGCGGGCGTCCACCAGGCGCGGGCCGGCGACCAGCCGGGAGAGGTAGGCACCGGCCAGGCCGGTGCGCCGGCTGTCGAGGAAGTCGGCGAGAGTGGCGGTGAGCCCGACACCGACGATCACGCTGGGGCTCGCGGCGTCGGCGGTGAGCAGCGCGACGTCCTCGGCGGAGACCGTGGTGGTCACGACGTGCGGGGCGACGCCGAGCCGGCCGAGCTGCTCCAGCGGCGCGGTGCCGCCGGCGCGCTCCACCACCACGACGTCCGAGGCCGCGCGGAGGACCTTCGCCGTCGGCAGCTCCTCGGCCACGACCACGACATCGGCCTTGATCCGGCTCTTGCGCAGCCGCTCGGCGGCGGCTCCGACGGCGATCACCAACGGACGCTGCTCCTGGACGAAGCGCTTGACGCCGGCGAGCTCGCCGACCTTGGCCTGGGAGACGACGACCACGGGGCCACCCTCGACCCTGCCCTCCAGGGCCGGCAGCCCGGCGCCCGACAGCAGCACGTCCTGCTCACGACGCAGCAGTTCGGTGGCGTTGTGCGCGAAGGTCTCCAACTGAGCCACCAGCCCGCTGCGGGCCGAGCCCATGGCGGCCCGGACGGCCTCGGCGTCGAGGCCACGGCCCTGCGCGATCAGCTCCTCGCCGGCGTACACGCCGCCGTCGTGGACGCGAGCGTCCTCGGTCTCGGCCAGGCGCGCGAACGCCGAGCCGCCGATTCCCTCGACCAGCGGGACGCCTGCCTCGGCAAGCAGCTCCGGGCCGAGGTTGGCGTAGCGGCCGGAGATCATCTGCTGGGCGTTGACCACCGCCACCACGCCGGCGTCCAGCAGCGCTTGGGCGGTGCCGCGGTCCAGGTCGAGATGGTCGATGACGGCGATGTCCCCCGGCTCCAGCCGCGGCAGCAGCGAACGGGTCGGACGGCCGGTGCGGACGGGCCCGGTGACGCCGGGCAGGAGCGGTTGACGCGTGGTGAGTCTCATGACCGTGCCATGCTCGCATCCGGCTCCGGCCGGATCCCGCACCCTTTCGGGCGTGTCTTCGAGGTCGCCCGACCGGGTCAGCCGCGGCCGGCGCGCGCCACCTCGAGCAGCTCTCGGGCGTGGGCGATGGCGGTGTCGGAGTCGGAGAGACCGGCCAGCATCCGCGACAGCTCCCGCTCTCGGCCGGCGTCGTCGAGGACGCTGAGGCCGGAGCTGGTCACGGTGCCGTCGCTCGACTTCTCCACGACCACGTGCCGGTCGGCGTAGGCCGCCACCTGGGGCAGATGGGTGACCACCAAGACCTGGGCGGAGCGGGCCAGCCGGGCCAGCCGTCGGCCGACCTCGACCGCGGCGCTGCCGCCCACGCCGGCGTCGACCTCGTCGAAGACGAACGTGGGCACCGGGCTGGTGCCGGCCAGTGTCACCTCGATCGCCAGCATGACCCGGGACAGCTCGCCTCCCGAGGCGCCCTTGTCCAGTGGCCGGGGGTCGCTGCCGGTGTTGGCCGCCAGCAGCAGCTCGACCTGGTCGATGCCGCCGCGGCCGAAGCGCAGCACCCGCTCGCCCACCGGGAGTCCGTCTGGCGCCTCGACCTGACGGACGGCGACGCTCAGCCGGGCGTGCGGCATCGCCAGCAGCACCAGCTCGCCGGTGACCTGCTCGGCCAGTCGGGTCGCGGCCCGGGTGCGCTCGGCGGACAGCTCGCCGGCCGCCTCGGCCAGCCCAGCGCGCAGGCTCGCCCGGGCGGCACCGAGCCGCTCGATCCGCTCGTCGGTGCCGTCGAGGTCGACCAGCCGCTCGGCCGCCTCGGTGGCCCAGGCCAGCACCTCGTCGATGGTGTCGCCGTACTTCCTGGTCAGCGCGGTCAGTGCCGCCCGCCGCTCCGAGACCGCGGCCAGCCGGGCGGGGTCGGTCTCGACCCGGGAGGAGTACGACGCGATGTCGGCCGCGACATCGGAGAGCAGGTAGGTGATCTCCGCGAGCCGGTCGGCGAGCGCTCCCGCTTCGGCGTCGTGATCGCGGACGCCGTCCAGCAGACCCCTGGCCGCGCTGGCCGCGGCGAGGGCATCGGGGGCGCCGTCGTCGCTGGAGAGCGCCTCGCGGGCCTGCTCGGCGGCGGTGCGCAGGGTGTCGGCGAAGCCGAGCCGGGACTCCTCCGTCGCGAGCGCGGCGTCCTCGCCCGGCTGCGGCTCCAGCGCCTCGATCTCGGCGAGGCCGAAGCGCAGCAGGTCGGCCTCGCGCGCCCGCTCCCGCTGCGTCGCCGACACCTCGGCGAGCTCCTGCTCGGTCTCGGCCAGCCGGTGGTAGAGGGCTCGGTAGCGCGCCAGCAAGCCGGCCAGTGCCGGGCCGCCGAAGCGGTCGAGCGCCTCTCGCTGGGCGCGTGGCTGGAGCAGCCGGTGCTGGTCGGACTGGCCGTGGACCGCTACCAGCGGCTCGGCCAGCTCGGCGAGCGTGGCCACCGGCACCGAGGCACCGCCGGCGAAGGCCCGAGAGCGCCCCTGCGCCGCGATCGTCCGGGCCAGCACGACCCGGTCGTCCTCCACCTCGCCACCGGCCTCGTCGATGGCCGCCGCGAAGTCGGCGAGCCGGTCGGTGACGACGATGCCCTCGACGCGCGCCGTCTTGGCGCCTCGCCGGACGGCGCCGGAGTCCGCGCGACCACCCAGCAGCAGGCCGAGGGCGGTGACGATCATGGTCTTGCCGGCGCCGGTCTCCCCGGTGATGACGGTGAGTCCCGGGCCGAGCTCGAGCACCGAGTCGTCGATGACGCCGAGCGAGGAGATCCGGAGCTCCTCGATCACGGCCACTCCTGCGCAGCGGAGCCGTCGCCACTCGGTCGTGCCGAGCCGCGGTCGCGCTTGCGCTGCTCGGCAGCGCCGCGCCAGCCGTCCACGGGGAGGCCGAACTTGCGGACCAGCCGGTCGGTGAACGGCGCCTCGTGGAGGCGCACCAGCCGGACCGGGTGACTCCCCCGGGTGACCTCGATGCGGGCGCCGACGGGCAGGTCGAAGGCCCGTCGGCCATCGCACCACAGCACCGCCGCGGCGCCGTCGGCGCGGCTGATCACCTCGATCGCGAGCTCGCTGGTGGGCGCGACCACCAGCGGCCGCGCGAACAGCGCGTGAGCGCTGATCGGGACCATGAGCAGCGCCTCGACGCCGGGCCAGACCACCGGGCCACCGGCACTGAAGTTGTAGGCGGTGGAGCCGGTCGGGGTGGCACAGACCACCCCGTCGCAGCCGAACCGGGACAGCGGCCGGTCGTCGACCTCGATGACCACCTCGAGCATCCGCTCGCGGGCGGCCTTCTCGACGCTCGCCTCGTTGAGCGCGAAGGTGTGGAAGACCTCCTCACCGTCGGTGAAGACCCGGACGTCGAGCGTCATCCGGTCCTCGGCGACGTAGCGGCGCTGCACGATCGCGTCGATGGTGGACTCGACGTCGTCGTACTCCGCCTCGGCGAGGAAGCCGACGTGACCCAGGTTGACGCCGAGCACCGGGATGCCGGTCTCGTGGGTGATCTCTGCGGCCCGCAGGATGGTGCCGTCGCCGCCGATCACGACGACCAGCTCGCAGGCCGAGGTCGCGTCGGCGTCCGTCTCGGCGAGCTCCACCGCGGGACGGTACGCCGTCGGGTCGATGCCGAGGTCGCCGGCCTCGGTCGCCGGCACCCGGACCACGATGCCGTGCCCGGTCAGTCCCTTGCAGAACGCGAGGGCGACCTCGCGGGCCTCGTCTCGCCCGGTGTGGGTGAGGACGAGGACGTGCCGGTCCTGCTCGCGGCCGGATGCCGTCGTGGCTCTCACTGCTCAACCTTCTCATCCGGCGCCGACATCTCGCGGACCAACCCGACCTTGCGGTGGACCGCATCGGCAATGGCCTCGGCGGCGATCGCCGGCGGACCCTGGCGCAGCCACAGGAAGAACTCCACATTGCCCGAGGGTCCCGGCAGCGGGCTCGTGGTCACCGCTCTCGCGCCCCAGCCCCGGATCGCGGCGGCCGCGGCCACCCCGTTGACCGCCTCGGCCCGCAGCGTCGAGTCGCGCACCACGCCGCCCTTGCCCACACGGTCCTTGCCCACCTCGAACTGCGGCTTGACCATCAACGCCAGGTCACCGTCGTCCCTGGTGACGCCGAGCAGCGGGTCGAGCACGAGTGCCAACGAGATGAAGGACAGGTCGCCGACGACCATGTCGACGGGACCGCCGATCAGCTCGGGGGTCAGGTCACGGACATTGGTGCGGTCGTGGACCTCCACCCGCTCGTCCTGACGCAGCTTCCAGGCCAGTTGGCCGTAGCCCACGTCGACCGCCACCACCCGGGCGGCGCCGTTGCGGAGCAGCACATCGGTGAAGCCGCCCGTCGAGGCGCCGGCGTCGAGACAGCGTCGACCGGACACACGCAGTCCGAGCGGTGCGAACGCAGCCAGCGCGCCGGCCAGCTTGTGCGCGCCCCGGGAGACGTAGTCGGGTGTCAGCGGGTCGTCCTTGACCACGATCGCCACGTCGGTCGTCACCCCGGTGGCCGGCTTGGTGGCGAGGGTGCCGCCGACGCTCACCCGTTGCGCGGCGATCAGCTCGCTGGCGTGCTCCCGGGAGCGGGCGAGCTTGCGACGCACCAGCTCGGCGTCGAGGCGCAGTCGTCGTGGCGGCACGGTGATGGGTCCGGCTCAGGCCGGACTGTCCGGGTCGGCGTCGAGGGCCCGGCGCAGCTGGTCGTGAGCGCGCTCGAAGACGCCGACGTGCTCCTCCAGCGGCAGGTCGCCGATCCCGTCGACCTCGGCCAGCACGGCGTCCACGGCGGCGACGCCGGTGCGGACCGGCTCGCCGGCGAGCTCGTCCTCGGCCGTGGCAGCGGGCTCGTCTCCCTCGCTCATAGCGCGTAGATTACCGGGGCGTGCAGGCCCTCGGCGGTCGCCGGCGTGCCGGTGGCGTCGAGGTGTCGCCAGCCGGCGACCGCGACCACGCGCCACCAGTCCGCGACATCACCGGCACCCTCGACAACGGCCCGGCCGCCGTCGATGCGAGCGGTCCAACCGCCGAGGCGGGTCGTCTCCCCGGCCGGCTCGGGTGCCGGATGGGCGATGCCCAGGCCACCCAGGTCCGGCGAGAGGTACGTCGGCCGCTCGTTCGGTCGCGCCGACAGCAGCTCTGGCAGACCGGTGACGCCGGTAAGGACCAGCAGGGAGTCGAGTCCGCTGTTGTGGGCGCCGGCGATGTCGGTGTCGAGTCGGTCGCCCACCATCAGCGGCCGGCGGCCGCCGACGCGTCGTACCGTCTCGTCGAGCAGCGGCCTGGCCGGCTTTCCCGCGACGACCGGCTCCACCCCGGTGAAGCGGCGCAGGGTGTCGACCAACACGCCGTGGCCCGGTGCGGTCCCGTAGTCGGTCGGGATGCTCATGTCGGTGTTGCTGGCGACCCACCAGAGGCCGTCGCGGATCCGGACCGCTGCGCGCATGATGTCGCGCCACGGGATCTCGGGTCCGTAGCCGGTCGCAACGGCAGCCGCATCATCCTCCGCCCCAACCGGGACCAGCGTCTCGGCCGCCAACGCCTCGCGGAGTCCAGCGGCTCCGAGGCAGACCACCCTGGCGCCGTCGCCCAGCCGCTGTCGCAGAACCCGGGCGGCGGCCTGTGCCGAGGTCACGACGTCGGTGGCGTCGGCCGGGACTCCGAGGCCGGTCAGCTGCCGCGCCACCGTCTCGGGCGGCCGGGACGCGTTGTTGGTGATGAACGCGAGCCGCAGGCCCGCCGCCCGGGCAGCGCTGAGCGCCTCCGGAGCGCCGGCGACGGCCGAGCCGCTGATGTAGACGACGCCGTCCAGGTCGAGCATCGCAAGGTCGTAGGCACTGGTCAGCGGCACGGGCGAGGGTCCCAGCATGTGGTCACCCTAGCGATCCCTGCGACCGTGGCCCGATCACGAGGCAAGTGCTGAATCGATGGCGCCGCGGGCGGGATTGATCAGCACTTCCCTAGGATGGTCTGATGGACGTGGCGGTGCGAGATCGGGCGGACACCGTCGTGACTCCTCCTCATCTGGCCGCGCCGCTGCTGCTCGAGCCGTTCTTCGCCCACATGTTCCGGCCGTCGCGGATCGGGGACCCGGCCAGCGCCCGGCTCTTCGCTCGACCGTACGCAGCGGTGGCCGGTCGGTTCCGACAGTGGCACGAGCGTGGTCGCATCTCGGTCGACGATCGTGCCGCGGTCTACCTCCACGAGTTCAGCTCGGGCGGCGACACGGTCCGCGGCCTGGTCGGCGCGCTCGACCTGACTCGCCGGGCTGTCGTCGGCGCCGATCGGGCGGTGCTGCCGCACGAGGGCATCCATCCCGCCCAAGCCGACGAGCTCGCCGACAGGATGGAGGAGATGCACCTGCACCCGGCGCCGATCCTGCTGGCGCACCGCGGCTCGGCATCGCTGCGCGAGACCGTCACGACGATCGCCGCTGCGCCGCCGTCACGCCAGTTCGAGGACCGCTCGGGCCAGCGACACCGGATCTGGGCGATTCGCGACACCACCTCTCTCGCCGAGATCGCCGCCGAGATCGCTGGCGCTCGGGCGGTGATCGCCGACGGTCACCACCGCTATGCCGCCTATCTGCGGGTGCAGGCCCGCCACCCCGGCACACCGGCCGATCGCGGCCTGGCCATGCTTATCGACCAGCGCGACACGCCGTTGCAGCTACGGGCCATCCACCGCTTCCTCGACGGAGTCACGCTGGCCGATCTTCAGGCGGCCGCTACTGCTGCCGGGTTGACCTTCGAGTATCGGCCGGCACCGTGCGGCAATGACGTCAGCGATGACACCCTCGTCGCCAATGACGGGCGCGGCTGGGCCACGCTGCGACTGCCGGCGCGTCCGGACCGCACCGTGGTGGAGGTGCTGCACGAGGCGGTGCTGCCCTCGCTGCCGCGTGGCCCCCGCCGGATCGGCTACCACCACACCACCGAGGAGGCGCTGGCGTTGAGCGCCCGCCGTCGTGGCACCGCCGTGCTGCTGCCGGCGCCGACCATGGAGCAGGTGCTGCTCACCGTGGCCGAGGGGCGGCTGCTGCCGGAGAAGGCGACATCGTTCCAGCCCAAGCCCAATCTCGGCGTGCTCATGCGCTCGCTCGACGACGAATGAGACGACCGGACATCACCTCGATCTCCACCCGCGAGCCGGTTGTCGTGCCGAGACGGTAGAACCGTCTTCGCAGTGCGCCCTCGACCTCCACGACGTCCCCGGCCCGCCATCGCCTGACATGCTTGCGCGCAGCCGGCCGCCACACCGTGCAGTCGAGCACGTCCACGCTCCGTCGGCCGCGTCGCGCCTCTGGTGGCCGATCCACGATCACGCGGAACGTCAGCAACCGGTCGCCGCTCGGGACTCCGCGCTCCTCCGGATCGACGCTGATGCGTCCTCGCAGTCTGACCTCGTTGACGCTCTCCGGCGTCGCCCTCTCCTCGCTCTGCACCGTCACGGCAGATCACCTCCTGTGACCAGCGAACCGACTGGCACCGACAGGCAACGGCAGCGGGGTGATCGCCTGTGGAAAACGGGTGGTCAAGCGCCCGCTGTGGACGATTCTTGGCCAATTCGCGCCACAGACTCACAAATCGCGGAGCACCGCTGGGCCCCGAAATGGCAGCAGGGCCATCCCCTAAGGGATGGCCCTGCGCAAATTTTGTCCGGCGGCGTCCTACTCTCCCACAACCTCGCGGTTGCAGTACCATCGGCGCTGACAGGCTTAACTTCCGGGTTCGGGATGGGACCGGGTGTTTCCCATATCGCTATGGCCGCCGTAACTCT
>NZ_JASGDQ010000046.1:0-2665 GCF_047607185.1 Nocardioides sp. | reverse complement strand
TCGCAAACTGACACTCCGCGCCTGCGCTCCGTGTCAGTTTGCGACCGCTCACCGGATTCTGAGCTTCGCTCAGAGCGGGATGTTCCCGTGCTTCTTGGGCGGCAGCGTCTCCCGCTTGGTCTTCAGCAGCCGCAGCGCCCGGACGATCTCGGCCCGGGTCTCGTGGGGGGCGATGACGGCGTCGACATAGCCCCGCTCGGCGGCGATATAGGGGTTGGCGAGCGTGGTCTCGTACTCGTCGATGAGCTCGGCCCGGCGGGCCTCGACCTGTTCGGGGGAGCCGCCCGACTCGGCGATCGAGGCGAGCTCGCGCCGGTAGACGATATTCGCCGCCCCCTGGGCGCCCATGACGGCGATCTGCCCGGTCGGCCAGGAGAGGTTGACGTCGGCACCGAGGTGCTTGGAGCCCATCACGTCGTACGCGCCGCCGTAGGCCTTGCGGGTGATGATGGTGACGAGCGGGACGGTGGCCTCGGCGTAGGCGTAGATCAGCTTGGCGCCGCGGCGGATGATGCCGTTCCACTCCTGGTCGGTGCCGGGCAGGAAGCCGGGCACGTCCACGAAGGTGATGACCGGGACGTTGAACGCGTCGCAGGTGCGCACGAACCGGGCGGCCTTCTCCGAGGCGTCGATGTCCAGCGTGCCGGCGAACTGCATCGGCTGGTTGGCCACGATGCCGACGCTGCGGCCCTCGACCCGGCCGAAGCCGACGATGATATTGGGCGCGAACAGCGGCTGCACCTCGAGGAACTCGCCGTCGTCGAGCACCGTGCCGATCACGTCGTGCATGTCGTAGGGCTGGTTCGGCGAGTCCGGGATGATGGTGTCCAGCGCCCGGTCCTCGTCGGTGACCTCCAGGTCCGCCGTCACGGTGTACGACGGCGGCTCGTCGAGGTTGTTCTGCGGCAGGTAGGAGAGCAGCGCCTTGACGTACTCGATGGCGTCCTCCTCGTCGGCACCCATGTAGTGGGCGTTGCCCGACTTGGTGTTGTGGGTGCGGGCGCCGCCGAGCTCCTCCATGGTGACGTCCTCGCCGGTGACGGTCTTGATCACGTCAGGGCCGGTGATGAACATCCCCGAGGTGCCGTCGACCATGACGGTGAAGTCGGTGACGGCGGGGGAGTAGACGTGGCCGCCGGCGCAGTTGCCCATGATCAGGCTGATCTGCGGGATGACGCCGGAGGCGTGCACATTGCGGCGGAAGATCTCGCCGTAGAGGCCGAGGGAGACCACGCCCTCCTGGATCCGGGCGCCGGCACCCTCGTTGATGCCGATGATCGGCGAGCCGGTCTTGATGGCCAGGTCCATGACCTTGGTGATCTTCTCGCCGTAGACCTCGCCCAGCGAGCCGCCGAAGACGGTGAAGTCCTGGGAGAACACGCACACCTGGCGGCCGTCGATGGTGCCATAGCCGGTGATGACGCCGTCGCCGTACGGCCTGGTCCTCTCCAGCCCGAAGTTGGTCGAGCGGTGCCGGGCCAGCTCGTCGAGCTCGACGAAGGAGCCCTCGTCGAAGAGCAGCTCGATCCGCTCGCGGGCCGTCTTCCTGCCCTTGGCATGCTGCTTCTCGACCGCCTTGGCGGAGCCGGCATGGACCGCCTCGTCGATGCGGCGCTCCAGGTCGGCCAGCTTGCCGGCCGTGGTGTGGAGATCGATGCGGGGCTCGTCAGGCTGTGCACTCACAACCTGGCACCCTAGTCCCCGTGACGCGCGACACGTATGGGCGGGAGCCACTCGATCCTGTGAGGATCACCACTAGACCGGCAATCGGGCCGAGTGCCGACTGGGTGGTGGAGGTCATCCCCGAGACCCCCTCCACCAACGCCGTCGTCGCCGAGCGGGCGCGCGCGGGCGCTCCGCACGGGCTGGTCGTCGTGACCGAGCACCAGACCGCCGGCCGGGGGCGCCTCGACCGCAGCTGGGAGACCCCGGCCCGCTCCGCGCTGACCTTCTCGGTGCTGCTGCGCCCCGAGGTCGAGGCCCGGCGCTGGCCCTGGCTGCCGCTGCTGACCGGGCTGGCGGTCAGCAGCGCGCTCCGAGAGGAGGGGTACGACGCCGGGGTCAAGTGGCCCAACGACGTGCTGATCCGGTCCCGGGAGGGGGATGAGCGGAAGGTCTGCGGCATCCTGGTCGAGCGCGTGGAGACCGCCCCCTCGCTCGGAGCAGGGCCGGCCGCCATCGTCGGGATCGGCCTCAACACCTCGCTGACCGCCGCCGAGCTGCCCACCGGCACGGCCACCTCGCTGGAGATCGAGCGGGGCGGGCCGGTGGACCGCACGGCCGTGCTGATCGGCCTGCTGCGAAGCCTGTCCGAGCACTACGCGGACTGGGTCGCCGACCCCGACAGCGCCCGAGCGGCGTACCGCGAGCTGAGCGTGACGCTGGGCCGCCGGGTCCGCGCCGAGCTGCCGGGCGGCGGCGCGCTGGAGGGCCTGGCGCTGGACATCGACGCCACCGGCCGACTGCTGGTCGAGACCGATGTCGGTGTCCGAGCCGTGGGAGCAGGTGACGTGGTTCACCTCAGACCCGTCGCGGAGTGAGAACGTGTCTAAGAAGCCCTGACCTACTGCGCGACGCCCCACACAGCGGCTCGCGGCGGCGCCGAAACTCACGAGACAACCCCGGTATCGCTCGTTTCGGCGCCTTGCGCCCCACTGCGTGGGAC